>CALLKZ010000039.1:0-6899 GCA_938082345.1 uncultured Alphaproteobacteria bacterium
AGAATCAACAACAAACTCAATGCCCCAAGGCGGTGGCCAGCTCCCAAGAAAATAGCTAAAGCTGGCCCCGCCCTTGACAGCGCCAAGCAAAAGAATCCCGCAAATCAACGCACTGCCAGTTCCAATAAGCGCAACCAGCCACGCCAACCCCGCCATCGGCATCAGGGCGGCAACCGGTGCAAGAAGCAGCGGAACAATAACAATAAGCGCCGGTAAATTAGCAATGATGGCGGAGAGCGTCATGATGATGCCTCCTCATCCGCGCGTGATCGTCTTGACCGCGGCAACGCTGCCTCGCTCTTCATCGCCAAAACCTCATGGTCTTCGATACTACCAAAAGCGGCATTTATCCGAAGAACAAGCGCCAACCCCAGTGCCGTTGTCGCCACACCAACAACAATTGCCGTCAGGATCAACACATGCGGAAGCGGGTTTGAATATATAGTGTCGCTCGCCTTTGTCAGAATGGGCGCGGTACCCCCGGCAACCTTGCCAACGGTGATATAGAACAAAAACACAGACGTTTGAAAAATCGCCAGACCCACAAGTTTTTTCACAAAATTATGCTGCGAAATAACAATGAACAATCCGCCCATCATCAAACAAATGACGACCAGATAATTCCAGCTACCGGTAATGATGGAAACAACATCAGCCATTCTTACGCATCCTTACCGTCGGGGGCGCCATCATCAGCAGAACCATCATGGTTAAATCTGGCTTCAGAAAATCCGGCGAACGCATGAAAAAGCGCCAGCATGACGGCAGTCACCGTTAGGCCTACCCCGAACTCAACTCCTAAAATTCCAAGATGTTGTCCAGCTGAAGGATCGGCAAGCAACACATTGTAATCAAGAAATAATCCATCCAGAACCATCCCAGCAACACCAACCCCGCCATAGATCAGGACACCGGCAGCAAGCATGGCAAAATTCAACCAAGCCGGGACAAGTTTGCGCCCCGCTGCAAGGCCAAAGATCAGCGAATGGAGAATGAAGGCAGCGGCGATAATCACACCGGCCTGAAACCCGCCCCCCGGGCCATAATCGCCATGAAACTGCACATAAAGACCAAACACGATTATCGGCGCGAACAGAATTTTTGCAGCAACGCGCAGGATAGGATTCTCACCCATTTTTGCCTCGCTTGCCCGGCTTAACGGTTTTTTCCGATTTGACTTTTTTAGCTGTTTTGGAAGCTGAAGGCCTGCGCCCGGTCTTTGTGGTTACGCTCTTAACACCGGAAATGATCGTGCGCGCCGTGCGGGTATGCCCCGACAGCAATATCACCACGCCAAGCCCGGCGGCATAAACAACAATGGTCTCGCCCAAAGTATCAAACCCGCGATAGCTGGCCAGAACCGTCGTCACCACGTTCGGGATATGCAGGAAAGAGCCACTTTCTTCAATGAAGCGCGGCGCCACATGAACATGCGCCGGTGCATTCGGATCCCCTATAACGGGCAATTCAATCGCGGCGGCAATCAGCAAAATTCCGGCCCCTACGCAAATCAGCGCGGCAAGGAGTGTCGAGTTGATCACCCCCTCATCCGGAGCTGGCTTTTCCTGCCCCGGAAGATATGCCATCGCTGCCAGAAACAGCACGGTCGAGATACCGGCCCCGACCGCCGCCTCGGTAAAGGCAACATCGACAGCGTCCAGATTGACGAACATCGCCGCCGAAACCAATGAATAGGCCCCGGCCAGAACGACCACGGCGAACAAGCGCCGCGCGCGGATAACCAATGCCAGAATAAACACCAGAAATACCAGCAACAAAAGATTTGTGACAAACCCAATCATCGCCCTGCCCCGCCTGCTTTTTTAGAAGCTGCTTTCTTGGGGCCTGCTTTCTTGGGGGCCGCTTTCTTGGGGGCTTTGGGACTGGCCGGCATATCAATCACCGGCTTTACACCGCTGCGCATTGCCACCTGCGCCACCGCGTGTGTTGCAATCGGGCTGGTGAAAAACAGAAAAATACCAACCGCCGCCAGCTTTACCGTAATCAGCGTGAATCCCTCATGGATGATCAACCCCAGAATGATAAAGCCCACTCCGGCGGTATCCATCATGCCCACCGCATGCGTTCTGCTATAAAGATCGGGAAGCCGGATCAGGCCAAGGCTGCCGGTAACAAGCGCAATCACCCCGATAGCAATAGAAAGACCGGATAGAATATCGATCAGGAGCGTCATTATTTTGCTCCCCTATCAGGGCTTGGTTTCGGGGCGGTTTGGGCTTCGGGAACGATTTCAGCCTTTGCCCGACCGCCGGTATCGCCAAGCCCGCCAGTATTAAAAAGCTTTAGAACAGCAAAAGTGCCAATGAAATTAATCACCGCATATAAAATCGAAATATCGACAAATTCCGGCCGCCCCATCACATAGCCATGCAGCGCAATGCCCAGAATAACCGTCGTCCCAATGGCATTCACCGCCAGCAGTCGATCAAATGTCGACGGTCCTTTCATCGCGCGAACAAGCGCCAGAACTAAAGCCACGCCGCAGGCCGCCAATCCAACGCCGAACATCATGTGCCGCCCCCCTTTTCGAGCGCGGTGACCCGCCGGTTCATTTCGCCGTCCATAACATCTTTGGTGAAGATTGGGTCGAGAGAATGTACCAGAAATTCGGTATCGCCGCCGTTGACAATTTCTATGGTCACGGTTCCGGGCGTCAACGTAATTGAGTTGGCATAGGTCACAAGCCCCGACTGCGTAGCTTGGGCCGCGTTTGTAGTAAAGAGTTCCGGGCGCGCACGGCCAAACAAAATAATCCGGCCTGTGGCAATGTTCGACATGATGATTTCGCGAAGCAACCATAAAAGATAGCCGGGAAGACGCGCAAATAAATGCAGCGGCAACCCGTCACTGTCGGTTGCGTTGATCATATGGGCAAGCCAAGTTGCAAGCGCGCAGCTTAAAACGCCAAGCCCGATGAGCAACGGCGTATAATGGCCCGACATCAGTAGCCAGCCCGCAAACAAAATAATAAACAAAATTAGACTGCGAACGAAACGGTTCAACTGCTTTCCCCCATTCGGCAACTACTTTAATCCGGCGGCCCGACTAACTCAATCTGAATCGGGGCAAACCTATCGAAAAATATCTGTTTTGTTGGCAGCCCTACGCGCCGCCCCCAAATTGCGGTTTTAAAGACCCGCATAAATCACCCCTGAAAAAATCGCTGAATGACCTATCTGTCAGGTTGAATTTTTTCTGATCGCGACGTAAGGTGAGCGCGGTCTTGTAGGGGGCCGTCAGCGAATCCATCGCACAAAGATTTCAGGGAACAGAACCATGGCAGCGCAAAAAACTCGTCCGGACAATGTGCCAGAAGAAAATGTCTATAACCGCCTTCACTGGCTGGTCATTGTGACATATATCGCTGCGGCTGCCGGCGTAGCATTGCTGGTCATTAACGCTGGCTAACTTGCCTTTAGTTGAGCGGCCCGATACCTCTAAAACTTATCAGGCACATCCTGCTGGGCGGTGATTATGGATGCAATCTATCAAGATCAGATTTTGATGCTTGCCAAATCAGCGCGGGCCTCGGTGTCGCTGGAAACATTCACGCATCATGCCACGCTAATGAACCCGACCTGCGGCGATCAGGTTGAGATCAGGCTATTGCTTAATGAAGGAAAAATTGAAAAAGCCAGCACCGTGGTACGGGGCTGCGCGCTGTGTGAGGCGGGTGCCGGTCTTTTTTTGACGCTATCACAGGGCCGCCTTCCCAAAGAAATTACTGATTTGCGCCAAGACTTTAAGGACTGGCTGAGCGACGGTGATGCCGCAAAACCTGCGCTGGGAATGGAAAAGTTTGAACCGGTACGCGCCATTCGCAATCGCCATAAATGCGTGACGCTAGCTTTTGAGGCTGGGGGAAAAGCCCTCACTCAAACAGAATAATTTCTTAACTTAATTTTGTGATTAGTCGGGTAGGTGATTAGTCGGGACGAACTGAAACTTTGCCAAAAATCCATAGAGTGAGGCAAAGTGCAAGCGGAAAACCTATAACCAGAATCAATCCAATATTTGCGTTCATGATGAACTCCCATGCGGTATGATAACTCCGCCTTTTATACCCCGTAAGCACCGTGACGCAAGCCGAATTTACGTCATTTATTTCAGCTGCCCCGATCTTTTGGATCATCTGGGTCGGGGGCGCAAACCTCGCCGTCACAGCACGGCATCACATTCATATGGCAATGCGCGCACTGCCCATGCCCATGAACCCAGATAATATTTTCAGGCTGCCCGCACGCCAGACATCGCGCCATTGATTGCATGGGGTTTGGCTCAGCCTTGGAGCCGCCTTCTTCCCTTTGCTGCGATGATGCGGATTGGCCTAGCTCAACCATAAAAACACCTTTTGGAAACCCTAATTTGAAACCCTAATTTGAAACGAGGGAAAAAACTATGCACAGGAGACGGTTATCAACGCAGCCCAAGCCGTGATTTCAGGCGTTTGCGCCCTTGGGCAGTGCCGTCATGAAACGTTTTGAACCACACATCCAGCGGGAAATCGACGCTGCCATAATTACATTCAAAATACCGGTGATGAAGCTGATGATGAAAATGACCAAGCTGCATTCGCGGCCGGTCGCCAATCAGTAAATCATGAAAACCGGTATGACCAAAAATCGCCGAGAGCGACAGCATATAGCCGTGAAACATGATCAAAATCGGATGAGATGGTACAATAAGATGGATCAGTAACGAACTGAAATAAATCACATGTTCAACCGGATGCATTGAAATTCCTGACCATGGCCCGACATTGACATTGCGGTGATGCAGCGAATGAAAATAGCGATAAAGCGGCCCCATATGAAGAAGCCGGTGCCCCCAGTAAAAATGAAAGGCCACCCAAATGCCGGTGACAAAAGCGATCAGGCTGAATTGCACCGGGTTGGTGATAGGGCTAATCCCCGGCATCCAGCTATTTGCATGCGCCCACAGCAAAAACACCTCATAGCCGGTCCAAATGGTGACCCCGCTAGCCAACGTCCAGAACATATTGTCATAGACCTGCCGCCCAAAGGTAAAGCGCCCGCCGCCGCGATGCCCGAATTGCGATACATATTTTCGGTTATCGCCCTGTATTCGCAGCCGGTAGAAAAACAGGTGAAACCCACCAGCAAAAATCAATGTTATTGACAGATTAAACGCATAGATAACCCCAATCCACTGCGCCGAGAAAACGCTCATATCCCCAAGATGGTCGTTTAAAAATATCCAGCCAAAAACCGCCAGAGCCAGAAAGATTGAAACTTCAGAGATGGTCAGCCAGTAATCGCGGTAATAGGCAGCGATACGGCGTGCATCAAGCGGCCACTCAAACAGCGGGTTATTCGTGACCGGTAAGTCTGGAGAAAAGTGCCACTCACCTGTTCCACCGCCGGATGACGCCGTGTCTCTGCCCGAGGGAACTTTGGCATTTTTGATGTTTTCGGACATTGCCCTTCCTCGCCGATTCTAACGCAAAAACCCTCTCAGAAATCTAAATGACCTGCAACAAAAATTGGTCAACAGGGTGATATCTCGCCGCCGGTTCGCGCTCCTGATACAGCCGGTTAGGCACGGTTTTCTTAATGTGTTACGCTAATTTCCGACTAACAACGCAAAAACCCTTTTCGCACTTTTCTTATGGGAATAATTTCAATGGATCAGGCAACAATCGACAAATTTCGCACTCAAAGCATTACTGACCGCAGCCATTGGATTGGCGGCAAGGCAACACCTGCGCTGACCGGCGAGATGCGAGTGGTGACATCACCGATTGATGGCAAACCTCTGGCCAATATCGCCGAGGGCAGCGCTGGCGATGTGGACGCCGCGGTTGCCGCTGCCAGGGCCAGTTTCGATAGTGGTGTCTGGTCGGCAATGCCGCCCGCCGCCCGCAAATCCATCATGCATAGAATTGCCGATATTATCGAGAAGAATGCCACCGAGCTTGCGGTTCTGGGGGTTCGTGATAATGGCTGTGAGATTGTGATGGCTGGAAAGGCTGAATCCGGGTCTGCTGCTGCGACCTTCCGGTTCTACGCCGAGATGGTTGATAAGGTGAATGGCGAGATCACCCCGACAGACCCCTCGGTTTTATCGATGATCCTAAGAGAGCCGATTGGTGTTTGCGGTGTTATCGTGCCGTGGAATTTTCCGCTGATGATTGGGGCGTGGAAGTTGGCGCCGGCTTTGGCAATGGGCAATTCAATTGTTCTCAAGCCGTCTGAGGTGGCGTCATTATCGCTGATCCGGCTGGTTGAATTAATTCATGAGGCTGGTCTGCCCGAAGGCGTGCTTAATCTGGTAACTGGCGGCGGTGTTGGCGTTGGCGATCCGTTGGCGCGGCATATGGATGTTGATATGCTGACCTTTACAGGATCTGGCACAGTTGGTCGTCTGTTGTTAATGGCCTCGGCTGAGAGCAACATGAAGCCCGTCTATCTGGAACTTGGCGGCAAATCACCCAATGTGATTTTTGATGATGCTGAAAATCTTGATAAGGCCATCGCGGTGTCGGCGACGGCGATGTTCCGTGATGCAGGCCAGACCTGCGTGGCACCGTCCAGATTGCTGGTGCAAGAGGCAATCTATGACGCGGTGGTTGAAAAGCTTACAGCGCATGCCGCCAGCATTACCGTCGGTAACCCGCTTGATCTTGCGAGCGATTGCGGGGCGGTGGCAACGCCCGCTCAACTGGCGCAAAATTTACGGTTTGTTGATCAGGCAAAGGCTGGCGGGGCGCGCCTAACCACTGGCGGCAATCAGATCCTAGCCGACACCGGCGGCACTTATATGGCGCCAACCGTTTTTGCCGATGTAACGCCCGATATGGCACTGGCGCGTGAGGAAGTGTTTGGTCCGGTTCTGGGGGTCATGCGCTTCCGTGATGA
>CALLKZ010000040.1:0-25030 GCA_938082345.1 uncultured Alphaproteobacteria bacterium
GGAAGAACTCCTAATGACACGGCCACCGTCAGATCAGTCTTTATTATCGGGGCGGACAAAAAGGTAAAATTGTCGATGACCTACCCAATGACTGTGGGAAGAAATTTTGCCGAAGTTTTAAGAGCTTTGGATGCGCTTCAACTGTCTGCGATGAAAAGCGTGGCTACTCCGGCAGACTGGCAACTTGGCCAAGATGTGATTATTCCAGCCGCCTTTAGCGATGCGGAGGCGACTAAAACCTTTGGAGCATTCAAAGCAATATTACCCTATCTGCGAAAGGTTAATATCGGTTAGGCAGCGGCTTTCAGGCGATAGGGCGCACGGTTCCAGCGGCTTAGGCATTTCCGGCAACATCAGCGGCGCTGGTAGTTAATCCGCCTTTTAACTCGCCTGTTTTGCTGGCACTACCAACGCCGAAAATCAGCTTTCCTTCTGCCGGATCGACGCGGACTTCAACATAGTCACCATCGCCAAATCGGCCTTCAAGAATCCCCTCAGCAAGCGGATTTTGAACCGTGTTCTGGATCACCCGCTGCAAGGGGCGGGCACCGTACTGTGCATCATAGCCCCGAAGTGCCAGCCATTCGCTGGCGTCATCACTCAACCTCAAAGTGATGCCGCGCTCGCTCACCCGTTCCTGAAGGCGGGCAAACTGAATGCCGACGATAGCCCCCATATGACTTTGAGAAAGACGATTAAACAATAAGATTTCATCGAGGCGATTCAAAAATTCTGGACGGAAGGTGGCGTGAACTTCGCTCATCACATCATCGCGGGCCGCCTCACTTTCCTGATCATCGCTAAGGGCAAGCAGATGCTCAGCACCAATATTTGACGTCAGTAAAACAATCGTATTGGCAAAATTCACCTGACGCCCCTGACCGTCAGTCAGATGACCTTCATCTAGCACCTGCAACAGAATGTTGAAAATATCGGGATGCGCTTTTTCGATCTCGTCAAACAGCACCACCTGATAAGGCCGGCGGCGGACAGCTTCGGTGAGCGCGCCGCCTTCCTCATACCCGACATAGCCCGGAGGAGCGCCGATCAGCCGTGCGACTGCATGTTTTTCCATATATTCCGACATATCAATCCGCAGAATGGCATTGTCATTATCGAACAGAAAATTCGCCAACGCCTTGGCCATTTCCGTTTTGCCAACACCTGTTGGCCCCAGCATAAGAAAGCTTCCCATCGGCTGGTTCGGATCCGACAGACCGGCTCTGGACCGGCGGGTAGCGTTGGCAATTGCGTGTACCGCCTCGTCCTGACCAATCAGGCGTTTGCCGATAGCGGCTTCCATAGCCAGCAGTTTTTCACGCTCACCCTCCAGCATTTTATCCACCGGAATACCGGTCCAACTGCTGATTACCGCAGCGATCTGGGCAGCGGTGACCTCCTCATCGACAAGATCGGATTCCGACACCGCCGCTTTCGCCGCATTAAGCTGTTGTTCGATCGACGGCAGGCGTGAATATGTCAACTCGGCGGCCTCTTCAAGACGGCCCTCACGCTGGGCAACTTCCAGTTCATGCCGCGAATCTTCAAGCGCCTGTTGCAATCCACCAACCTCGGCCATTTGCGCTTTAACCGCATCCCAATTCGCCGTCAGTTCCGCCGACTTTGCTTCAAGCTCGGTCAGGTCATCGGCGATGGCATCAAGGCGTTTGCCGGCGCTGTCTGCGCTTTCTTTTTGCAGGGCCGCCTGCTCAATTTTCAACTGGATGATGGCGCGATCAGTAGTGTCCAGATCGGCAGGTTTGCTGTCCGACTGAATACGAAGATGGCTGGCCGCCTCATCCATCACATCAATGGCTTTGTCCGGCAGAAATCGCTCGCTTATATACCGGTAAGACAGCCGTGCCGCGGCGATCAGCGCATCATCGGTAATGCGAACACCATGATGAAGTTCGTATTTTTCTTTCAGACCGCGAAGCACAAAGATCGTATCCTCGACACTCGGCTCATCAACAAAAACCGGCTGAAAACGGCGTGTCAGGGCCGCGTCTTTTTCAACATATTGGCGATACTCATCCAGCGTAGTAGCCCCGATACACCGCAGCTCACCGCGCGCCAGAGTCGGTTTGAGCAGGTTGGATGCATCCATCGCACCATCGCTTTTACCCGCGCCAACCAGCTGGTGCATCTCATCAATAAACAGGATCACTTCGCCGTCACGCGCCTGAACTTCCTTCAACACAGCTTTCAGGCGTTCTTCGAATTCACCGCGATATTTCGCGCCGGCGACCAACGCCCCCATATCCAGCGATAAAAGTGATTTCTCAGCCAGTGCTTGCGGCACATCACCATTCACGATCCGCTGGGCCAGGCCTTCGGCAATGGCTGTTTTACCCACTCCGGGCTGGCCAATCAAAACCGGATTATTCTTGGTTCGACGAGCCAGAATTTGAATTGCGCGCCGCACCTCAGCCTCGCGCCCGATCACCGGATCCAGCTTACCGCGACGTGCAGCATCGGTCACATCGGTGGTAAATTTGGCCAGCGCCTCATAGCTTTCTTCTGCGGCGTCATTATCGGCGGTCCGGCCTTTGCGCATGTCGGTAACGGCGGTGGAAAGACGCGCCGCATCAATGCCGGCACCGCGCATCACCTTGCCGATCTCACCCTTACTTTTAGCCATGGCAATAAGCAGCGCATCCACTGCCATAAATGAATCATTCAGCTTTTTTGATTCCTGCTCACCGGCCTGCATGACACGCGCCAGATCCATGTCCAACTGCAATTGGTCAGCCCCAGCGCCAGTGACCGCAGGAATGGCTTTTAGTGACTTTTGCAATCCGGCTTCCAGTGCACCAATATCTCCACCTGACCTACCAATAAGGGTGCGGGCGGTTACATTTTCGTCGTCCAGGAGAGCGCGCAAAACATGCATTGCCGTTACTTTTTGATGATCAGCCGCCAGCGCATTATTCTGCGCCGCCATAAAGGCATTTCGCACCAACGCGGTAAATTTATCGGTCTGCATCTTTTCTTCCTTCCCGACTAGGGCATAACTCAGCGGTCAAACCCGGCTATAGTAACCTAGGGCATCATATCCATTTGATATGCATCATCCATGCCCCTTACCCTGTTGGTTAGCCAATCTGTTGGTTAGCCAATCTGTTTGGCCTCATTTTACTGTCTAACAAAATATCGTCCATCAAGGGGTTTTTGATATCCCTGCATATTTCAAATTTCGATAATTTTTATGCAAAACGCCTTCAGCATGCTATTTAGTTATGCAGTAAAGGGGAAATTTCAAGACGCTGCAGGATTTTAGGCGCCGATTCATTTATCCATTTGTCGGCGATGTTATGGTCGTTCCGCCCCACCGAATTTTATGTCACTGACACAGTAAATTTTATGTCATTTACGCTATAATAACCTGCTCGATAGGGGGCTTGCTCTTTATTGCGCATCGTGATGAACTCCCCGCCATGAAAAATCAGACCCCTCCCTCGCCAGCAACCTTGCCCCCGAAAATGACAATTGGCACCTTTGATTTTATCCGTGTGGAGTGGCGTTTTCTGATTTTTGGCATGGCGATGGCGTTTTGCTCATCGCTTGGACAGACCTTTTTCATCTCGTTATTTTCTGCCGAAATCAGGGGAGAACTTGGGTTAAGCCACGGTGCGTTCGGCACCTATTACGCGATTGCCACGACAGCCAGTGCGGTCAGCCTTTTATGGCTTGGCAAGCTGGCGGACACGATGCGTGTCGAAAAATTGGCCCTGTTGATTATTTGCTGCCTGTGCGCCGCCGCCTTGCTGTTCAGTCAGGTTTTTTCAGTGATCAGTCTTATTGGCGGGCTTTATTTGTTGCGGCTTTTTGGTCAGGGAATGACATCACACGTTTATTCAACGGCGATGGCCCGGCGCTATGTTGCAGCGCGCGGGCGCGCGCTATCACTGGCTCAACTGGGCATTACCTTTGCAGAATCTATAGGCCCGGCATCGATTGTCGCGCTGTTGGCGGTTTATGACTGGCGCGTATTATGGCTTTGCTTTCCGATATTGCCGTTGGTCGGACTGGCGCCTTTGATTCGGGTTTTAACGCGCCGGACCCGCTATCAGGATGGCGCCGGGCTGGAGGGGCTTCAAGCTGCCGCTGCCAAAGCTGGCATAAATGATACGGCCAGCAGTGACAGGACCAGCAGTGATATTGTTCGGATTGACGGTGTTGATCATTGGCGGCGGCGGGCGGTTTTACGTGATAGGCGCTTCTGGCTTGGCCTTATCTGGCTGACGATGGTTCCCGGCTTTTCGATTACCGGACTAATGTTTCACCAGATTTATATTGCCGAATTGGCCGGTGTATCATTGCAGGCATGGACTGCGAATTATGTTGTTTATGCCGCGTGTGCTGTTATCGGAACGCTGATTTCCGGCCAGCTTGTTGACAGATTTTCTGGCCGACTCGTTGCCGCGCACACGATTCTACCCATCAGCCTTGCCTGCGCGGCGTTGTGGATAGGGGATTTGCTGGGCGGCGGTATTGGTGTTTTTGTCTTTTTTATATTTTTTGGTCTGGCCGCGGGAGCGCCGCACACGGCGGTTGCGGCGGCACTAGCAGAACTTTATGGAACACGCTATCTTGGAGAGGTAAAGGCAGTGGTTCTGCCGCTGGGGGTTTTCTCTTCGGCGCTGTCACCCATGGTGATGGGCGTGCTGATTGATGTGGGCTTCGGGATGGGGGTTCTGATGGGACTGAATATCGTTCTGGCAATCTTAGCCCAACTTTTGGCAGCGCGCATGCTGATGGCACCGCCATCGCTAAAATCAACACCATCAGATAGGAGGCCGGTATAATTCGATTTAGAGATTTTCCATTGATGGGATACATGCTGATGCCATTCACGGTGCTGGGCTTAATGGTGCTGGGCTTAACGATGCTGGGTTTGCCACAAAGCACCGCCAACGCCGATACCCTAAACGATAAATGGGCAGGAACGTGGTTCACTTGTGAATTTGCCAAGAGCCAAACGCCGCCACATGAAAATTGTGCCATGTTTGACGATGAAGGTTTTCGTTTTTCAGACGGCAGGTTTACCTATGTCCGGATCACCAGTTCTGATGAGACTGCCTGCCGCGGGGATAAGGTCGGCCAATGTTTTCGCCGGGACCAGCCGTCGATCAGAATCACCACTCAGGACCGCGGTGAGCTCGATCTTGGCGAAGAGCTGATCAAAATCACCTATCTGTTCTGCACCCAGATATTTTATTTCAAAGATACAGAATATTATCGTGAAATCTGGCCCGATGAAAAACGTTGTTTTTGGGCCCGTAAGCGCCATTTCTATATGGCCCGCTTTGAAGGCGACATTACGGATATGAAATGACCCCAACTTCTGACACCAGCACCTGCCACGCCCGCGATAATAACCGCACGGTAATCCGCGTCGGCGGAGATGAGGCACCTGATTTTTTGCAGGCATTGCTGACCGTGAACACCGAAACCTTGACGCACGGTAGGTGTATTCCCGGCGCGCTACTGACACCGCAAGGCCGCGTGCTTGCTGACATGATGATTTACCGCACCGGCGATGATATTTTTCTGGAGTGCGATAAAAGCCGGGCTGATGATCTTTTTGCCCGGCTTCGCCGTTACCGACTTCGTCGTCCGGTTATTCTGGAAAAAGAGGATGCACTTGGCGTCTGGGTGATCTGGAATTGCACCGACGGTTCAGCCATCGAAGGGGCTTTTGATGACCCGCGCCACCCCGATCTGGGCCAACGCTGGCTTGGTGCTGATGAAGCCGATTTGCCGGTGGAGGCAGGCAGGCGCACCGTCATTGATAACTGGCACGCGCTGAGAATTGCCGCAGGGGTTCCGCAAGGCCCGATCGATCTGGTTCCCGAACGCGCCCTGATGCTAGAGGCCGGGATGGACAAGCTTGGCGCTGTTGATTTCGAAAAAGGCTGTTATGTCGGCCAAGAAGTGACCGCACGAACACATTATCGCGGGCTGGTCAAACGCCGGATTGTCCCGCTTGAGGTTTCGGGCGGAATACCGGCCAGCACCGCCGCTATCCATGACGGCGATGCGGTGCTCGGCAAAATCTTGAGCGCGGCACCAACCAGCACCGGCAGCGTCTGTCTGGCGGCGATGAAACTATCCGATTTGCATCGCATCCGGCAGACCGGTGCGACCCTGACTATTGATACATTACCGGCGACATTGCGGCTGCCCGACTGGATGGTGCCGCTGCCAATGCCAGCCCGAACCGATTAGCGGCTAAGTCCGAATTGCCGCCCTTATCCGCGTTCAAGTCTTTATCCAAGTACAGGTCTTTATCCAAGTTAGGCCTATTTATCACCAAAAAGCGCTTCTGCAGCCGCACTGACTCACCCTTTGCTGGCGATAATCACCTCAACTTTTTCGATTTCAGCCTTCATCCTGTCGATATAGGCACGCAGATCCTCAACATTCCAGCGCTCCATCTCGCTGCCGGTTCCAGCCGGCTTCAATGCATTAAATTCTTTTTCCATTTCACATTCTCCATCTGGGCGTCTCCATCCGGGCATCACCCTCATTTGAATCGCACAAAATAAGGGGGAAAATGCGGCTTACCCCCCCTAATTATCGGCAATTTTAGGTCGGACCGCAAAGCCCCTTTGCAATCAAGGCTTTTCATTAGTATAACAAAGTAGTTCCCGTTAATTAAACGCGATATTGCGCCGGCCCGGAGGGGTCGTGCCGCAGAAAGCAGGTAATGATGACTCAACTACTTATGCCCAAGGCCACAGCCGTTTGGTTAATTGACAACACCGCGCTGTCCTTCGACCAGATTGCAGATTTTTGTAATCTACATCCGCTGGAAGTCCAGTCGGTTGCAGATGGCGAAACCGGAATTGGGATTCAGGGGTATGATCCGGTGCAAAACGGCCAGCTCACGCGCGAAGAACTTACCCGCTGCGAAGGTGATCCAACAGGGCGGCTGGTTCTTGCCACGTCCGATCTTCCAACGCCTAACCGGCGCACCAAAGGACCGCGCTATGTTCCGGTTGCGCGCCGTGGTGACAAACCTGACGGAATTGCCTGGCTGGTCAAACATCACTCCGAGTTGAAAGACTCGCAAATCGTCAAGCTGATCGGTACGACAAAAGAGACAATCACCAAAATCCGCGAGAGAACACATTGGAACATCAGCAATATTTCGGCCAAACATCCGGCCATGCTGGGCTTGTGTAAGCAGGCCGATCTTGATGCGGCTATTGAAAAAGCCGGCGGTACCACAACACAGGCCGAAGAACAGGTAACAACCATCAGCGAGCTTCCATAACACCCTATCCTCACACCTTGTCTTCAAACAGAAGTGAGGGCGTAGATGGGAGCGACAAGGGCGGTAACAACCATCCCTAACCAACACTGACCGGCATCTACCGGCAATGAGGCAAGGGGCAAACAGGAAACAGGGCCGGTGACCACCACCGAAAGCGAAGAACAGCAGAAATTGCAAACCCAGTTGTACGAGCTGGAGAGCGAGCATCGTGACCTTGACGATGTGATTGAGCATCTTTCTGAGGACAAACCCTTTGATCAGATAAAACTTCAGCGTCTGAAAAAGCGTAAGCTGGCCCTAAAAGATGAAATTACTATGCTGCGCAGTCGAAGCTTGCCAGATATTATAGCCTAACCTTATTTATCCTAGGCCGATTTGAGCGCGTGAATATTGAGAAGAACCTGATCATGAATCCATCCATATCCCCGACTTTGCGCGTTGCTATTTGCATGGGAAGCCAGTCCGATTGGGCCACCATGAGTGAGGCTGCCGCCATTCTGGAGGATTTAGATGTGGCGCATGAATCACGCATTATTTCAGCGCACCGGACGCCTGACAGATTGGCTGATTTTGCCCGTACCGCCGCCGATAACGGTTTTGGGGTGATTATCGCTGGCGCAGGGGGGGCAGCGCACCTTCCAGGAATGCTGGCCTCGCATACCAACCTTCCCGTTCTTGGCGTGCCGGTTGAATCCAAAGCCCTTAGCGGCATGGACTCGCTGCTTTCGATCGTTCAGATGCCGGCCGGGGTGCCGGTGGGAACGCTGGCCATCGGGGTTGCAGGCGCAAAGAATGCCGCGCTGTTGTCGGCGCAAATTCTAGCGCTTGGCGATAGCGGCATTGCCGCAAGGCTGGCCACATGGCGGCAAACGCAAACCGATAATGTTGCCCAAACCCCAACATGAATTCCAGGAGGGCCGCATGACCGGAGTCGGGGCAATCAATCAAGCTGCCATGCCGGTTAAAACCATCGGCATTCTTGGTAGTGGTCAGCTTGGCCGGATGCTGGCAATCGCCGCGGCGCAGCTGGGCCTGAAGACCCATATCTTTGCCCCTGACGCCATCGGTAGTCCAGCAGCAGCTGTCGCCGATATGGCCACCACCGCATCCTATGATGATCGTACGGCACTGCAAAAATTCGCCAAATCGGTGGATGTTGTCACCAGCGAGTTTGAAAATGTGCCCGCGGCGACGATGGATGTGATCAGCGTTCTTTGTCCGACAAGTCCCGGTCGCAGCGCGCTTGAGGCAGCTCAGCACCGCGTCACCGAAAAAACGTTGGCTGCCAAGCTGGGCATTGCCACGCCGCGATTTTGGAAGGTGCGCAGCGCTGATGATTTATCCGCCGCGCTGGATGATTTGAACGGGGCCGGTATCTTGAAAACCTGCCGGTTTGGATATGACGGCAAAGGCCAGTACCGCATTTCTACCGGAGAATCACCGGTTGAAATTTTCGCCGAATTTGCGAGTGATGATGCCATTCTTGAAGAGCACATCAGCTTTGACCGGGAAATCAGCTGTTTGCTGGCGCGAGATGCGAGAGGGGCGATTGCCCATTTCCCGATCAGCCAGAACAAACATGAAAACGGCATCCTGTCGCAAACAATAGCCCCCGCCCCCCTCGACGATAAAATAGCCGATACTGCGCAGATCGCCGCCGCCGCGCTCGCTGATGAACTGGACCTGTTTGGCGTTTTGGCAGTTGAGTTTTTCGTTACGAAAGACGGAACGTTGCTGTTCAACGAGATGGCGCCGCGCCCCCATAACAGCTTCCATTGGACGATTGAGGGTGCCACCACCAGCCAGTTTACGCAGCTTGCGCGCTGTCTGGCCGGAATGGGGTTTGGCAATACTGACGCCTATGGAAGCTGGCAGATGGACAATCTTCTTGGCCAACATATGCCGCAAATTCCGCAAATTTTAGAAACACCGGGCGTCCATCTCCACCTGTACGGCAAACCCGAGGCGCGGGTTGGCCGTAAGATGGGACACACCAACCGGCAGATTTCCGCCAAATAGACGGTTTTGCACTAGGCGATCCCTAATCCTTGGCAATCCGTATTTTTGGATCAGCCTAATTCTTGGCAATATCCGTCAGATCAAACGGCGTTGCCTGATATAAATCATTGATCCAGTTACTGATCAGCAGAAACGCATAAGGCCGCCAGAAATTTACCGGTGTAACATCGGGATTATCTCCCGGGAAATAGCCATGCGGCAATTCTGTGGGCAACCCTTCCTTTTGATCCCGCGCATATTCTGATGCCAGCGTATCAGCATCATATTCCAGATGATTCAGCACAAACAAATCGCCGCTAGCAGGATCGCGTGCCAGCCCGATGCCGCAACCATCACTCTCGGCCAACACTTCGATCCCTGCCGCCTGAAGATCATCATGGCGATTTTCGGTATAGCGCGAAACCGGCATCGGGAACGTCTCGGTAAATCCGCGCATCAGGCGGCCATTCACATTATTTAGGCTGTGCTGGTAAATGCCGAACAGTTTTTTCCCGCAATCATATTTCGGTACCCCGTAAAAATGATGCAGCATCGCCTGCGCACCCCAGCAGACGCCAAGTCGGCGAAAGCAATGCGCGCGCGACCAATCCATGATTTTGGTCAATTCCTGCCAGTAGGCAACATCATCAAAGGCCAAACGTTCCACCGGTGCGCCCGTTACAATCAGCGCATCAAAATAGTCATCCTGCACATCTTCAAGCTGGCGATAAAAACGGCGCAGATAACCGGGTTTCGTGTGCCGCGGCGTATAGCTTGCCGTTGTCATCAGGATCATTTCGATCTGCAAAGGTGAATTGCCAAACAATCGCGCAAACTGGACTTCAGTGTCTTGCTTTTTGGGCATCAGATTCAACAGCAAGAGCTTTAACGGCCTGATATCCTGCTTTAGCGCCTGTTTTTGCGCGATAACATCAACTTGCTCGGCGAGCAAATCTTCAAGCGCTGGTAAATTGTCTGGCACTTTGATTGGCATAATTATCCCAGCACTTTTGGTGGATTTCAGTTTATGCGAGGGGTTATACCCTATCGCGAACGAAAAGACACCTACTTGCAATCGTGCCCAGACTAGGAAATCTGACCTAAGCTGGGAAATCTGACCTAAGCTGGATGGGCGAACGGGGCCCTAACGTCCAGCGCGCGGGCCCACTGCCTGAAACAAACCGCGGGCAAAACGCTGGCCTGCTCCCATGACCCCGCGTAAGGGCGCGGTAGCCTTTGGAATACGCGATACATCTTTTAACCGCCGATCAAGAAAACCCTCAATCACCGCAGGATCGCCGCTGTTATCAGCAATCCACGCAAACAGGGTAGAACTATAAACCGCCGCCAGCGTGGCCCGCTTTGTATAGAATGAAAAATCTGTGTCGCGCTGCCCAGCCGCGCGCCACATCGCATCAACCGTCGCATAAAGTGCGTTTGCCGATACCAGCGCATTGCCCGGAACCGCCATGATCGTCATGGCACGCCGAACCGCCTCTTTATGCGGGCCCGCTTGTTGCAAGCGGATCAGAATCAATTCACGAATGATCAAATGCACCTTTTCCGGGCGATCTGATTGGGCCTCGAAGGCCTGCACCATCGCTGTATCAGCCATCGATGAGTGCGCCCGAATAGCATCTATCGCCCCGCCCGGGAAAAGTCGCCTTACATCATCAGACGTATAACCAGCATCATCGGCACCGGCCAAAAGGGCGGCATCGCCCCAACCATCAAACGGAACGTGGATCAGTGCGGCCGCTACAATAGCTGACCTTACAGCCGCCACCGCATCGTCGCCATCTTCAAATTCGCGTTCGGACTTGGCCATTATCTGTTCCTATCGCCATGGAGCTATTGCCGGTGATTGTGAATGTTCGGCCCAATTTTGAGTACAGTGCGCAGAAATACCGGGACGACCAAACATACATTAGATTCTATATAATTAGGATGCACCGAAATTCCAGTACCATCCGGGCACGCTTGACGCATTTATTAACATAGCTTCTGCTGTCATTTTCAAATGTATTGAGTCCGGCTTTTCAAGGCTCCGGGCTTTCGTTTCTACAGCTTCGGGCTTTACATAGGCTTATGGGTTGTGTTAAAAAGCGCGCCTTAATGCAATAGGGCCGCAGTTTTTTTCCGTACCTGCTGTCAGACGAAATACGAAATTGAATGTGCTTCCATGGTCTGCTCAAAAGGGCGACTGGGCACAAGCTGCACCGCAGCTGCAAACAAAAGGGTGTGATTGACCGTGTACGTAACTGTACGAGACAATAATGTAGATCAGGCGCTCCGCGTTCTGAAAAAGAAACTTCAGCGCGAAGGCGTCTTTCGTGAAATGAAGAACCGCCGTGCGTATGAAAAGCCATCTGAGCGGCGCGCGCGCGAGGCAGCAGAATCGACCCGCCGGGTTCGTAAGCTGATGCGTAAGCGCATGGAGCGTGAGGGGTTTTAGGGTTAAACTTTCCCTCTACCCCACAAAAACCCTCTACCCCACAGAAAATTGTGCTTCAGACTCGTTCCTCACCAGACCTTAAATAGGATGGGCTTCGACATGCCGCTCTTATTCTGGAGGGACTTAAGAACGAAAAAAGCCGCCTGACATTGTCTCTAATATTGTCGAGGCGGCCTTTTTATTGGGCGCGTTATCTTATGCTTTCATCCTAGTCCAGCGACTGCACGACTTCTTCACACATTTTCTTGGCATCACCAAACAGCATCATCGTGTTGTCGCGGAAAAAGACCTCATTATCAACACCGGCATACCCCGATGCCATTGAGCGTTTAATAAACAAAACCGTTTTCGCCAACTCAACATCCAGAATCGGCATTCCGTAAATTGGTGAGGTCGGATCAGTTTTCGCAGCCGGATTGGTCACGTCATTCGCCCCTATCACAAAGGCAACATCGGTCTGAGCGAAATCGCGATTGATCTCTTCCAACTCCAGAACGTCCTCATACGGCACATTGGCTTCGGCCAGCAGAACATTCATATGCCCTGGCATGCGTCCAGCAACGGGATGAATTGCATAGCGAACGGTCACACCGCGCGCCTTCAATATATCACCCATTTCACGGAGCGCGTGCTGCGCCTGCGCCACTGCCATTCCGTATCCGGGAACAATCACCACACTATCGGCATTTTCCATGATAAAGGCCGCGTCTTCCGCAGAGCCTTGCTTAACCGAACGATCACCGCCAGCACCGCCAACCGGGCTGGCCGCATCTTCACCGCCAAAACCACCGAGAATAACGTTGAAGAATGACCGGTTCATGCCCTTACACATGATGTAGGACAGGATCGCCCCTGATGCACCCACCAGCGCACCGGTGATAATCAGCAGCGGGTTGCCAAGGGTAAATCCAATGCCGCAAGCCGCCCAACCTGAATAGGAGTTCAACATCGACACCACAACAGGCATATCAGCACCGCCAATGGGAATGATGATCAAAATTCCAAGAATCAGTGCGATTGCAAAAACACCCCAGAACATATTGTCCGAATTGGTCATCACCATCGCGGCGATTAACGCCACCATACCAAGGCCAAGAGCAAGATTCACAAAATGCTGTCCCGGGAAAACCACAGGTTTACCGCTGATCAACCCCTGCAACTTGCCAAATGCAATGATCGAACCGGTAAAGGTGATCGCGCCAATGGCCAGACCAAGCCCCATCTCAATCAATGAGCCGGCATGGATCGCCCCGCGCTGGCCAATACCATACGCCTCGGGATTGAAATAGGCAGCGGCGGCCACAAAACAGGCTGCCAGTCCGACCAGCGAATGGAAAGCCGCAACGAGCTGCGGAAGCGCTGTCATCTGAATACGAAGCGCCAGAACGGTACCAATCGCACCACCAAGCACAATTCCGCCAATGATCATGCTATAGCTTTGCACCTGCGGTAGCGCCACAGTCGTTGCCACGGCGATCAACATACCAATCATGCCAAAGCGGTTTCCCTTGCGGGCCGAATCAGGTGACGAAAGACCACGAAGCGCCATAATGAAACAGACGCCGCTGGCCAGATACAAAAATGCAGTAATCGTCGGGTTCATTTCTTTGACCCTTTACCTTTAAACATCGCCAGCATTCGTTCAGTTACGATAAAGCCGCCGAAAATATTGACCGAGGCTAGCACCACCGCAACAAAACCCATGATCTGGGCAAAATTGGATTCGGTTGGGCCAGCGGCGATCAATGCGCCGACGATAATCACTGACGAAATAGCGTTGGTCACACCCATCAAAGGCGAGTGCAACGCCGAGGTGACGGACCAAACCACATAATATCCGACAAAACAGGCAAGAACCAAAACGGTGATACCAAACACCAGCGGGTCCACCCCTGCGCTAACCGCCATTTTGCCAGTCGCTTCGGTGACTGTTGACATCGACATGATATTTCTCCTCGAAAAGGATGGTCGCGATTAACCGGGCCTACTTACCGGCGAGCGATTCATGAACAAGCTTGCCGTCCTTGGCCACCATCGACCCGGCAATAATCTCGTCCTCTTCATTAATCGTTAGCGCACCCGCCTCCTTGTCCCAGATCAATCCAATGAAGCTGAGAAGGTTGCGCGAGAACAGACTGGAGGCATCTTTTGGAAGACGCCCGGGCATGTTTGAATGGCCAACAATAGTCACGCCATCTACATCAATAATTTCATCGGCTTTTGAGAGCGCGCAATTGCCGCCCTGCTCAACCGCCATATCGATGATCACAGCGCCCGTTTTCATTGATTTCACCATGTCGGCGCTGACCAGTTCCGGGGCAGGACGGCCCGGGATCAGTGCAGTGGTGATAACAATATCCATAGATTTAATGGTTTCGGTAATCAGCGCTTGCTGCTTGGCGATATATTCGGCGCTCATCTGCTTGGCATATCCGCCTGCGGTTTCAGCCTGCTTAAATTCATCATCTTCAACAGCAACGAATTTTCCGCCCAATGATTCGACCTGCTCTTTGGCGGCGGGACGAACATCGGTCGCACTAACAATTGCACCAAGGCGCTTAGCCGTCGCAACCGCTTGAAGTCCAGCAACACCAACACCCATCACCAAAACTCTGGCTGGTGGAATGGTGCCGGCAGCCGTCATCATCATCGGAAAGGCGCGGCTAAAATGGTAGGTGCTTTCAATAACCGCCCGATACCCCGCCAAATTTGACTGGCTGGACAGAACATCCATTGACTGGGCGCGTGAAATCCGCGGAATAAATTCTAGCCCGAAAACAGTGGCACCCGTGGCCGCAATAGCCTTGTTGCGCTTTGCATCAGCATAGCCTTCAAACATCGACATGATCATGCTGGATTTTTTAATCAGCTTAATCTCGGCGCCCTGCGGCGGGCGAACCTTAAAAATTACATCCGCCTTATCAAACCCGGCCTTGGCAGTTTTGACAATGGTAGCTCCGGCATCAGAAAAGGCAGCATCTGTGATCGATGCAGCGGTTCCAGCACCGGTCTGGACAGACACATCCAGCCCAAGCGCCATCAACTTAGCGACCGTTTCGGGAACAGCGGCGCAGCGGGTTTCGCCGGGCACAGTCTCAGTAGGGATAAAAATAGTCGTCATTCTTCCACCCTTAACGATACGGCGCTCCCCACTTCACCAAATCGTTGAAATATTAATCAAGGGACGGTTCTAGCAGAATTCGCGCCGAATTAAACCCCTTGGTGCAACAAATTATCGGGAATGCCCGCAATCTTGGCCGCATCGCGTTGCCGCACAGCCAATTTATCCCGGTCAAAATCATCAATCAAATCATGGAATAAATTGTGCCAGTTCACCTCGGCGCCAAGATGCATAAACACCGACCCCAACCCTACGGCAGCCCGGTCCATCAACACAAATTCACGCGGCGGGCGAATGCCGCCAATGCGTTTGAGCTCACCATGAACCTTACCGGCAAGTTCGCGCCCAGCACTGCCATTGCGAAGCGACTGAATAGGGCGCACCCGGTCCTCAAGAAGCGGGGCATAGATGAATTCCGCCCACAGATTCAAAACCTCAATGGCCTCTTTATCAAGCCCGTTAAAACCCCAGCTTTCATAGGCATGCACTGCCAGATCCTGATCCTTGTCGCGAAGCGCGCGATAAAGATCAATAACGCCGCCAACAAATGAGGGGCGAAACAACCGGATAGATCCAAAATCCATCAGATTGATACGGTTTTCCTTATCCAGCGAATAATTGCCAAGGTGTGGATCACCATGGATAACTCCGTAAAAATAAAACGGCACATACCAGACGCGGAACATGTTGCGGGCAATCTCGTTGCGCGCCTCTTGCGATGGGTTGTTCTCAAGGAAAGGCATAATCCGCGTGCCCTCCAGCCAGCTCATCGATAGCAAACGATCAGTCGAAAGTTCAGGGCGATATTCCGGAAGACGGACGCAAGGCTCATCAGCAAGCATATGATTATAAAGCGCCAAATTTGTTGCCTCGCGGCGATAATCCAGCTCCTCACGAAGCCGGTCTGACAATTCATCATAAATATCGCCGGTCGAAATTGCCGAATCATAGCGCTCATAAAGCTGAAAAACGAGCCGCAACTGCCTTAAATCTGCATCAATAGCCGACGCCATATCCGGATATTGCAGTTTCATCGCAAGCTCGCGGCCTTCGAGATCAACGGCTTTATGAACCTGACCAAGCGACGCTGCCGAGACCGCCTCACGCGAGAATGACTGCAACCGGTTCTGCCAGTCCGGCCCCAACTCCGAGGCCATTCGGCGGCGGGTAAAAAGCCACCCCATGGCCGGTGCATCCGCTTGCAGGCTGGCAAGTTCATCCGCGTATTCAGGCGGCAATGCATCGGGAATTGTCGAAAGAATTTGCGCAACCTTCATGATCGGGCCTTTTAGCCCGCCAAGCGCGTCCCGCAGATCAGCTGCATGTTTCTGCCGGTCAATCTGCATGCCAAGATAACGCTCACCCGCAACCCGGGCCGCAAGGCCGGTCATTGTCGAGGTGACGCGCGCATACCTGCGCAACCTGCCCCCAACCCGGCCCCGATCTGGTGTTTTTTGCCCACCGGTAGACTCATTTGAAGACGCCATCAGGACAGTCCTTCCAACTCATCAATCATTCCAGAAATCATATCGAGGCCCATCGACCAGAATGCCGGATCACGGGGGTCCAAGCCAAAACGGGCCAGTGCCGTGTCATACCGCTCAGTCCCTCCGGCCTGAAGCAGATTGCGATAGCTGGTCACAAAACCGTCCGCATCACCGGTGGCCTGCGCGTTTTGATAGCTCTGCCACAAGGCGTTCACCAGACAATCGCCAAACGCATAGGCATAAACATAAAAAGGAGTATGAACAAAATGCGGGATATACCCCCAGATCGGACGGTAATCATCACCAATAGTGACCGCCGGACCCAGCGCGGCGCGCTGTGTTTCCATCCAGATATCGGAAATTTCCTCAGCGGTTAATTCAGCTATACGGCGGGCATCGTGAAGCCGTGTTTCAAAATTATGAAACGCAATCTGACGCACAACGGTGTTCAGCATGTCTTCAACTTTTCCCGCCAGCAGACGGCGCCTAATCGCGGGATCGTCCGTTGCATCCACCAACCGGCGAAAGGCCAGCATTTCAGCAAACACCGACGCCGTTTCCGCCAAAGTCAACGGAGTATCCGACATCAGATACCCACGTTCTGCCGCCAAACGCTGATGGATGCCATGTCCCATCTCATGCGCCAACGTCATCACATCACGCGATTTACCGGAAAAATTCATCAAGATATAAGGATGCGCCGATGGGGTAACCGGATGTGAAAAAGCGCCCGAGCTTTTACCGGCACGCGGCGCCGCATCAATCCAATTCTGCGAGAAGAACGGCACTGCAAGGTCTGCCATCTCTGGATCAAACCCATTAAACGCATCAAGCACCAACTGCTGAGCATCATCCCATGAAAACATCCGGTCATCATCATCTGGAAGTGGGGCATTACGATCCCACCAATCGATAGATTTGCCGCCCAGCCAACCCGCCTTGAGCCTGTAATAGCGGTGGGCCAGATCGGCATTGCGGTCATCAACCGCGGCAACCAGCGCATCGACAACCTCATCATCAACGTCATTATCGAGGTTGCGCGACGCTACGGGCCGCTTGAACTGACGCCAGCGGTCTTCGACCTCTTTGTCTTTGGCAATGGTATTTAGCACCAGCGACAACAAACGCTCATTGGCCTTTAAAGTTCCTGACAGCGACGCCCCAGCCTCTTTACGCTCACCAGCATCAGCACTGGACAGGGAATTTAGAATCTCGGCCTCGGTGACGTCTGCCCCGCCAAAAGGAAACCGCATTCCGGCAGCGGTCTCATCAAACAGGCGGACCCAGGCCCCGCGCCCGCTAGGGGCACGCTCAGCAAGCATCTTTTCCATATCGGGCGACAACTGATGCGGTGCCCAGGCGCGAACCCGCCGCAACCATGGCTGCCATTGCGCCAACGATGGTGTCTTTGCCAGCATGTCGATATGCTGCGCGTCAAGATTGGCAATTTCCAGTTCCACAAACAACAGCATCGCCCCAATTTGGGCGCCAGCCTCACGCATTGACTGGCTGTGACGGGAGATTGAAGGATCAGTCGTGCTGGCCGCAAACAACAATTGTGCATGGCTTTGCGCCTTGCCAAGCGCCTCGAGAACCGCCTCATAATCCGAGATTAAACTGGCAAGATCATCCGCGCTTGCGCTGGCAATGTTACCGCGCCATGCAGCCTCAAGACGACCCGCCTCACGACGGCAAAAATCTAAATCTCTGATAATAGCCTGATCATCGATATCATTGTAAAGATCACTCAAATCCCATGTTGGACATTCATCCTGCATCTCGGAACTTGATATATGGGAGCCTGGCATAATGGTGCCTCGCTTGTCTTTGGTTACACGCCGCGCATTGACGTCATATTAAATTTTCTCAGCCGTGTTCTCGATATGGGGGTATTCACGCCTCGGTGCAAGCAGGTGCAGGCTTGGCAAAAAATGTTTTTCCGCCTCGACAATAATCCCGAAACACTTGGAACAGGTGAATATTGGGTTCCAATTGATTTGCTGAAAACAGCTTGCGCTTCAAATGAAACGGTTTTAAGCTTTTAAAGCTCAACACATGAAGGGGGAGAGCGTCGCAACGCAAATATTTTTTAAAAGCATTTTCAATCTGATCTGTTTTTTTCAATGTTTGGGTATGCGGCCACCGAAGGAGAAACCGCCCTGGAAACTCTCAGGTAACCGTACTTCTTTTATGTGAGCACTCTGGAAAGTGGCGCGGCAGCGCCCACCGACGGGGAAAACCAGTATGATGCCGCCTTCGGGTAATCCTGATAAAATTTAGGACGCCCGAGCCGAGCTGATACAGATTGTGAAGGTCGCCCTTCATAGTCATGGGAAATCTCTCAGGTTCGACGACAGATGGGGCATGACCGGCAACCGCCGGACATGAACTGTTACGTCGAATCAGGAGCTTCCTGTGGAAACAAATAAAACCTCTTCGGAGCCGATCCGCGAAACCGAGATCGGCGAAGCCCCAACCCGCCGAACCGCTCTCTATGATTTTCATGTTGAGCACGGCGCGCGCATGGTGCCGTTTGCCGGCTGGGACATGCCTGTCCAATATACCAATGGGATCAAAGCGGAACATCTGGCAACGCGTGACAAAGCAGGGCTGTTCGACGTTTCACACATGGCACAGGTTTGGCTTTCAGGAAGCGATGCCAATGCCTTTCTTGAACGTCTGACACCAACCGATGTCGGCGCAATCGCCGAAGGACGCGTCCGCTATTCGCTGTTTTTGAATGACGCGGGCGGCGTTCTGGATGATCTGATGATTGCCCGCCTTGATGGCATGTTGCACCTAGTCGTCAATGCCGGTCGCGCTGATCATGATATTGCGCATCTTCATGCCAATTTGTCAGGCGATGTATCACTGGAAGTACGCGATGATCGCGCGCTTTTGGCGCTTCAGGGGCCAGCCGCACCGGCTGTTCTGGAACGTCTTGGCATTGATCTTGGCGGCTTTCATTTTATGCAAATTGGGCATTTCTCTATTTCCGGCATTGCTTGCATCGTCACCCGGTCTGGTTATACCGGTGAGGATGGATTTGAAATTTCCATGGCAGCGACGGATGCCAATCAGCTGGCCAAAATTCTGGCGGATGATGATGCGGTTAACCTTGCCGGACTTGGCGCGCGAGATACGCTTCGCCTCGAAGCCGGACTGCCACTTTGGGGACATGAGCTGGATGAAAGCATCAATCCAGTGGCGGCCGGGCTGCGTTTTGCCCTGTCTAAGCGCCGACGTGAGGCCGCTGATTTCCCGGGTGCCATCAATATCATGAAAGACTGGGGTGACGGTGCGCCGCGCCTTCTTACCGGATTATTGCCGCAAGGCGGCCGCCCGGTTCGTGACGGCGCTGAGTTAGAGCTAGACGGCAAAAATGTCGGTCATATTACATCTGGCGGATTCGCGCCCAGCCTTGGGGTACCTGCTGCGCTTGGCTTTATTGATGCGGCACTGGCTGCCCCCGGAACTGAACTTACGGCGATTACGCGAGGACGCCAAAATCCGGTTTTAACCCCCGTTGTCACCGCGGCATTGCCGCTTGTGCCGCACCGATATGTGCGCGGCTGAATTAACACCAACAGAGCACACCAAGAGTTCACCACAAAAAGGAGATTTGAAATGTTGCGATACACAACAGACCATGAATGGATAGACGTTGATGGCGATATCGGCACAGTCGGCATCTCGCCGCACGCGATTGAGCAGCTCGGCGATATTGTTTTTGTTGAACTTCCCGACGCCGGAAGCGCCATTTCCAAAGGCGACTCGGTTGCCGTTTTTGAATCTGTCAAGGCCGCATCAGACATCTATAGCCCGGCCAGCGGCGACGTTACCGAGATTAATTCAGCAATGTTGGATGATTTGACCTCAATCACACCGGACCGCGCCCGCGAGTGCTGGCTGTTCAAGATCAAGGTAGCCGACATCAGCGATCTGGATGAGTTGATGGATGAAGATGCCTACAACGCCATGATTGCCTAACGCTGTCCAGCAGAAATATGTCCGCCTAACATACGAATATGAATGGAGATTTATAATGTCACCGCTTGAAACATCCGCCAGCATTCCGGCTGCAGTATCCGCCGCCCCGTCAGACCGGCTGGGCGCATCGCCGCAAGCCCCGTTTTCCTCGCGTCACATTGGTCTGAACGACCATGACACGACAAGTATGTTAGCAACGCTAAAGCTGCCCAATCTTGAAGCGTTATTGGATGAGGTGATTCCCGGCGCCATCCGCCGCACCGACGAAATGTCAATCGGAGCCGCTTTGTCTGAAGCCGAAACTCTGGCCGAATTGCAAGCCATGGCCGACCGCAATCAGATTAAAACATCGCTGATCGGGATGGGATATTATGGATGCCATACACCGCCCGTCATTTTGCGTAATGTGTTGGAAAATCCTGCTTGGTACACCGCCTATACCCCCTATCAGCCGGAAATCTCGCAAGGGCGGCTTGAGGCTATTCTGAATTTCCAGACCATGGTGATGGAACTGACAGGAATGGACATCGCCAACGGATCGCTTTTGGATGAAGCCACCGCCGCGGCCGAAGGCATGGCGATGGCCTATCGTGCCCATCGTGGCAAGGCTACGATCTTTCGCGTTGATCCGGACACGCATCCGCAAACGATTACCATTTTGCAAACCCGCGCGGCGCCGATTGGTATCGAGCTGGAGATCAAGGCCCCGTCCGCGCCCTATGGCGAAGGCGTGTTTGGCGCGCTAATCAGCTATCCGGGAAGCACCGGGCAAGTGCGCGATATCCGCCCCGAAATTGAGGCAGTTCACGAAGCGGGGGGAATGGCTGTGGTGGCAACCGATCTTTTGGCGCTAACGCTGCTTGAGGCGCCGGGCAAGATGGGCGCTGATATGGTTCTAGGGTCGGCGCAACGTTTTGGCGTTCCCTTTGGATATGGCGGTCCGCATGCAGCTTTTTTTGCCACACGCACCCAGCATCAGCGCTCTATTCCCGGACGTCTGGTCGGGGTTAGTCAGGATAGCGGTGGGCGGACAGCCTATCGTTTAGCACTACAAACGCGCGAACAGCATATCCGCCGCGAAAAGGCGACATCAAACATCTGTACCGCGCAGGTTCTGCTTGCTGTGATGGCTGGATTTTATGGCTTGTGGCACGGTCCTGAAGGTCTGACACGCATTGCCCGACACGCTCATAAGATGGCCAGCCGATTTGCCGCCGCGATGCAGGCTGCGGGCCGCACCATTCGGCATGACATCTTTTTTGACACCGTCACCGTCGAGGCGGCTGATGACAGGGACGTGCTGGTTGCCGCCGCGCTGGATGAAGGCATTAATCTTCGCAAGCTGGACGGCGCAATTGCGGCCAGTTTTGATGAGACCAGCACCGATGACATGCTGCAACGGCTGATCGGCGCGCTTGGCGGAACGGGTGCGCTTGATGCACCTTCCGGTATTCCTGAATCAGTTCTGCGGGCTGATGGGTTCATGCGCCAGCCGGTTTTTCACAAGCACCGCACCGAAACCGAGATGATGCGTTATATGCGCAGCCTTGCCGACCGTGATCTGGCGCTTGATCGCTGCATGATACCGCTAGGCTCTTGCACAATGAAGCTGAACGCCACCGCCGAAATGATCCCCATCACCTGGCCCGGCTTTGCCAATATTCACCCCTATGCCCCCACCGGTCAGGCCGAAGGGTATAGTGAGATGATTACCCGATTGGAGGCAATGCTAGCCGACTGCACCGGTTATGCCGCGGTATCGGTTCAGCCAAACGCCGGATCGCAGGGTGAATTTGCCGGGCTGCTGGCAATTACCCGGTATCATTCATCGCGCGGGGAAGGTCATCGGAACATCTGTTTGATTCCCCAATCAGCTCATGGCACCAACCCTGCTTCGGCGGCGATGGCCGGACTAAAGGTCGTTGTCGTGAAATGCGATGATGGCGGCAACGTTGACCTTGAAGACCTGAAAGCCAAAACCGAGGCCAACCGCGATATGCTGGCAGCGATCATGGTTACCTACCCCTCAACGCATGGTGTGTTTGAAGAGGGTATTGCCGAGTTGTGTGACATTGTTCACGCGGCCGGTGGTCAGGTCTATGTTGACGGGGCCAATCTGAACGCGCTTGTCGGACATTGCGCGCCGCCGCAATTTGGCGCCGATGTCAGCCACCTCAATCTTCACAAGACGTTCTGCATTCCTCATGGCGGCGGTGGGCCTGGCGTTGGACCAATTGGTGTTGCCGCACACCTAACGCCGTTCCTCCCCGGCTCCCCACTTGATGGCGAAGGTGCGGTTAGTGCTGCGCCGTTTGGTTCGGCCGGTATTTTGCCAATCACCTATGCCTACATCAGAATGATGGGAAATGACGGGCTGAAGACTGCAACGGCTTCCGCCATTCTGTCGGCAAACTATATTGCAGCGCGTCTGAGACCGCATTATCCGGTTCTATATACTGGCCGTAACCAGCATGTTGCGCATGAATGCATCATTGATATTCGCGGCATACAGGACCGTTGCGGAATCAGCAATGAGGATATCGCCAAGCGGCTGATTGATTTTGGCTTCCATGCACCCACTATGTCTTTTCCCGTTGCTGGAACGCTGATGATTGAGCCAACTGAATCCGAATCAATCACTGAGATTGATCGGTTCTGTGACGCAATGCTGGCGATCGCAGGCGAAATTAAAATGGTCGAAGATGGACATTGGCCTGCCGATAATAATCCGCTGGTTCATGCACCGCATACCGCCGATGAACTTCTTGGTGACGATTGGACACACCCCTACTCCCGGCAACAGGCAGCAAATCCTGAAGGAAACCGGCAGGCAAACAAATACTGGCCGCCGGTCGGACGAGTTGACAATGCCTTTGGTGACCGTAATCTGATCTGCTCGTGCCCTAGCATGGATGAGTGGGAGGCCGCCGCCGAATAGGGCAAGCTTGGCACCAAGGACATGAAGCTTCTTTTGCAAAAGAAGCTGCTCAACTTATCAAGGGATCAACATGCGCAACCTTCAATATCCCGGGCGCTCTCCGGTTTCCGCCCCGAATGCAATGGCCAGCACTTCGCATCCGCTGTCAACGCAGGCCGCCATTCGGATTTTGCAAGATGGTGGTAACGCGCTTGATGCGGCGATTGCCGCCTGCGCGGTGCAAGCAGTTGTTGAGCCCGCTTCTACCGGTATCGGGGGTGATTGTTTTGCTCTTTATTCCCCGGCTGGTGGTGACAACATCATTGCCTATAACGGATCGGGCCGGGCCCCGGCCGGGCTCAGCTCAGAATGGTTGCTGGATCAGGGTATTGAGACGCTCACCCAAACGTCGCCGCATTCGGTAACAATTCCGGGCGCGGTGGATGCTTGGGTTCAGCTAAACCGCGATCATGGCAGTATGGGAATGGACCAGCTTTTGGCCCCTGCTATCGGTTATGCCAGCGATGGCTATCCAATCACCTCACGCGTTTCAACGGATTTTGCCAATTCGGTGGGAAAGCTTGATCCCGATGCCCTCGCGGTTTTCGCCCCTGATGGTAACCCGTTGCCACTTGGCGCGCGGCATTCGCAGCCCGCTCTGGCAAAAACGCTACAGCGGATTGCCGAAAAGGGCCGCGCCGGATTTTATGAAGGCCCAGTTGCCGATGATATTCTGGCTAAATTAAAGGCCGTTGGTGGGCGGCATACTCAAGAAGATTTCAACGCCGCCATTGGTGATTATGTCACCCCGATCAGCGCCAATTTTCGCAACCATGATATCTGGGAGTGTCCCCCAAACGGGCAGGGCGTCATTGCGCTGATGTTGCTGAATATCATGAGCGGCATTGAGCGTTTTGGCGATGATCCGATTTCCGTGGACCGGATGCATTGTGAAATTGAAGCAGGCCGGCTTGCCTATCGTGATCGCAGCGCCTTTCTTGGTGATCCTGCCCAAACGGACGTACCGGTTGACCGGATGATTAGCACCCAATACGCCGATAAGCTTCGAGCCATGATTAGCACAGGCAAGCGGATTGATCCGATGCCGCCAAGTGAATTGCCGCCACATCGCAGCACCGTTTATATCACCGTCATCGATAAGGACCGCAATGCATGTAGCTTTATCAACACCCTTTATTTTGGGTTTGGGTCGGGAATCATGGCCCCGAAAAGTGGTGTGATGTTGCAAAATCGCGGATTGGGCTTTGTTGTCGATCCGGCGCACCCGAACGGCGTTGCCCCAAACAAACGTCCGCTGCACACGATCATCCCAGGAATGGTAACAAAGGCTGGGCGCACCGTTATGTCGTTTGGCGTGATGGGCGGTGAATATCAGGCCTTTGGTCATATGCAGTTTTTAACGCGCTTGTTTGATTATGAAATGGACATCCAGATGGCACAGGATGCACCGCGCTTTTTCCCCGATCCGTTTGCTGATTTTGTCGAGGTTGAGGCTCCCATTCCCCAAAATATTCGTGACGCATTAGGCGATCTTGGGCACACTATCAGACCAGCGGGACGGCCAATTGGCGGCTCGCAGGCAATCGCCATCGATTGGGAGACCGGGCTTTTGACCGCCGGGTCAGACCCCCGCAAAGATGGATGTGCCATAGGATATTAGGCGTGACTTGTATCTAGGGTACAAAATATATCTAAGGTTGGGGATATCTAAGGTTGGGGAAATTTCGGCATGGCACTAGTTGGTGATTTTATTAATTTA
>CALLKZ010000041.1:0-8361 GCA_938082345.1 uncultured Alphaproteobacteria bacterium
TCCATCCATAATCAACACAGAATCTTCACTCAAAACAGGCATCTGACACATCCAATCACTATAAAAACGATATAGTCTTGAGCGGCTGGAAGCCAACCAAAAAGTGTGTAAGAGGTGTGTAACGCAAAAATCGCCTCAAAATCTTATTTGAGACGCTGTAAAATATTGATTGTATTGAGAGAAATGGTAGCGGAGGAGGGACTCGAACCCCCGACACGCGGATTATGATTCCGCTGCTCTAACCAGCTGAGCTACTCCGCCCCTTACGAAAACGCTGCTTGCATCTTATGCCGGCCATACTTTGATCGCCATTCGATATGTTACTGACCGGCCAGCTTGATCGGCTGCGTTTTGGACAGGCGAAGATATAGGGGAAATCCCCCCTTGTGGTCAAGCCTTGATCAACATCGCATCTGATGATCCCCTCGCCGCCGCTTTTTTGGAAAACTGCGCCTAATTTCTGCCCTCTGCACCTGTCCTTCTCAGCGATGCGGCTATTGTGCATTTGGGAAGATTATTTCCTGCACAAAAAGCGCTGGACGCAAGATGTGAAATCCACGTAATACAACGATTATGTATGAAGCCTTCATCACTGCCTTTATCATCTTTTTTCTCGTTATCGATCCGGTCGGCAACGCGCCCATTTTTCTGGCCGTTACCGAACATCAGGACCGCGCACGCAAATTCCGCACGGCCATTGAAGGCACCGCCATTGCCACGCTGATCATGCTGTTTTTCGCGCTGTGTGGAGCCTGGATTCTGGGATATCTGAACATCAGTGAGGCCGCCTTCAAAATCGCCGGCGGTATTATTTTGTTCACCGTCGCATTGGATATGCTGACCAGCAAACGCCAAGCCCGCAAACGTGCCGAGACAACTGGGGATGCGGTTGGGGATACGGCTGGGGATACGGCTGGGGATATGGCTGGGAGCGCCGTTGCCAAAAAATCCGCGCCTCAAACCCCGCCCTTTGAGGGGGATAATGTTGCCGTTTATCCGTTGGCGATTCCGTTGCTGGCCGGACCGTCGGCGATCATGTCGGTGATTGTTGTGACCGCCGACTATGCTGGCAGCATCACCGGCTCGCTGATCAGCTACAGCGCGCTGCTGGCGGTCATGGTGGCAACCGGTATCATTTTGGTGCTGACGGTGATGGCCGAAGGCTGGCTGAATGAGCGGATTACCATGGTGTTTTCCCGCATTACCGCGATTGTTCTGGCCGGATTGTCGGTGCAATACATCATCGACGGGTTTATCGCCATCGGCCTGATTGCGGGTTAAAAAGCCCGCCTTAACAAATCTCAATCACTGAAGGGTGCTGACTTTTGCGTCACCCCGGTTATTATTATCTCGTTATGGGAACCTATTAAATGCAACCAGACATTTTAATTATTGGCGTGCTGTTTCCGGCCATTCCGTTGATGATGGTCAATTTTGGCAATCGTTATTCGGTGCTGGCATCGCTGATCCGCAGCCTGCATGATGAGGTCATCCGTGACAATGTCTCGATTGGCGATGCCGAAAGGTTTTTAAGCCAGATCAGCCGCCTTCGTCATCGGTTGCGGTTAATTGGCTTTATTCAGTCCTGCGCCGCATTTGCCTTTGTGCTGGCGCTGGCAGCGATGATCGCCACCTATTTTGACTATAAGCTAACGGCAAGCTGGCTTTTCTTTGGCTCTATGACGCTGATGATGGCCTCAATGTTGATTTTTATGCGCGAGATTCAGATCGCCAACGCAGCGCTGGATGTGCATTTATCAGACCTGACGCTGCATCAAGAATGGCATGAGTTTTTGCAACCACCAAAACGTACCCGCGCCAAACGGTCGACAAAAAAATCGGCAAAAAAGCCAAAGACTGCCAATACTGGCACGGGCGATACTGGGGCGGAAAAGACCAAAGCGGAAAAGACCTAAGATGGTAACCTAAATGAAACCGGATGAAGAAAGTCCAAACAATGTCAGACAAAAGATCCATCATTGCCATTGATCAGGGCACCACGAGTTCACGCGCCATTCTGTTCGATGAGGATGGCAACATCCTTGCCCAGAAATCAGCTGAATTTGCACAAATCTTTCCGCAAGATGGCTGGGTTGAACACGACCCAGAGGCCATCTGGCAAACAGTGGTGGAAGTTACCTCGGCGATGGTTGACGCAGCGCAGCACCGCTCCAACCCGCCAATCGCAATCGGCATTACCAACCAGCGCGAAACGGCGATTATCTGGGATCGCGCCACTGGCAGGCCAATCCACAATGCCATTGTGTGGCAGGACCGGCGGACAGCCGATATCTGCGCGGTAATGAAAAATGCCGGTAATGAGGCCATCATTCAGGCAAAAACGGGTTTGCTGCTGGACCCCTATTTCACCGCTACAAAATACGCTTGGATTTTGGACCGTGTCGAGGACGCAAGAGAGCGCGCCGAGGCTGGTGAGCTGTGCTTTGGCACCGTGGACAGCTTTTTGCTGTGGCGATTGACGGGCGGCAAAATGCACGCCACTGACGCCACCAACGCCAGCCGGACCAGCTTGTATAACATCCATGAGAATAACTGGGATGATGACCTGCTGGACCTGTTTGGCGTGCCGCGCTGCGGGCTGCCGCAGGTGATGGATTGCGCTGCCGAATTCGGGGTTTGTGATACCCAACTGTTTGGCACCGCCATTCCCATTCGCGGCATTGCAGGTGATCAGCAGGCCGCCGCCATCGGGCAAGGATGTTTTACGCCTGGCGCACTGAAATCAACTTATGGCACGGGATGTTTTGTGATCATCAACACCGGCGACGCGCCGGTGGCGTCCGGCAATAAATTGCTGACAACCATCGGCTATCGCCTCAACGGCAAAACGAGCTATGCGCTGGAAGGGTCTATTTTTGTTTCGGGGGCGATTGTGCAATGGCTTCGCGATGGGTTGCAGATTATCAAATCCGCCGGTGAAACCGAAAACATCGCGCGCGCGATGGACGGCAATAACGGCGTCTATATGGTGCCAGCACTGACCGGCCTTGGCGCGCCGCACTGGTCCCCCAATGCCAGAGGCGCAATCTACGGAATCACCCGCGATACTGACCCCGCCGATTTTGTTCGCGCGGCATTGGAATCGGTTGCTTATCAGACGAATGATCTGTTCACCGCCATAGCCGCGGATGGCATTCCGGTGTCGGTGGTTCGCGTTGATGGCGGGATGACTGAAAATAACTGGCTGATGCAGTTTTTGGCGGACATCATTGATTTACCGGTGGACCGGCCAGCGGTGCGGGAGACCACCGCATTGGGGGCGGCAATGCTGGCCCTGATGCAAAGTGATGCGTCTATCACGCTGGATGATCTGGCGGCGCGCTGGCAGTTGGACGCCAGCTTTACCCCGGCGATGCACCCCCCAGCCCGCCGTGACCTAATTGCCGGATGGCAGGCGGCGATGCAGCGCACGTTGCTGGAGTGCTAGCTATTGACGGCCCTTAGATATAGGCGATGAAGTTGGAGATATAGGCGATGACGCTGGCGGGGATTTATCTGGTGCAAGATTACAGGCAGCGAGTGAAAGGGCCAATGCGCTCCACATAAACAGGTTGTTCCATTGGCCAAAAAAATCTGCCGTTGAGGCAATCGGCCAGAAAAAACCGAACGGCACGATGAACGCAGTGGCAGCGACAACATTCGCCCGATTACGAAGGTTGGCCAAAAAGCAGGCCCAGATCATCGCACCTATGAAAACAACGGCAAAGATCAAGCCAACCAGCCCGACCTCACCAGCAATCTGAATATAGAAATTATGCGGATGCGGATGGCAGTCCATATTCGGTGCACCAGCCACAATTTCAACGCACATATGCCGTAAATTTCCGGGTCCAACTCCCAACACCGGCGATTGCTGCGCCGCCAAAACCCCCGGCATCATTGCTCTATAATAGGGGCTGCTTGCAGCAGTGGGGAGTTGCTCAACGAATGTGTCAATAAACCGGTTGCCAAGTTGTGGCACCATCTGGAACGCGACGACAACAGCAAGGGCTTCCACCGCGACAAGCAGTGCAAAGCGCCTGAGTTTAGGCTTCCAGACAAGCGCGGCCAGCATTCCGCCACAAGCACGGATCAGAAAATTAATCCTCTCACCGGTTACCAAAGACAGGACCATTGAGATCAGAGCAAAAAAGGCAGCTATCGTCGCCAACCTGCCCCGTACAGACACGGCCAGTGCAACAGCAATGGTAAAGGCCGGCAACCCTGCTTTAGCAAGATAGTTTCCGGGGACAAGATCACCATATGGCCAAGATAGCCGCCCCTCCTGTTGGCCGACAATTAAAATTTCGGTTGTCAGAATTCCACACATCAACACGATCCCGATCGCCGTTGAGGCTAACATCGCGTACAAAAGTCGTTTATCCCGCGCCAACCAAAAGGTGGTAGCCATTGCGAAAAGCGGAAACCGAAACCAGACAAACGCCTCGCCGAATGAATATGCTGGCAGCGATGAAGCCAATGCCGCGATCAAGCATACCGCCCAAAACGCAAAGGCAGCCCGCACCCAAAACCGCTGCAGCCACGCGCCTTGACGTAAGAGAATCGACCTTGCCGCAAATGCCAGCGCGATAAAGGATAACCAGATGTCGGCCGGGGTGCGCTCAATCAAAAGAATAAACGGCCCCAAAAGCCAAAAAATATGGACACCGCGATCCCAAGCTGACATCTCATCAAGAGCCGCCCGCATGTCGGTCCAAAGGCGGCGCGCCTGCGCCTTGAGGCCAAGTTGATCGCTAAAATGGCGAAGGTTCGGGCTATTTGGATCACTCATAAACTAAACCTTACATCTGGCATGTCTTCGCGCTGGTTTCACCGCCGCAAAATTGCACGCAGGACATCGCGCCAAAGTTTCAACAAATGTTCCGAGGGAAGCAATACCAATATTTTTCAAAATTTGAAACACACTTCTCACGCTTGCCGACGAGGTTAATTGCGCGCAGATTATACAACTGCGTAATATTTCATGTATCTGTTTAGTATCTGCTTAGTGCCATTGATTTGATGTTTATCACTCTCACAAAGTTCCCTCGCACTCGGCTTGCTGAATGGATGTGCCATCTCCAGCAGTGGCATGCAAAGCGTATGGACAAGAACTGGTTCGGCCCTATTAGGCTGAAACCGCTCGGTGTGAAACTGGTCCTGCTGGCGGCAATTATCGCTTTTGCGATTGCCGCCATTGCCGCAAATATCGCGGTCAGAAAATGGCAATATGATGTTTGGGAGGCAAATTCAGCTTCCACATATATCGACGGCGTTCCGTCATTTTCTACCGCCGATGCCCCCTATTTTTTGAAATTGGCAAGTGAAATTCCGCCCTCCGCCATAGGGCGGCGAGATGCGCCCTTAATCTCGACTATAATTGCTGCCTTGGCAAAAACTGATGCGCCAGCCGATTTACTAATGGCGGGGCATACCTTAATTATCATCGCCGCTGGCTTGACCGCGTTGATGATCATTGCCGCGTTTGGTGCGGCCGGGTATTGGCTTGAAGGTGCGGTTGCCGCCATTGGCGGCGGGCTATCAAATGCGTATTTGGTGCGCTCTGCCGTCGGGCGAATTGATACCGACATGCTGAATCTCGGCTTTATGTATCTGATGTTTGGCGCGGTATTAATGACAGGCAAAGCAAAGAGCAACCGCATGGCATTGCTTTGGTGCATGGTTGCAAGCGGCATTACCAATCTGTTCATGTGGTGGTATGCAAAACCGCAATTGGCATGGTTCGCTCTGGCAGCATTAGTCTGGTTGCTGCTGGTTTCTCGGCGAAATATTTTGGTGGTGCTCGCAGGGATATTTTTATTCCTGATTTTTTCAGGAGTACAGTTTTTCGATCCGCTAGACACTGCCTATGTTAAGGAAGTCCTGCCCTTCGCTAACTTCATTTTCCCCAATACGTTTGAAACGATTTCCGAGATTCGTCAAATCTCCTTCACCCAAATTCTGCAAAAAACGGCAGGCTCGCTGGAGATGGGGCTGGTCTGCATCGCTGGATTGGCATTATGGGCCATTCGTCATCCCGTTACCGCAATCGCCTATGGCCCCTTGGCGGCATTTGGGATGTTGAATTTCGTGATTGGCAATCGCGCGGTGTTCTATTCAGCGCCCATCCTATGGTTTGGGGCGGCGTTCCTTATGACCAGCCTCGCCCGATTTATTGCCAGCGCGTTACATACTGAAATTGATCCTGCCAACCAGCCCGTGCGGCAAAGCGGTGCGGCGATCTTCGCCGGCGCATTGGCAATGCTGGTCGCTTGGGTGAATTCACCGACCAGCTATGTCCCCCGCCCCAGCTTTCCAAAGGAAGTTCTAGCAGGTTTTGCGGCATTGAAAGACACCGCTGATCCCAAAATTTCGGTTGTCGCAACATGGTGGGATTATGGCTATGCGTCGATGTTTTTGAATGGGCTGCCAACGCTGCATAGTGGCGGCAACCAGATATCACCATCAACACATTTTGTTGCGCGCGCGCTCCTCAGCCCCGATCAGAGTGAGACAATCGGCATTCTGCAATTCCTGAGCAGTGAGGGACATAACGGCATCTCCCAGAATAACAATCTTGCCAGCTTAAACACTGCCTTCATGGCCCAACCGAAGACATCTATTTCAAAAACATCTAATCCAGAAGGTCAACTTCCCGATATCTATCTCGTGCTGACCGGTCAGATGCCGTTAATGGCCGAATCCATCTCGGCAATCGGCAACTGGGATATTGAGGCAGGAGTGCCGATTATTCCACGCGGCAATGATGGAAAATCAACTTTCGAATTTATGAATCTGTCGTGCCGTTATCGCGGCTTTCCGCAAAAATTGACATGCGGCGCCCTCGAATTTGACCTTGAGGAAGGGTTGATGAATGGCGATCCAAGTTTGGCCGGATGGTCACGCGCCGCCAATGGCACATCTGTTGAACGCCGCAACTATACCGGTAACTATATTGGCAAGGCATCCCTCGCCGCGCAAAATTTTGGTTTGCAAACCATTCAAACAGGCCGACGTTTAACGTCGCAGATACTTCATCGCGCGTTATATGAGAGCAGCCTTAATGAGCTATATCATCTTGGTGTGATTGAGGATAACCGGCTGGACCTTATCTATGATGACTACCCCCATATCCGGATTTATAAAATCCCCAACCTGCCAGACAATCTAGAACCCTAAACTTAGCGCCAACATCCTAAATGAATTCAGCGCGAAGGCGTTTTTTGTCGATTTTACCAACGCTGGTCTTGGCAATTTCATCCACAAAGCGAATGATCTCAGGCATTGCCCATTTCGATAGGCCGCCTGCCTCAATCTGCGCGGTAATCGCTGCCCTGATGTCGCTTTCAATGGCTGCCTGATCATCATTTTTTCCCACAACCAACAGCGCCGGACGTTCGCCCCATTTCGCATCTTGAATGCCAATGGCGGCAACTTCGTTAACCCCCTCAACGCCGGATGCCAAACTTTCCAGTGCCAGCGATGACAGCCATTCCCCGCCAGATTTGATTACATCCTTCATCCGGTCAGTGATTTGCAGCGATCCGGCGGGATCAATATGGCCAACATCACCGGTGTGAAGATATCCGCCTTTCCACAGCGCGGCACTGGCCTGAGGGCTTTTCAGATATTCGGCGGTCAGCCAAGGCGCCCGCGCCACAACCTCGCCAGTGCTAACGCCGTCATGCGGCTCGTTTCTCATCGCGTCATCGACAATGCGCAAATCAACCAGCGGGATAGGTTGGCCGGTTTTCATCCGGGCATCAATCTGGTCCTCGAAATCTCTTTCAGCATTCGGATCAAGAGCCGCAATCGTCAGCACCGGACAGGTTTCCGACAATCCATAACCGGTGTAAATATTAATCCCGCGCGCCAAAGCCGCCTCGGCCAAACCGCGCGGCAGGCTGGCCCCGCCGATCAGCATCTTCAGCGCGGTAAGATCAGTCTTGGCGGCCTCAGGCGCGGCCAACAGCATTTGTAGAATAGTCGGCACACAATGCGAGAATGTGGCCCCCTCATCAGCGATCAGGCGTAACAAGTTCGCCGGAATATAGCGCCCGGCATAAACCTGCTTTATCCCCAACAAAGTTGCTGCATAGGGAAACCCCCACGCATGGACATGAAACATTGGCGTGATTGGCATATAGACATCGCCGCGATGTAGCCGGTTTGATGTTTCTAACGGGCCCAGCCCGGCCAGCAATCCCATCGTGTGAAGCACCAACTGGCGGTGCGAATAGGCCACCGCCTTTGGGTCACCCGTGGTACCGGTTGTGTAAAAAGTTGTGGCCCGCGTGTTTTCATCAAAATCGGGAAAGGTGAAATCATCGGCTGGCGTATCCAGCATCGCATCATAGCTGG
>CALLKZ010000042.1:0-13118 GCA_938082345.1 uncultured Alphaproteobacteria bacterium
AAAACAGGCTGACGCGCCGATGAAACCTGCCTCAATGGCGAAAATCATGACTATCTATATTGCTTTTCAGCGGATCAAGGATGGTAGTCTTACGTTGGATGACACGTTTCTTATTTCTGAAAAGGCGTGGCGTAAAGGTGGCTCGAAAACCTTTGTTGAAGTTGGTAAGCAGGTATCTGTTCGTGATCTTTTATACGGGGTCATCATTCAGTCGGGAAATGATGCCGCCATTGCCATTGCCGAGGGCATTTCGGGAACCGAAGAAGCCTTTGCCGAAGAAATGAATTATGTGGCGCGCAACCTGGGTCTTTCCAATACAGTTTTTAAGAATTCGACCGGCTGGCCTGATCCCGAACAAATAACCACAGCGCGTGACCTGAATATTCTGACAACAGCGCTGATCCGCAATTTTCCGGTTGATGAATTCCCCGATCTCTACCCCATTTTCCAGATACAAAATTTTACCTATAACGGCATCAAGCAAGGCAACCGTAATCCGCTTGTTTATGGGACCCAAGGCGCAGACGGGTTGAAGACCGGGCATACCGAAGAATCTGGATATGGTCTTGTCGGCTCGGCCCAACGCGAAGGCCAACGGGTGATTATGGTTCTGAACGGTATGGCGAGCATGAAACAACGATCGTCCGAGTCGCGCCGCCTGATGGATCTGATGTTCCGCGAATTCAAACTTTATAAATTGTTTGACAAGGATGAAACCGTCGATCAGGCCAATGTCTGGCTTGGGGAACAGTCAAAGGTCAATCTTGTTCTCGAAGAAGAATTGCACCTTGTATTATCGCGTAATGATCGGCGTAAAATGAAAGTTACCTTGCAGTGGAATGATCCGGTGCCAGCGCCGATAACAGCCGGTCAGCCTGTCGGCAAATTAATCCTCGATCTTCCCGACGGTAAAACCAGCTATAATCTGCTTGCCGCGAATTCAGTGGACGACCTTGGAATGTTTGACCGGGTTGGTGAGGCGCTGAAATATCTGATTTTGGGTGCCAGTGCTGATTTTATCGCCCGATAATAGCGATCAGAAATAACCAAACAGCTAAAGGGTGCCAGCAATGAGCGGAGTTTTTATCACATTCGAAGGGGGAGAAGGATGCGGTAAAACCACGCAAATTCAACGCTTAACGGGCTGGATTAAAAGTCAGAACCCAACTTTGGACCCGCTGGTAACGCGCGAACCCGGGGGAACAATTTCTGCCGAGGCCATTCGCGATTTGCTGGTAAAGGGAACCGCAGATAAATGGTTGCCTGCGACCGAGGCTATGTTGATGTCTGCATCCCGGCATGAGCATGTTGAACATGTTCTGCGCCCTGAATTATCGCGTGGGCGTATCGTCATCTCGGATCGCTACAATGATTCAACGCGGGTTTATCAAGGGCTGGTCGGCGGCGTTGCCAAGGCTGAAATTGAGGCACTGAACGCGATTGCCTGCGGGGATTTGGTGCCTGATCTGACCATCTTGCTGGACTTGGATGTTGATGTTGGACTGGCACGCGCAGGCAGCCGCGAGTCCGATGAGACCCGTTTTGAGAGCAAGGGAAGTGAATTTCACTATAATGTCAGGCAGGCGTTTTTGGAATTGGCTGCGCAATACACAGACCGCTTTGTGGTGATTGATGCCAGCCAAAGCCCCGAGCAAGTAGCAGCTGATATTCAGGCAGCCGTCTTACCGCATCTGTCGGCTAGTGTTTTAGCCAATGGTTGAGATAAAGAATGGTTGAGATAAAAAATGATCGAGATAAAAAATGATCGAGATTGGGCATGGATGACATAGCGCCAGTTTTCGATCCCGCCCACACGGTCGTCGGCCATGAGATTTTTACCGATGCGCTGTCACAGGCGATTGATCATGGGCGTGTTGCGCATGGTTGGCTGTTGACGGGTCCACAAGGTATCGGCAAAGGCATCATGGCGCGAATGGCTGCAGCGTGGTTGATGGCCGAACAACGCAGTGATGGCAATCTTGATTTTGACGGCAAGCAAGTCTTCGCCATTAATCCCGATGATCCCGGCTCTAATCTGGTGATTAAATCGGCGCATCCTGATCTGATGGTTATTGAGCCTGATTTGGAAGACAATAAATCCGGGCAAATCAAACTGGATCAAATCCGCAAGCTGCTGGGGTTCATGGCGCATAAACCCGCCCGTGGAGGGTGGCGCGTGGCAATTGTGGATTCGATGGATCAGGTAAACCGCAATGGTGCTAATGCGCTTCTCAAAGTGCTGGAGGAGCCGCCCGAAAAAACCATTCTATTCCTTATTGCGTCTAGGCCGGGGCGCCTGCCACCTACCATTCGCTCGCGGTGCAGGGTGATCCGTATTCCGGGGCTGAGCCGGGATGCCTGTCATTCAGTTCTCACATCGCTTGCAGATGGTGATGATGGCAGCAAAGAAGGAAGCGGTGATCCGTCCATTTTAACGGTGCTTGGCGAGGGGGCACCGGGGCGCGCGCTGGCTTTAGCATCCAGCAATGCCGTTGATTGCTATATGGCGTCCTGTTCCCTTCTGGCCGAAGACCGGCTGGATGAAACGGCGCTGGCGGTGATTTGCGAGAAGTGGGGGCGCGGCGGGGCAGTTGGCGCAGCGTCGCGTGAGGGGGCGATCTGGCTGATCGGCCGGATGCTGAGTCTGGCAGCGGTTCGTGCCGGTACGGGTGAGGGGGGGCGTGGTCCCTCTACCATAGACCCCTCAAATGGACCGGCAGTCTCGAATAGGCTGGAAGTCTCAAATAGGCTGGAAGTCTGCGCCTTTGAAAATCCTGTAATCAGGGCGCTTGCTTCGCGTCACAGCGCGGCGATGCTTGCTGAAATGCACGGGAATTTTCTGAAATCAGCAGGCCAAGCAGACGGTTTGTATCTCGATTTTGGGCATTTTCTCACACGAGAGTTGATGAAAATGCACCGGAAAACCTTGCCCTGATTGGGGTTTTAGCGTTACATCCTGCGCATAGGGCGTGCAGGTGCGGGTCCGGTTATTTTTCTTGGCGATGGACATTCGAATGACCTCATTAGACGCTAAACGCTTTTATGTCACGACGCCGATTTATTACGTCAATGACAAGCCACATATCGGCCATGCCTATACCACGCTTGCTTGTGATGTACTGGCACGTTTTAAGCGGCTGGACGGGTTTGACGTGTTGTTTTTGACCGGCACTGATGAACATGGTCAGAAGGTTGAAAAAGCTGCTGCAGACGCCGGAATTACGCCGCAGGATTTTACCGATGCGGTCAGCCAGAATTTCCGTGATCTCACCAACAACCTTAATTTCTCCAATGATGATTTTATCCGGACCACCGAGGCACGGCATCGCGCGGCCTGTCAAAAACTATGGGCAATGTTGCAGGAACGCGGTCATATCAGGCTAGGCAGTTATGCTGGTTGGTATGCGGTTCGCGATGAAGCATTTTATACCGAGACCGAAATTGTTGATGGCAAGGCCCCATCTGGTGCCCCCGTTGAATGGGTTGAGGAACCCTCATATTTCTTTAATCTGTCAGAGTGGCAGGACAAGCTTTTGGAGTTTTATGAAGCCAATCCGAATTTCGTTGGCCCTGCGTCACGCTTTAACGAAGTGAAAAGCTTTGTTCGCGGCGGGCTTCGTGATTTGTCTGTCAGTCGCGCCAGCTTTTCCTGGGGGGTTCCGGTACCGGACGATAATGCGCATGTCATGTATGTGTGGCTCGACGCGCTGACCAACTATCTGACGGCGACAGGCTGGCCACCTGACGGTGGTTTTGGCGATGAGGCGTTGCATTCTGCGATGTGGCCAGCTGATTTGCATATGGTCGGCAAGGATATTTTGCGCTTTCATGCTGTGTATTGGCCGGCCTTTCTGATGGCTGCTGGCCTGCCTTTGCCCGCACGCGTTTTCGCCCATGGCTGGTGGACAAACAGCGGTGAAAAGATTTCAAAATCGCTTGGCAATGTCATTGATCCAAACGCGTTGACGGCTGAATATGGCCTTGATGCGGTGCGGTATTTTCTGATGCGAGAAGTTCCTTTTGGAAATGATGGAGATTTTTCAACGAAAGCGATGATCCACCGGATGAATGGTGATCTTGCCAATGATCTTGGCAATCTTTCGCAACGCGTCTTGTCGATGATTTTCAAGAATTGTGACGGGGTGATGCCGGCTTTGCCAGCCAAACCGCATCCTGAAGATATCGAAATGCTGAACGCCGCAGATGCGCTGTTAGAGGCCGTGCGCGGCCAGATGGATGTTCAGGCGTTTCATGAGGCGCTTCGTATTATCTGGCAGGTGATTGCCGATGCGAACCGTTATGTTGATGCGGCGGCGCCTTGGGGCCTTAAAAAGACCGATCCTGCGCGCATGGCTGAGGTTCTGGCCGTGCTGGCAGAAACCATTCGTCAGGTGGCCATTCTCGTCCAACCCGTGATGCCGGGGTCGGCTGCCCGCATTCTGGATCAACTTGGCGTTGATGCCGATGACCGCGCCTTTGGGATGGTTGGCGGTAATGCTAGGCTGGCATCAGGTCACCTTATTGCCAAGCCGGAACCCGTATTCCCGCGTTATGTAGAAGAAGAAAAAGAGTAGGGCGATGATCATTGATAGCCATGCGCATCTTGACTATCCAAAACTTGCCGAAGATATCCCGGGCGTTTTGGCACGCGCTGCTGATGCAGGCGTTGAAAGCATCATCTCGATAGGCGTGAAACTTAGTACCAGTCATCAGCCACAAAAAATCGCCGAAGCCCATGATAATGTCTGGTTTAGCGTTGGTGTTCACCCGCATGAGGCTGGCAACGAAGAACAGGCCTGTGCCGTTGATGCCTTTATTAAGGCCGCCGATCACCCGAAATGTGTCGCCATTGGTGAGGCCGGCCTTGACTATCATTATGATTACGCGCCGCGGAGAAGACAGGCCGACAGTTTTCGTGCGCAGATTGAGGTTGCGCGGCACCTTGGCCTGCCGATTATCGTTCATGCGCGTGAGGCCGATGATGATATCGCCAGCATTATCGAAGATGAAATGGCAAAGGGCGCATTTTCGGGCGTCCTGCATTGCTTTAGCTCAGGCGCGGAGTTGGCACGGCGCGCCATTGCAGTGGGGTTCTATGTCAGTTTTTCCGGCATTCTGACATTCAAAAATGCCAAGACCATTCGCGAAGTAGCCTGTTTCGCGCCTGAAGATCGGATTCTGGTGGAAACTGATGCACCGTTTCTTGCGCCAGTGCCCATGCGCGGTAAATCGAATGAGCCTGCATTTACACGCTATACGCTTGAATGTCTTGCAGCGTTGCGCCTGACCGACGATGATCGCATGGCCGCAATTACGCGTGCTAATACGTTACGACTTTTTTCAAGGATGGCGGCAAAATGAAGGTTACACTCCTTGGATGCGGTACGTCGGTTGGTGTTCCTGCGCTTGGTCATGCTGGCTGGGGCAAATGTAATCCTGATGATCCGCGCAACCGGCGTCAGCGCTGTGCGGTTTTGGTGCAGAGCGAAACCACAAATATTCTGGTTGATGCCGGACCAGATATCAAAAATCAGCTATTTCCGCTTGGTTTGAAAAAGATTGATGCACTGCTGATAACGCACACACATTCTGATCATGTTGCTGGTCTGGATGATCTTCGCGCGTTTTTCTGGCCTGACCGGGTTGATTTGCCAATTTATGCAACGTCAACCCATGGCAGAGATATCTCTGAGCGCTTTCCGTATCTGTTTAACAAGCTGGCAAGTTCTCCAAGCTATTTTGTGCCGCCAATGCGCCTTGAAGAAATTGAGGCGGGCAGGTCGATCAGACTGGGTGATGTGGACATTGATATTTTCCATCAGGAGCATGGCACGACGACATCGCTGGGGTTCCTGTTTAATCAAAAATTTGGCTATTCAACCGATGTTCTTGAGATGAGCGATGCGGTGCTGGATGCGCTGGCCGGAGTGCCGCTGTGGATTGTCGAGGCGCTGCGCGATACACCGCATCAAGCGCACAGTCATAACGAACAGACATTTGAATGGATCGCGCGGGTGAAACCGGGCCGGGCGGTTCTAACGCATCTTGGTCTGGAGTCCGATTATGAAACACTGGCAGCAGCGTGTCCGCCAAACACCGAGCCGGGCGTTGACGGAATGGTTTTTGATCTGGCGTGAACAAACTAGGTATCGATGCCGAATATCGATTTTTGTCTAAATTCAGCTAGTTATAAATTACATAATATACATTATGCGACAAATATAGATGTAAGCAAGCAGGTGATGCTCTTATGTTACTCTTGGGTTGAGGTGCGCCCTCACATTCCTCTTTAATGCCTGATGAATTTTGCTTATAGTATCGCCTCGCTTGGGGTGCCCCCTAATTTTGGGGCTGAGACAGACCCATTGAACCTGAACCAGATCATACTGGCGGAGGAAAGCGGATACCGGCCAGCGCTCAGACAGCGTGAAAATATCCCGGCCAGTGCATCCATAGCCTTTCTTATCGCCCAATATGGCAATGATAGCCGCATTGGAGATAACTATGCGACCGAATATCCTTAACCTTACGGCATTTCGCCGCGCTGCTGCGGCGGCGCTGATAACCTGCATGCTGGGCTTTGTTCCCGTTCATGCTCAGGCTGTCGAAAAGCCTGTTCTGACAATCTATACCTATGATTCTTTCGTGGCCGAATGGGGTCCGGGACCAGCTATTGAAAAGGCGTTTGAAGCCGCGTGTGCGTGCGATGTGAATTTCGTCGGGCTGGACAGCTCAATCGGCATTTTGGGCCGCGTTCAGCTGGAAGGAAGCGCATCAAAGGCCGATATTGTGCTTGGACTTGATACAAATCTAATGGCAACAGCGCTGGAAACCGGCCTTTTTGCTCCGCATAATGTGTCAATGTCCGGGCGTACTTCCCTTCCCGTAGCGTTTGATGATACGCATTTTGTTCCTTTTGACTGGGGGCATTTTGCGTTTGTTTACAATGCTGAAACAACCAAAGCTGTACCAACTTCTATGCAAGATCTGATTGATGCTCCGGATGATTTCCGCATTGTTATTCAGGACCCGCGGACTGCTACGCCCGGTCTTGGTTTGCTTTTGTGGGTGAAATCGGTTTACGGCGATGCCGCGCCGCAAGCATGGGCCAAGCTGGCCCCAAAGATTGTCACAGTAACCAAAGGATGGTGGGACGCCTATTCAATGTTCCTTGAAGGTGAGGCCGATATGGTGCTGTCCTATTCGACGTCGCCTGCCTATCACATTGTTGCTGAAGGAACTGACAAATATAAGGCGGCTGCATTTGATGAGGGCCATTACATGCAGATTGAAGTTGCGGCAATGCTGAAAAATGCGCCGCAGCCCGCTCTGGCAGTGAAATTCATGGATTTCATTCTTGATGAGGGGTTTCAGTCGGTGATTCCAACAACAAACTGGATGTATCCGGCGGGCACTACCGCCCTTCCCGAGGCGTTTGATGGGCTGATCACGCCGACAAAGTCATTGCTGTTCTCGCCGCAGGACGTTGCCAGCAACAAAACTGCGTGGGTGTCTGAGTGGCAAAATGCCCTTAGTAAATAGAGTCATTCTGGGCAGTAAATTCCACTTGGCCGGTAAAACCTAGTGTCCCGTAATCCGGCACCCTTTGGCAGCAGGGCTACACCGCATTGGCGTAAGCCTACACCAATAACATCCGCCGGCATTATTATTGCTGGCGGATTGTTTGCCCTCGGTTTTGCTGCGCTTATTGCTTTGATGATGGCGGCTGGATCCGGGTCCACCGCCGCTGGGTCGGGCGCGGATGCTTATCTTACCCGGGTTACTATTTTCACATTTATGCAGGCCTTTCTTTCTGCGTTCCTAGCCCTGATCATTGCCCTTCCGGTTGCACGTTCATGCTGGCGTAGAACATCAGAATGGAACGCCCATCTGTTGATTTTATTTTCTTTTCTGCCAATTGTCCTTCCCACAACTGTTGCCGCAACCGGTCTGATTGGTGTTTGGGGCCAGTCTGGGTTGTTTTCTGGTTTTCTTGGTGCGATGGGGCTGCCAAAGTTGCCGCCGATCTATGGTCTTGGCGGGGTTTTGCTGGCCCATGTTTTTTTCAACGCTCCCCTGATGCTTCGCGTTCTAAGCGGGGTAATGGCCGGAATTCCTGTTTCACACTGGCGGCTTTCGGCTGAATGGGGGCTGGATGGTTGGCAGCGTTTTCGGCTGATTGAATGGCCGGCCTTGCGCCGGGTTATTCCGGGCTTGCTGGCGCTGATCTTTCTTTTATGTTTCACCTCATTCTCGCTGATCATGATTTTGGGTGGCGGGCCTTCTGTCACGACGCTTGAGGTCAATATTTATACCGCTTTGAGGTTTGAGTTTGATCTTGAAAAAGCTGGCAAACTTGCGCTTTTGCAGCTTGCCATCTGTGCGAGCGTGGTGGTGTGTCTGGCAAAATTAGGGGGGCCATCATGGGCTGCTGCCCCCTCTACCAAACGCCCGCATATTCGCCAGAAAGGAGAGGCAGAACGCCTCACCCGCTTCTTCGATGCGCTGATCCTCGGTCTGTTTATCATTCTGGTTGTGTTGCCGGTGATAGCGGTGGTCTGGCGGGGCATAAATGGTGAGATGGCAAAGATGCTCAGCTGGCCGCATTTTTACCGGGCCGCGATGAACTCTTTGCTGATTGCACTGGCATCTGGAACATTAGCGACAGGATTGGCACTGGTACTAGCGGCAACGCGGACGGCCCGGGCCAATGCCGGGCTGTCTGTCTGGGGTCTTGATGTTGCGATTTCACTGTATCTTGCCGTTTCGGCGATTGTCCTTGGTACCGGTTTTTTCATTTTGCTGCGCGGGTTTGCCGATATGTTTTTTCTGGCACCGGCGCTTGTTCTTCTGGCGAACATGTTGGTCGCCCTGCCCTTTGCCTACAGGGTGATTGAGGGGCGAATGGCAGCGCTGGCGGCAACGCATGATAAACTGTGTGCGGGCCTGGGGGTTCGCGGGTGGCGGCGTTTCCGGTGGATAACCCTGCCGGCATTGGCGCCCGAGATAGGGTATGCAGCCGGCCTCAGCGCCGCCTTATCCCTTGGTGATATGACGGTGATTGCCCTTTTTGGCAGTCAGCAATTCCAAACCCTGCCGTGGCTGTTATATCAAACGATGTCGCGGTATCGGTCGGGTGAAGCGGCGTCGCTTGCGCTGTTGCTTTTGTGTCTTACTTTGCTGATCTTTGCTTTGCATGTTGGCGCTGCGCGGTGGCTGGCCCGCCGCCCCAACCATTTATAAGAGACAATAATGCTCAAGAGAGACAATAATGCTCAAGATTGAAAACATCAATTTTACCCGACCCCAGAATCGGTCCCAGAATCTGGTCTTTTCCTATGATTTCAGCCTGTCGGAAGGTGAAATTCTGGCGGTTCAGGGGCCGTCCGGCGTCGGTAAGACGACCTTGCTGGACCTGATTGCCGGATTTGAGGTGCCTGATAAGGGGATAATGAGCTGGAATGACAGTGATTTCACCGCCCTGCCCCCATGGGAGCGTCCGGTAACCACGGTTTTTCAGGCGGATAACCTGTTTTCCCATCTGACGTGCCGGCAGAATATTGCCATCGGGTTTACAAAATCGAGGTTTGTGAGTGAGGCCGAGATTGATGCCGGGTTTGAGCGGCTTGGCATTGCCGGACTTCAATCGTGCCTTCCAGACGAAATTTCAGGCGGCCAGCAGCAGCGCGTTGCTCTCGTCCGCGCCATGCTGCGTGATCGTCCGGTCTTGCTGCTGGATGAGAGTTTTAGCGCACTGGACTGGGAAAGCCGCTGTGGGTGTTTTGATGCGCTTACCGAAATGACGCGGACCCGGGCAATGTGTGTGGTGATCGTCAGCCACGATGAACGCGATGCCGAATATCTTGGATGCCGAACATTGCGCCTAACCCATTAGGGTTAATTTGAGGTTTGATCTGTTAGGGCTTGGATGCGGTCTTTGAAGGCCGGATGACTGGAAAAAATAGTGTCATCACCGCAATAATCACCGCATTCTTTGCTGATTTTTTCAAAAAAGCGGGTCAGGGCTGAAGGATCACGCCCGATTGCCCGCATCCAGTTTGTTGATTCCCTATCTGCCTCCCTCTCAAACTGTCTGGATTGCTCGGAGTGGACCAGCACGCTGCCGAAGGCGACCACCTCCTCCAAAATTGAATCGTCCGCGCCAACAATGATGCTCACACCGAATGCGATAACCGCGCTGCGCATAATCTGGCGCAGCGAATGCCGGTTAGTTACATGGCCAAATTCATGTGCCAGAACACCAAGCACGACATCATGATCATCGGCAAATTCCACCAGCTCATCAAGAATAATGATATCCTTACCCGGAAGCGCAAATGCGTTTGGGCCAATTTTTGGGGAGCTGCGGAAATGAAGGCGTGTATCGGCAAATTCGCGCGGCCCGCCTGCGATGAGCTGATTGAAATCCGCCAGAATTTTAATCCGGGTCTCATCAGGTAATGCGCTGTCTTCCAGCAGCGTCAAATCCAGTTCGGCCAGCACCAGCCTTGATCCCTTTTCAACGATTGCTTCCGGCACCATCCCCGCCGCAATGTCACCAAGCGGGGCAATGGCAGCACGAAATCCCATGACAAGCCCCAGAAAAACGATTGCCAAGGCGATCATACCGCGCCAGCCTACCGTTTCCAGACGCGCTAACCTGCTTTCTCTTAGCGCCGGTTTTGGATAGAAACCTTCAAGAATTTCATACGATTCCCCGTCCCTGGCCGGGGCCAGATGAAAAACATCACCGCTCGATAAAACCAGCCGAACATCGCCGCCCTGAATGGCCGGAATAACATCATTTATGGTGACGTTGATCACATCACCGCCATCAGCGCATGCAAGATACAACGCCCCGCCGACCTGCTCCTGATCATCCAGTTGCCCCTGATCGCCAATCTGCCCCTGATCATCCAACTGCTCAGGCTTGGCGATAAGAAGGGCCGCATCGATGCTGCGTGTCGTTCCTGACTTGTTCAATCTGCCATGGAACTGCATTTATAATCCCCATCGTTAAGATCGCCCCATCGTTAAGATCGCCTTATCGTTAAGATCGCCTTTAGATGTTTATATCCAGGCCGTCAGCCTCGCCAATTGCGTCACCGATGGAGTGACCAGCATCAACCTGTTTGTCAACAAATCCCTGCATATCATTAACCGGGCGGATTTCAGTTTTTGCTGTCAAATACCGATATAAACGAACCTGCGCCCACGGAAACAGCAGCCCTAAGAATAGAACTCCCACCACCAAATTGCTGACCGTTATCCACGCCAATCTGAATCCTGAAAGGGATGAATTAAAGCGAATACCGCCTTGGAGTCGAAGACTTCTTACCATAATGTTTCTGGTGAGGGCGTGATAATAACGCGTTGTAATAAGGAAGATAAGTATCACTGAAAAAAAAGTAAAATTCTCAAAAATAAGTGGGCTCAAAATAGGGGTAAAATTGCTGGAGATATTCGTAACTAGAAGAAGTTCAACAATGAGCGGGATCGACAGAATCAGAATAAGAGCCAGCGTTTTCAGACCGGCCCCATAATAGGCACTCAATGCACTGTCAGAGGCGAATTTGGCATCCCCAAACCTGTAGCACCGTGCGATATAATCACGCTTTGATTTTGAGGCCATGGGCAGCAGCAACCCTAGCGTCACCACGCCAAGTGAGGGAAAAATGAAAAGATTCCAGAACGAACCAAGATAACTGCCGGTGAAATCAAAACGAACGTCGCGCCACGCAATGTTTCGCGCATTATAACGCAAAGACCGATTCAGCGCCCATGGATAGACGAACATTAACACCACAAAAAAGAACTCTTGCAGAAAAGGTACGCCCGTAAACGGCAACACATACAGCGCCAAAAACGTAACAGTTACGAGCGCCCACCCCTTAAAAATCTGAAAGCCTGTGGCGAGATAATCAAGACCGTCACCCAGAATGCGTGTGTTGTTATAAAAAAAACGCCGCCGGCGCACTCTTGCCCATGGAATCCAGATCCCGAGTGTTAGTGTAATTAGTAATATATTAACAAATTGAATACCAAAAAGCTGTTTGGCGGTTCCCGAAAATGAAAGCGGAGTGAACCGATTTACGGCATGATTTTGTGTTTCTCTTCGCCCTGTTACCGCCTTATGAAACTCTGACGACCCCCTCTTTGGTATGGTTGTAAAAGGATTGTCGGGTTGGTCTGCCATATATGGATCTCCCTATAGCCGCGTTCTCTCAGTATAAACAGTTTTAAGAAAATACCTGTAACAGGCTGAATCCTAGCATCGTTGTGATTAGCAATTAACGATTTATCAATATTAATGAGGTTACGTTGTAATCACAGGCCGCGACGAGACCTCCTCCCCTCTGAAGCGGCCATAACAAGACAGGTAATAAGGAGTTTTACCATGGCCAAAATCGCTGTTTCATTCTTCAGTGACCTGGATGTACAAAGCCGGTCGCGCCGCGTTCTCTTCCCTCGCGCGGACCGACAAGGCTTACATAAATCGATCCGGGGAGCCATGCAGGACTCGGAATTCTTTGCCTGCTATCACGCACCTGACGGCGGCGTAATCGCCCTCGACCGCCAAGGTGTTACGGCCCGCATCTAACTGTTCCTCTCCTGGCAGGAAGATGCAAAAAAAGCCCCCGGTCAGAAATGGCCGGGGGCGTTTTTTTAGGACGAATGGTGAGCGCGATACAGTGCAAGCCTACAAAATTATCCAATGAAAACAAGTTGATTAGGACGAATCCACAAAAGGTTTTCCGGTGTGTTTTCCGGTGTTAATAAACTTTAACCGATCCTTCCTCGATCAGCTTTGGGACGCAGTAAGCTGTCACACGGTCACGCTTATCCATTAAATAAGAGTACGAGTAGTTCCCGTGCCGTTGTGCGGCATAGTGGGCAAACCGATCACACTCTGTTGCGGAATAAAAATACATATCTCCGCTAACAAGCTGTCTTGGTTCGCCCAAGTAGACTAAAAGCAAGAACACATGGATAATCGTCTTGCTCCTTAGTAACCGCGTCCACCTCATCTAGACCCTAATTATTTGGCTGATATGGTCGATTAATTTTCCGGTGTAATACACCGGAATTTACGGTGTAGAGTGTCCAACACTGTCCTA
>CALLKZ010000043.1:0-7222 GCA_938082345.1 uncultured Alphaproteobacteria bacterium
TTTGATTTAATTATATTTAATATGACAAGCAAAAGGCGAAATCGCAGCGTTTTTTCGCTAAATTGTGATTAAAAATTAATAAAAAACTAACCTTCCAAAGGTAAAGTTACAAATAGTTTCAATATTTCAATGTTGTTCAACTCAAACGAACCAAATGAGGGCTTCCTTGCAAATAAATTGCAGCCCAATTGCAGCCTAAATGAGATTGCAGAAGGATTTATTCTTATGACAACCAAACGCGATAAGAATCAGGCCCATCAGAATCAGGCCCATCAGAATCAGGCCGGTAAGGACCTTATGTCAAAGGGTCCCGATGCGGCGAATAAAACGTTGGCTGTGCCAGCAATTCAACCGACTGCAAAGGGTGAGGCTTGGCGCCTTGAACCGGATCACGCCTATAGTTTGGCCCGGGTTGCTACCGAATTGCGCGCCCAAAATAATGGGTCGGAATCGGTTTCTGATGCCTCATCATCAACCAAAAGCCGTCGCCGCCGTGAAATGGCATTGGGGGTCATTGGGATATACTCGCTGGCCAGCCAAACGATGTTGCCGGCGCTTTCGGGTATTGCCGCATCGACATCGGGTTCTGTTGGTGCCTCAGTTGGACTCGTTGCCAGTGGTTTAGCCTTAAACACTCTGGTTTCTAGCCGCGCCGACGCAGCGGGCGAAACGGGCCGACAGGGCCCCCCTGGCCAAAAAGGCACTGCGGGCGGGGTAGGCGATCAGGGCTCTCCGGGCCAGAAGGGTATTAAGGGCATTAAGGGCGACGATGGCGAAAATGGCGACAATGGCCATCCGGGCCCCCCTGGCCAGAAGGGCGCCGAAGGCGATGATGGCGATCAGGGCCCCGTTGGCCAAAAGGGCCCCGTTGGCCCTAAGGGCAATCAGGGCGATCGGGGCGATCGGGGCACCGTTGGGCCAAAGGGCGTTTTGGGCGATGCTGGCGATAGGGGCCTTGGTGGCAATCAGGGCTCTCCCGGCATTAAGGGCGTCAATGGCCCTAATGGCGATCCGGGCCTCACTGGCCAAAAAGGCCAGAGGGGCCAAAATGGCGACAATGGCATTGACGGCTCGCAGGGCCAGAAGGGCATTCCGGGCTTAAATGGCGAAGCTGGCAATCCGGGCCCCAATGGTCCTGAGGGCAATGCGGGTGAACCGGGCGACAAGGGCCCCAATGGTCCTAAGGACAATGCGGGTGAACCGGGCGATGCTGGCGCAGCCGTGGTTAATAGCACAATTGCCAGCGATCAGAAATTGGTGAGTGCACCATTGCAGGTTGCCTTGGGTGTTGCTGCTAATAATGGCGAAATTGGCACTGATGATCTGCAAAAGGTTGCCGAAGATATGACTAAGGCAGCGGAAGCAGTTCTGAATCCGCCCGATGCCGCGTCTGCCAGTAATCAGAACGGCGCGTCCACCACCGCCACTACACCAACGATTTCGGCGGCAGACAAGCAAGCGGCTGAAACCAAAAAGGCAGCAGGAATGGCGCTGACTCAACTGGCCGCCCCTAGCCGAAACGATACACCACAGCAAAGAGCGGCGTTGGCCTCGATTAACCCCACCATGTCGGCTGCCACGGTCTCGGCCCTGACACTGCAGGGAGTTGATGCAAACTGGTCCGCAATAAAAGCAAACCGAAAGCGGCTTGATACGCTGGAAGCAGAAAGCCGTGAGGGTACCGCCATGGCGATGGCATTGGGCGGCCTTAATTTGCCGAATGATGCAAAACACTCGCTTGGTATCCGCTATGGTAATTTCCGCGGTAAAGGCGCTGTGGCCCTAGGTGCGGCGATGAAATGGAACCAGTCAACAAAGATTGATGTCGGTGTCGCCTATGGTACTGACCATAAACAGTCAGGCTATTCGGCTGGCGTAACATTTATGTGGTAACGCCATAAATATTATGCAGAACCAGCATAAATATCAGGCGGAAACGGCGCAAATTCATTCAGATTTGTGTCGTTTTTGCTTTTGGTCCACCGCCAACCAAGACTGAGAACATTACTGGTGACTGAAAATATTAAACAATCCTACAAAGGGATGGCCTACTGGCGGCTGGCAAACTAGGAGTAAAGATGGAACGTCTGATCACATATCAAGACGCCGAGGCGAAAGGACCATGGTGCGAAGTAGCTTCAGATATAATATTACTACCTTTCTGGACACCTGATTTTTGCGCCGAGGTGGTCAAGGCAGCGGATTTGCTGGATGAATATAAACCGCTTGATGGCGATGTGGAAAATAATTCAGCGCCCGGACAGGAAACACGTTTTAACCGCATCAGCCAGCGCTTTGCCGAAAATTTCGAGAGTCATTTTAAGCGCAGAGTCGCCCCAATCGTCCGTCAACACTGGTGGCCGCTAAGTCTTGGTAAAAACCGGATGCCGTTCGTTCTGAAATATTCCCCCGAAGTGCAACCATCACTGGACCCGCATCACGACGCTTCAATGATTAGCATGACCATCATTCTGAATGAAGACTATGAAGGGGGGCACCTTACCTTTCCCCGTCAACATTGGGATTCACGCGGTGTCAGCCCCGGTACAATGGTGGTGTTCCCGGGACGGGTGACACATGTGCATTGGGTTCTGCCGGTCACCGCCGGAACACGCTATTCAGCCGCAGCGTGGGTGGTGGATCCGAATACACAGCCATTCGACCCCATTTCCTGAACGCCCATTTCCTGAATGCCAATTCCCGAAGGGAGATCAAAGCATGAATTTACCTCCAATATTGGTGATTAATCTCGTGCGCCTAGTTGATCGACGGCGACGTTTGAAAAAAGCGTTGCAGGATTACGGGTTTACCGACATCACCTGGATCAAAGCCGTTGATGGGCGCGATCTCGATCCAAAACCGCCCTATAAGGTGGAAGGACTTGATGCCGCAAAGCCATGGCCAGCTTGGGTTGATCCCTATGCTCGGCGAGCCATGACAATGGGCGAGGTTGGATGTGCGCTGTCGCATATCCGGGCGTGGCAGCATATCGCAAAAAACGGACAACCCACCCTCGTGCTAGAGGATGACGCCGTACCTATAGATGGGGTGATCCAGACATTGCCGCATCTGCTGAATGACCTAAGCTATGTCGATTTTGATCTGGTGTATCTGGCACAGCGTAACCAGCCACCACCAAAATTGCTGGTCGGCCGCCATGTGCATGCGGTTGACTACCAACCAAGCTGGACCTTGGCCTATCTGATCAGCGCCGAAGCCGCCCTCGAGATGATAGCATCGCCATGGCAAACGCATCTATGCCCGGCAGACGAAATACTGCCAGCAGCATTCGGGATTAACGATAAACCGGAATTGAACCAACGCTTCCAAGTCAGCACAAAACGCGTGCTATCCTCAAATCAACGGTTTTTTACACCGCAAGAAAGCTCGGAAAGCAGCGAGACCGAAAAAAGTGTCGCCGTAGCGGATCAATCGGTGAAGATGACATGCTTTACCGTGGCCAGTGACGATACTCCCGACCTAGAAAGACTTTGCCTGTCAGGTGCGCGCTACGGCGTTCACGTTCAGGTGCTGGGGTTGGGCAAACCTTGGCGGGGCGGCAATATGGAAGACGGGCCCGGAGGCGGCCAGAAGGTCAATCTATTGCGCCCGGCCCTCAAAAATCTGGCCGCCGATCACCCCGTCTTGTTCCTCGATGGATATGACACAATTATTACCCGCTATGCTGGCGATATTATCGACGCTTGGCGGCATAATTTCAAAAATGAAGTCGTGTTCGCCGCCGAAGTAACCTGCTGGCCCGATGCAGAACGCGGCGATGATTTTCCAGTGCTGGAAGATGATAATCCCTATCGATTTTTGAATTCCGGCGCGTTCATCGCCACAGCAGGTGATTTACGCAAATTGTTGGCCCAAAAGATTGGCGATATGGACGATGACCAGCGCTACTACACAGACCGGTTTCTTGGCCAAGATAAAAAAAATATGCCGACTATTCATCTCGATTCCAACTGTCAGATTTTTCAATGTCTGAACCATGCGCTGGGTGATGTTGAGGTTGATGAAGGGCGCGGGATGATTTTCAACCGCCGGTGTGAAAGCTGGCCAGCGGTAATCCATGCTAACGGGCCAAGCAAAGACTGGTTGTCAACGGATGGCCGCAGCGTTGGCGGCAGGTGGCGTAAATTTTATGGTGATATGACCAGCTCACCAAACCCTTCTCAAGCAAGCTCAAAACCTCTGGAAACGGACAATACCTAAGGTTCTATCCTATGGCTTAAATCTACGCGCTGGCTTAAATAGCGTGCAGGCTGTCCTTTAGGGCATTGGCAATCTGATCCAGCATATCATCGTCAAGATACGGGTGCATCGGCAGCGCCAAAACCCGTGAACACAGATCAGCCGTTACACCAAGACCGCTTTGAGCGACGGGAAAGCGCTGATAAGGGGGCTGTTCATGCATGGGAATGGGATAGTAAACCGCACTCGGAACATTTTTCTGGCGAAGCGCATCGGCCAGCTTATCGCGGTCGGTACCAACGGGAAGCTTAACCGTATATTGCGCCCAACTTGAGGTGGCACCAGCATCAAGGCGCGGCGTCTCAACAGAATTTCCCAGCCGCGCCTGATAGCCGTCGGCCACCTTCTGGCGGGCGGCCAGCTCATCATCGAAAATATCCATTTTGGCATCTAGAACGGCTGCCTGCATGGTATCCAGACGCGCTGTCATGCCAATGCGCACATTGTCATACCGGGTTTTACCCATGCCATGAATGCGGCATGACCGCATGATTTCGGCCTCAGCATCATCATTTGTGAACACTGCCCCGCCATCACCGTAACAGCCTAGCGGCTTGGCCGGAAAAAAGCTGGTGCAGGTAATATCGGCAAGCTGACCAACACGCGTGCTGTTTCTGCTTGCCCCAAAACTCTGCGCGGCATCATCGATCACCCACAGCCCCTCATTTCTGGCAAAAGCGGCAATCGCGTGGTAATCGGCTGGCTGGCCAAACAGGCCAACACCGATAATGCCAACAACGTCAATATCCTGCGCGCGCGCGGTTTGCAGCGCATCCCCCAGCTTGGCCGGGTCCAGATTGAAACTGCTGGCATCAACCTCGGCAAAAACCGGTATCGCGCCCAGCACCGGCATTACTTCGGCACTGGCGGCAAAGGTGAATGAGGGAACGATGACGCCTTGCCCGGGCTTTAACCCCAGCGCCAGCAATGCCAAAATCAGCGCATCGGTTCCAGAAGAACAACTGATGCAATGTTTTACGCCCGCATATTCGGCAAGCCGCGCCTCGATAGCCAGAACCTCAGGCCCCATAATATAACCGCCATGATCCAAAACCTTGGCAAGGTTGGCATCTATCTTAGGGCGGATGCGGCCTTGCTGAGCGGCAAGATCAATAAAGGGGATCATGATGTTTCTCTTTCTTTATATCGGCTATGCGGGTACGCCAAACGCATTCAGATTATTGTTCATGGTTTCAAGGACACGCTGAACTGCCAGCGCATCGCGAATATCGGTTGTCGGCGGGCGCCCTGTTTCCGCGCATTCGATAAAAGCACGCATTTCCTGTTTTAACGGCTCGGATTCCGGCAGCGGCAAATGCCGGGGCTTTTCGCGATTAATAATGAAACCATGTCCTATTTGGGTATTCTGGGAGGCAGATTGCGCGTCGGGGCGAATATCATCACGGTATAGCGTCAGCTTTTCGTCCCAGCCCAAACCATCGTCAAAAACCAAGGCGCCAGTGCTGCCCGTTACCGTCAGACGGTGTTCTTTATACGGTGTAATCCAGCTGGTGTTCAGCGTTGCTGACCGCCCGCCGGAAAAGCCAAGAAAAGTCGACGCAACATCAACAATACCCGGCGTGACGTGGCAGGCTCCATTGCAGGTAATCTTCTGAGGCTCGCCGTCCATCAAAGCCAGCACCAGCGACAAATCATGTGGACATAGATCAAAAATAACCGATTCAACGCTGCGGATACGGCCCATCGCTAACCGGTTGGCGGTAATATGGCGAACCTCCCCAACCGCGCCAGCCGCAACTTGCCGGTGCAACTCAATAAAAGCGTCATGATATCTGATCAGATGGCCAACCATAATCTGTTTGTCTGCCTGTTCGGCGGCGGCGGCCATTTTCTGGGCATCTTCAAGGTTTAGCGCCAGTGGTTTTTCAACATAAACGTGAAGACCATTTTTCAACGCGGCAATAGCAAGATCGCAATGTGAAGGGGCCGCGGTGGCCAAAACAACCCCCGCCAGCGTGCTATCGGCAAGCAGCGTTTCAACACTCTGCGCGGCGCCTTCAAATTCGGTGGCAAACGCATTGGCACGGTCCGTATCCACATCAGCAACGCTGGCCAGTACACCAAGCTGCGAGAGGTTCCGCGCCAGATTACGCCCCCACATGCCGCAACCGATCAACCCTATTCGTGTCATTGCTGCCTGCTTTCATGCGGTTTTGATGGCTGTAATAGAACGCCCTACCAATACCGTCAATCGTTGCATTCTGTTACATTACGGGCACTTGACCAGCGCCAAATTGATTTCTGAATGAGGGAGTTGTTGACAAATTGCGCCATTCTGTCGACTTTTATTCTGATCAAACTTTTATCCGAGACAAACGTTCATCTAGATCAATGGCCAGATCAACGGAATCCAAAGCGGATGTCCCGTATCATCGGCTAAGCACCTCAAAAATTTACCAGAGCCAAAATCATGGATGCCTCTTCTGCCTATAAAGACACCCTACCTACCACGCCCGAGACCCTAATTGCGCGGTTGGGTGATGCTGGTATTGCGTTCACTTCGCATACGCATCCGCCGCTACGAACGGTTGAAGATTCGAAAGCATTTCGCGGCGATATGATTGGTGCGCATGTGAAAAATCTATATCTTCGGGATCGGAAAAAGAAAAACTATCTGGTGATTGCCGAAGAAGACCGCGAGATTGATTTGAAGACATTGCCAGATCAGATCGGGTCTGACCGACTGTCATTTGGAAGCGCTGATAGGCTGTTTGAATTTCTGGGTGTGCGGCCGGGCGCGGTCAGTATTTTTACCCTGATCAATGATTCCGAACACCGGGTAAAACTGGCCCTCGATGCCAGTTTGATGGAGGCCAAGACCATTTATTTTCACCCGCTGGTGAATGATATGACGCTAGGGATCAGCCCTGCCGGACTGCGTCAATTTCTGGAAATAAGCGGGCATGAGGTGCAGCTGATACAGCTGTAAGGCGTGGCTTAG
>CALLKZ010000044.1:0-27693 GCA_938082345.1 uncultured Alphaproteobacteria bacterium
CCTTGACGATCATTTCGGCTGCGCTGAACACATCGGCAGCACTGGCGGCAATTTCTGCCCCGGCCGCACGGTAAACGTCATCGCTAGCCCCAATACCAGCGCCAGCGCCCGTTTCAACCAGAACTTTATGACCACGACCTGTTAGCTCAGCGACAGAATTTGGCACGAGACCAACGCGTGATTCACGAACCTTAATTTCCTTTGGAACCCCTATCAACATCGGATGACTCCTACTCTTTTATCGGTTAATTTTGATAGGTATTTTATGCGAAAGATTGGGGCATTTCATTGCTTTATATTGTTACAAATGCTATATGTTCCGAATAATTCTCGGTGAAAACGTGTTTTTATAGAATTTTATGCGGGCCCTAATATTACACAAATTGTCGGGGCGCGGTTGTTATTCTTTTCCTGTGAAAGCTTTGGGGCGGCGAAGAAAATGGACCGGATTGATCACGCGATACTGTCTCGTTTGCAGGAAAATGCCCGCATATCTAACGTTGATCTTGCCTCTGATGTTGGTCTGTCACCATCGGCGTGCCTCAGGCGGGTTAGCCAGCTGGAAAATGCCGGTATTATTGATGGCTATCACGCCGCGTTAAACGCCACTAAGCTGGGGCATGATGTTCTGGTGCTGATGCAAATCACCCTAACCGGACAATCAGCCGAAATGCTGGCCGATTTTGAAAAGGCCGCCAGCAAAATACCGCAGATTCTTGCCTGTTTCCTGACCGCTGGTGAAAGCGATTATATCCTGCGCGTTGCGGCGCGTGATGTGGTGGATTTTGGCCGCATTCACGCCGAACATCTATCCGCACTGCCGCATGTGCTGCGGATGGAAAGCCGGTTTGTGTTGCGCGATGTGTTCACCCGCTCGCTGACACCTCCAAATTAGGGGGCTAGTCCCCCCGCATCACTGCACCAAAGGCCCGGATATCATCAAGCTTGGCGTAAAGCGGTGCCCAGTCATCATCCTCAGCGATCCTATCCCACAGGCTTTCAACCGTTTCGATAGGCATTGCCATAGCCTGCGGCTGGTCAAAAAAGCTATTGGCCGCTTGCGGTAAGGATTTAGCGCCCGCCAGAGTTTCGGCAAACGCCGCCCATTCTGGACCGCTGTAATCACCGCGCCGCGCCGCGCCGCCATACCAATCATGAAAAATCTGGGCAAAGGGTACCGCCGATGCCGATGCCGCTGCAAACAGCTCTTTCGTCATCACTGTCCCCTGCTCATCCGGCATCTGGAGGCCCAACCGCCAGCACAGACGTCGCCGCAGGCTGTCTTCAAGTATCGGATAGAAATCTTTCAACGCTTCCTCCAGCGCTTCGGACCCCCCAAATGGAATCAGGCAATCCGCCAGCCGGCACACCGCCCAAAGACTAGCCTCGGCCTGACGGCCATACGCATAACGCGATGTCTGATCAAAATAGGCGGCAACAAAGCGGGGATCAAAGTCCGGCAGAAACCGCCACGGCCCATAATCAAAGCTCTCTCCGGTGATGTTGAAATTATCCGTGTTCAGGACACCATGAACAAACCCGGCCGCCAACCATGCCCCGGCGGTATCAGCAATGCGCGCCGCCACCTCGCCAAGCAGCGCAACCGCAAGATCATTGACCGGCGCGCCCGCATCGATCTTATCGGCAAAGTAATGCCGCGCGGCGTGCCGCATCAACACCTCAATACCCGCATCATCTTTAAGATAGTGAAGTCGCTGAAAACTGCCGATCCGAATATGCCCATGCGATAGCCGAACCATCACCGCCGCGCGCGTTGGCGACGGCTCATCATGGCGTTCCAGCGCCTCGCCGGTTTCGATAATGGAAAAGGTTTTCGAGGTGTTTACGCCCAGTGCTTCCAGCATTTCAGTTGCCAGAATTTCGCGCACACCGCCTTTTAACGTCAGGCGGCCATCCGCAGTCCGCGAGAAAGGCGTCTGGCCCGACCCTTTAGTACCAAGATCGAGAACCCGGCCATCTGCGCTTTGCAGCTGGGCAAACAAAAACCCGCGCCCATCGCCAAGATCGGGGTTGTAATGGCCAAACTGATGCCCGTGATAACACAGCGCCAGCGGCTGGGGCAGATTGTCCTCCAGCGGGGTGAACTTGCCAAAATGATCAATCCACGCCGCATCATCCAACGCGTCCAGCCCAACGGTGGCAGCAGCGCGGTCATTCCGATACCGCAATTTATGATCTGGAAAATTCGCCGCAGATACCGGGCGATAAAACCGGTCATCAAGGGCAGCGTGAATAGGGGCGGCTTGATAGCTGGTCACTTAACTGCATCCTGTATTGAGGGGCCAAAATGATGGGCCAAAATGATGGAAAATAAAAACTGAGTTGCGTTGAAATCTTTTGAATGCCAAGGTCACTATTCCACCTGTTATACGGGTGACTTACCAGACTAATTTTTGTGTAAGAGGTAACTTTTATCTTAGAAATAGGGTTTTTATCATAGAAGTTTGGTTTTTATCTTAGAAATAGGGTTTTTATCTTAGAAGTAGGGTTTGAGCGAGAAATAGAGTCCCAACATTAAAGCAACATCAAGGTGGATAGCTATCATGATGAACTTGAACAATGTTATGGCGCCAATAGAGCGCGCGAACGGGCTACCAAACGAATGCTATGTCAGCCCCGAAATGTTCCAACATGAACAAAATACGCTTTTTCGCAACAACTGGTCTGCGATTGGTTTCGGCAAAGATATTCCAAAGCCGGGGATGGTTAAGCCGGTCACCTTTATCGGCATTCCCATGCTGCTGGTCCGCAATACCGACGGCGCGGTTAATGTTTTTCAGAATGTTTGCCGACATCGCGGGATGATCCTGATCGACAAGCCGCAGCAACTGCGCGGCGCAATCACCTGCCCTTATCACGCCTGGGCATATGATCTGGATGGAAATCTACGCCGCACGCCGCATGTCGGCGGCCCCAATATTGACACGCATGAAAGCGTCAAACATTGCGATTATCCACTGGTTCAGGTTCGATCATTTCTGTGGAAGGATATTGTTTTCGTCAATGTTGGCGGGGATGCGCCTGAATTTGAGAGCGCCGCATCGAAACTGATTGAGCGCTGGCGTGAATTCGATCAACCAATGAAGCATGGCGGGGCAGACTCTTCCATCAGTTTTGAGCTGAATTGCAACTGGAAACTGGCGGTGGAGAATTACTGCGAGGCCTATCATCTTCCCTTTGTGCATCCCGGGCTGAACAGCTATTCACGGCTGGAAGACCATTATAATATTATCGATGATGCCGGTTTTGCCGGTCAGGGAACAACCGTATATCGCCCGCAAATTACCGCAGATGGCCAGCGTTTTCCGCGCTTCAACCGGCTGTCGTCACAGTGGGATACCGGCGCTGAATATATCGCCTTTTTCCCAAATGTGCTGCTGGGCATCCATAATGACCATTACTATACTATCCTGTTGATACCTGATGGTGTTGACCGGACGTTGGAGCAGGTGGAAATCTATTATACGCACGATGAGGCGCTGACAGATGACTATGCCCAGATGCGGGCAACCAACCGGGAAATGTGGCGCGAAGTGTTTGCCGAGGATGTCGGGGTTGTTGAAGGCATGCAATCGGGCCGGTCTGCCCCCGGTTATGATGGGGGTAAATTTTCCGCAGTAATGGACCCACCAACGCACCATTTCCACAAATGGGTGGCCGCTGCGCTCAGCATCTAGCTGTCAGGTTTGATCAATTTTTTTTAATATGCCGGGCTATAATTGGGCGGGCTAATTGGGCCAGGCTGGCTAGTCACGCAGGCTGGCTAATCACGCAGATTGATACATTCGGTCTAGCTCGCCGCTGATCACATAGTCGATGATAAATTCGCCAAGGCGTTCAATTTCCATGCTGAAACGCGTTCCCGCAATAGCGTCAAACCCCTTAAATTCGCGAGTCTGATTGCGGGCAGCGGACAGATCTGAAATCGGCGGCGCCATGATGGCATTCACTTCTTCCAACGCCTCGGACAATTGCCCGAAGTTTTTTTGCGACGGGGATGTGCGGTTCGGAACAACAATCACATGCGGATTGACCACACCATAATCTTCTTTACGCTCATCAAGTTCCTTAATGAAATCAATGGTCGGGCGTAAATCAGTCCATGACATTGAGGTCGGTACCAGAACGGTGCTACAAAGCATCGCCATTTGCCAGATATTGCCGACCTTGCCAGCACCGGTATCAACAATCGTGACGGCATCTTCCTGGTTCAGCATACGGCGCAGGATACCATCAAGCGTTGTCATACTGACCCCGTCATAACGGTCCCCTATCGGTAGGAACTTGATATCATCGGCGCGGCTAAGCGGCTGCATCATTTCAAACGCCGTGCCTTGTGGATCGGTATCCAGCAACATAACTGAACGGCGCTGATACCGTTTTCGCAGATAATCGGTTAAATAAACGGTGAGAGTGCTTTTACCCACACCACCCTTAATATTCCCGACAAAAATTGCCTTACCTGATTGCATTTCGCAAGCTGTCCCTATCGATCACCAACGGATGTGAAACATCAGCGGTTAAAAACCTATCTTATTTAACTAACCTTTCATTAACTACACCCATTAAATAGAAATAGAAATAGTAAAAAAAACAACACCACTAGCATTCAATGTTGAGATTGACTCACAAGGTCGTGTGCTAAAGCGTATTCTTGGATTCGTTTTACCAGATTGGATCGGGCATCAAAGCAGCATCGCTACTGCCTTCGCCAGCGCGCACCCCATCGCCGCACCAATCATCATCAAAGACCATCGGCCAGACCATTCCCAAGACTATTCCCTTATTCATAACCGAATCCTCAGACTGTGGAGCTGGAGCATATCGGCGGCAGCGTCCTTCGCGCGCACGAGTGCTGGTTCCCGCTTGCGTCATATCCCAAAAAATATCGTTTTTACAATATGGTACAGATGTTATAGCTATCCTCAATCTAGCCAAAAAAAGCCGCGATAGGTGACGCTGGCGGCGAAGTTTTTTTATCAGAATTTCCCCTTGCGGCGAGCTTAATTTACCCTTCAAAATATGATGTACAAATCCATCCAAAATGGATTCGGGCTGGCCTTCAATCCGGCATTCAAGCTTTAGACGACGCGTAACCGTCAGCGCTCTATTTCGATCAAAAAACATCGAGACAAAAATATCAGCATCGGTCAGCAACGCGGCCAGCGAATCATGCGCCAGAACGGCCTTTCTGTCCGGCGAATTTGTGGTTGCCGTCGCCCAAAGAAGCCCCAGAATCCGTGCTGCCAGCCTTGGATCACCTCCAAATCATGCCAGCACACGGCAAGGAGGGCGCGGACCATTCTTCCGGCGTCACCGTTATCGGAACCCGTCCGGAAAATGACCTTGTCGTGCGCCTTATCGAGCAATATGACGTTCCTGAATTGCAGGTGTTAATCGAGATTTTCCTGACCACCGTTTCGCGTGATTTCTCACGGCAGATTGACTCGATCCTGTCCACCTCACCTTCGGCCGGGGGCAGCGGCACCAAAGAGGCCATCCTCAGCCAAGTGGCACGCGCCGCATCCTCAACTGTTGGCACCTTTAACCTCGACCTCTCTTCGCCAAATGACGAGCTTGGCATGCTGTTGAATTTCCTTGAATCAAACAGCCTTGGCCGCGTTGTATCCAGTCCGACCATTCTGGCGGAGTCAGGTCAGGATGCAACGGTTGAACGCGATCAGATTGCGCGCGTTCCGGGCCCTACCATTCTGGATGCTGATAACAGGTCGGTCACCGGTCCTCCGGTTGAATATAATGCGCCCTTCGAACTGGAGATCAAGGAAGTCGACATCAACCGGTTGAACAATACGGTCAAGCTGGATGTGACGCTGGCGGACACGCGCTTCAACACAACGCTGGCACTGGTTAATGAGTTGTCTGACCACACGTCAGATATTATTGGTACAACTTTCTGGGCTTAAGCGGGGGATGTTGTCGTGCTGGCCGGCCTGACCCGAAATGAGGAAACAACATTCACCTCAGACTTACCGGGAATGACGGGAGACCTTGCCCCCATTGCACTGCTGACTGGTGGGGCTGATAGTCTTTCAACCAACCTGTCAGAAACGCTGATTTTCATGTTACCGACGGTTATTGATCCAAGCGCGGAGAACCAGCCGCATTCCGCTTTCCGCAAGCGCCCACAGCGCACCCAAGATGGCTAGGTCAAGCGCCCAGCTTAGGGATCGGCTGGTTTAGGGATCAGGTCATGTGGCTTTGCGCCTTTTGGTACAGCGCTCGCGTTTCCATCACATAAACTTCTTTGGTGATCTGCCCATCAAGATACAGTTGACGCGTTGCCAGCATTTCCTGCTCAAGTTCGATGAGGAAGGTGTCATCATTCTGTAAGGCCGCGCCATCTGCGCTCAAATCAGATGAGGCTGATGCTAGCAATTCATGCGGCTCGGGCACGGATTTGGTCTTGCGTTTGAAAAAATGAAACCCGCCAGCTTCACCCTCAGAATTGCTGCCTTCCTTAATTGGCTCCAAATTCGGGACCGCTTCCGGGGGCATATCCGGGGTTTGAACATTAGCAACAGTTTGGGCCGCAGCTTCGGCGCTGATGTCTTCAAAGGTGATTTCAGCCACCTCGCCGCTGACCGGCTTTTCGTCAAGCCTTTTGCTGCGCATATTGAAAAGTAGCCAGACCAACACCAACACAATCGCCAGCAATAGTCCGGCAATAACGTCATTATAAAGTTGGGTGCCCCGCGCAGGCATATAGTGCCGAGGCACATAGCTGTAAAGGGCCGAAGGCAATTCGAGGTGATCTAAATATATCAGCAATTCATCGACGCGTAGGCGGAGTGACTCAATTAGCTTTTCCATATAAATAATCATACACTTAAAAGGTTAATTTAGAGCAATATAATCGTAAGTTTTTTCAACGATTGCCAGGTTTTTTTGTACCCTATGGCCCGCACTTTTACCAAAATTGCCAGTTTTTTGAGACCGATCGGCAAAGGGTCGGATGACCTCTTTGCCGTAAAGATCCATGCCAAGGTTATAACTGTAGCCGAAGTTCTTCATAAATCCAACGTGATTAATATCGAACAGCTTGCAAGCATAGCTCTGCCGCGCAAACTCGATGTTCAAAATCTCTTGCGACAACAGGAAGGATCGGCGATGTTCTTCGTGGCATGAGATTGATGAAACATTGCATATGGCGCATGCTGCGTTTCCGGAGCGGCTGTTTGAGTGGCGTTCTCTAAAGCCGGCAAATTCATCATATTCATCCGGTGAGTTGCTGAATGAATTGAACGCGCTTGCCTGTATGCCGGGCTATCCGGCAGGACTAGCCGTCTATTATCGCCGCCAGTTGGCCCCAAATTAAAAAAACCGGTCCTCACCTGCAATCGGCCTGCTTTCATATCTTTACGGGCTAGCGCGCTGCGGTTTAGGATTAAACCTCAGCCCCCGTGTTTTTGTTGAAGCCGTCAACACCAAGATATCTATAAACAGTTTGTGCCAAGGAGCCCGCCATAGAAACCGTCAGTTTTCGCCGCATGGACGAAGGAACACCCGAAGATTATGCCTTTCTGGACAAGCTAGAGCATGAATTTGTCCAAGCCCTCCCCGAGCGTCTATTGGGCGCGCTGAAGGGGCTGCAAAACACCTTGGCAGGGTACAAGATTGACCGGCTGCACCATTCGCTGCAATCGGCCACGCGCGCCGAAAATGATGGCGCTGATATCGAAATGATTGTTGCCGCTCTGGTGCATGATCTTGGGGATGATTTAGCGCCCGACAACCACTCGCAAATGGCTGCCGCCATCATCCGTCCCTACGTCCGGCCAGAGGTTGTCTGGGTGATTGAGCATCACGGCATTTTCCAGATGTATTATTACGGCGAAGCGCGCGGAATGAATAAGGATGAACGCGAACGCTATCGCGGGCATAAATGGTTTGATAGCTGCGAGCGGTTTTGTGATCGCTGGGATCAGGTGGCATTTGACCCGGATTACCCCACCCACCAGCTAGATCATTTTGAGCCAATGCTGCGCGAGGTATTTTCACGCAAACCGTTTGATCCAGCCATTGTCGGCAAGACGGATTAAGCCAGACTGCCGTGCTGACCGATATATTCGCCCGCCGTCATCCGGTGATAGATAATATCCGCCGCGCCCTCTGGAATACCGAGATCGATTGGCTCAGGATCAACAATTTCAACCGGAATGCCGCGCGACACCGCCATGCGCAGCGCAATGGCTGTGATGTTCACCGAAAAACTGGTCCCCATAAACACCATGCGCTCTGCCGCCTCCATCCAGCGCTCGGCAGTGCTCATCCGGTAAAGATCGGTGTAATACTCATCAAACAACAACACATAGGGCTTTAGGGAGCGCCCCATTTCCGGGCCAACCGCATCATCAATCCCGCACAGATGCAACAATGCCGCGGTTAGATCAGCATCGCTGGCATGCGCCGGATCAACAGCCTCATCCGCATTAGGCTTAAAACCGCTAAGCGCCGCCAGTGCTTCGGGGACAGCATCCCATGGCGCCGGAATCAAAACGCTTTTCCCGTCACTATGCGCGTCATGAAGGGCCATCTGATCGTCAAAGCGGGTCATCATATCGAGGCGTCCATGAATGCACACATAATCGGCATTTCCCGCGCGCCCATCCAGCCCGTCAATATTTTGCGTAATCAACCGGGCATCGCCATTGTTGCAGCGATCTTTCAACCAGCGATGAACATCATTCGGCGGCACATGGCGATAGGCCGCAAACCGGCGGTAATACCACAGCAGAAATTGCCCCGGATTCTCGATATACATTTCGCGCGTAGCCATTTCTTGCGGTGTGTAGTTCTTTGAGCCAATAGTCCAAAATCCATCATGCCCGCGAAAGGTCGGAATCCCGCTATCAGCGCTAACACCGGCCCCGGTAATGTAGAGAACAGTCATATGACTTCCGGTTTGTTCGGCGGCGTGAAATGACGGCTGATAGTCATGCCTGCCACAGCGATTCTGTATGGGTGGATTTTTCCAGCCAGACCGGATTAATTTCAACGCCCCATCCCGGCGCATCGCTAATCGTCACCTGTCCGTCTGTAACCTCAAATGGATCACCAAGGAACAAATCCTGCGTCCATGGATAATAGTCTGCGCCCTCAATCGCCAGCTCAAGATATGGGCCTCTATTTGGAATGGCGCGCAGCAGATGCATGGTGCACATCGTCACCAACGATAAATTGGCGGCATGCGGTGTGCACACAAAACCGCCTGCCGCGATCAGTTTGGCGACCTCAACCGTGGGGCTGATGCCGCCCATATACATCACATCGGGTTGCATCACATCGACAACATGATTTTCGACCATATCGACCCAGTGGCGCATGTCACAATCCTGCTCGCCGCCGGTCACATCAATCTCCAGCGCGTGGGTAACCTGGCGCGTCAGATCAGGGCGCCAATAGGGGCAAGGCTCTTCAAAATGGGTGATGCCATTATCCTGCAGCATATGGCCAACCTGAATAGCGCGATCAACGCCAAAGCAACTATTGCCATCCACCATCGTCGTAATACCATCACCAAGCGCCGCCGGAACAAGCTGAACGATCTCTTCGGTGCGCCCGTGCCATTCATCTGCGCCGCGCCCGCATTCCGCGCCAACCCGGAATTTGAACGCATCAAACCCCTTCTCGTCACGAAGTTTGCAGAACCGCGCCGCCTCATCGGCGGGGGTGATATCACGCTTCATTGATGAGGCGTAGGCACGAAGCTGGCCCGGACTCCCCCCAATTAAACTGGTCACCGGCTTAGCCGCAAGCCGCCCCAAAAGATCCCACAACGCAGTGTCGAGACCCGCCATTGCCCGCCTTACATAAGAGCCCGGAAATTTATGCTCGCGCTCATGAACAAACGCCGCCATATCCAGAAAATCGGCCAGCGGCGCATCGCCGTCAATGATCCGGCCAAGCACCCATGGCGCAACCTGCCGATGAAACACTTTTGCGGTTATGTCAGCGTGATAAGTTGACATCTGACCCCAGCCGATCGCCCCTGTATCGCTTGTCAGCCTTACAAAACCAACATCCTCGGTAGCGAAAGTTTCGAGTTTGGCAATGCGCATAGATGTCTCCGGTCTCAGTAAATTTTGGAACCAAAAAAGGAACGGCCTAACTCTGACAATCACAACGCTAGAAAACAAGTCCGAAAACACCGCAAAGACGGTAAATTCGATCTTGCCTGAAAGCGAAAAAGTAACGATGCTGTCGGCAATGTTAGCGGCATCGCGTTGATGCCGTTTTGACCACCCCTTTCTGGAGCTTTTGATGAGCGAAAATCTAAAAGTTGAAATTCCTCAAATTATTGATTTTTTGTCAACGCGTCGCTCGGTCACGGCAAAGACAATGCAGGCGGGCAAGGTTGACGCCGATCATCTAACGCAGATTTTGCAAGCTGGCATCAGAGTTCCCGATCACGGCGCCCTCAAACCATGGAAGCTGGTGGTAATCAGCGGCGAAGCGCGCGAGAAACTGGACCGTGAGGTTATCCATGCCGAATTTATCGCCGCAAATCCGGACGCGTCGCCTGAAGTGGAGGCGATTGAGCGCGGCCGTCTTGTCCGGGCCGATGTTGTTATTGCGGTTATTTCATCCCCCGTCGAACATGCGAAAATTGTGCCGTGGGAAATGCATCTATCAGCGGGCGCGGTCTGCACGACTCTGTTATATGCCGCGCAATCCTTTGGCTATGCCGCCCAATGGTTAACCGAGTGGTATGCCTATAATGACCGGATGCTGGAAGCGCTGGGCGGGGATGTTGGCAATGACCAGATCGCCGGATTCATCTATATTGGCAAAAAAGTTAAAGTGCCGATGGAACGCACCCGTCCCGATCCGGCAAAAGTCATCACCTATCTGTAGGGTATCGCCCATCTTTGGGAAATCTTTTATCTTTGGGATATCTTTGCGGGGGAATGACTTTAACCGCGAGGAATGATTTCAGGCGGAATATGCGCGGTGATCTTCACCGGCAGGCGGGCGACGTCATACGCCTCAATCTCGACAAGGCAGCTATGCGCCGCCGGCCCCTGTGCAAGGCGTGATGTTGGCCGGTCATGGGTCAGCATATTCGGATTGCCATGTTTGCAAAGACTAATATCCTGCGCCGGATCCAGCGGGTCATACCAAGCGCCTGTGCTTATTACCACCACACCCCTCATCAGCGCGTCACTGATTGCCACGCCGCATAGACACGCGCCGCGATCATTGAAAACGCGCACAATATCGCCGTTAGAAAGGCCGCGATCACGCGCATCCTGCGGATTGACTTCAACCGCTTCATGACCCTTGATTTTGGCGGCACTGGAATGCGCTCCGGGATCGAGTTGGGAATGCAGCTTGCTTGCCGGTTGTTTGCCAATCATATGCAGCGGAAATTTACCGCCTGATTGTACGTCAACGCTGCCAAGCCATTCCGAAGGCGCATTCCAGGTGGCGTGCCCGGGGCAATCATCAAGTCCGAACCCCGCAACTGTAGATGAAAACAGCTCAATCTTACCGCTGGGCGTTTTCAGCGGATAGGCATCGGGATCAGCCCGAAAAGCCGAAAATAGCACGGGTTCCTCCTGATCATGCTCCAACTGGAAATATCCCTTGGCGACCAGATTTTCATAATCTGGCAGATCAACCCCTTCGACCTTGGCGCGCTTGCATGATTTATCCCACAGCCAACGCACCCACTCGCCGCTGCTCCGTCCCTCGGAAAAATTTTCTTCAACCCCTAGATGGCGAGCAATTCCGCGCAAAATCTCATAATCATCGCGCGCCTCACCAACCGGTTTAATCGCCTGTGCCATCGCGATAACATAGGGATCACGGGGGGTTAACCCAATATCCTCACGTTCCAGAGAGGTGGTGCATGGCAGAACAATATCGGCATGTCTGGCAGCCGCATTCCAGCACCAGTCATGAACAATAATCGTCTCAGGACGGGCCCATGCCGCACGCAGCCTGTTGATATCCTGATGATGATGAAACGGGTTGCCCCCGGCCCAGTAAACCAGCCGCACATCAGGATAAAGCTGCGTGGTGCCATTATAGCTAAACGTACCGCCGGGGTTCAGCAACATGTCGCTAATCCGGGCCACCGGAATAAAATCAGCGACGTTATTTTTGCCCTGCGGAAGCGCTGCATACGGCACCCGCCGGACGTTATTGCCAACATAATTAGCAATCGCGTAGCCAAAACCGATGCCCCCGCCAGGTGTGCCGATCTGGCCAAGCATTGCCGCCAGCGAGATTGCTGCCCAATAAGGCTGCTCGCCGAACTCTTGGCGCGTCAGTGACCAGCTAATCGATACCATCGTGCGTTTTGCTGCCATTTCGCGGGCCAGAGCGCGAATATCAGCGCTGTCGATACCCGTCAATTCGGACGCCCATTCGGCAGTTTTCGGTATTCCGTCGCCGCCCTTATTCAGGCTGGTACCATCCAGATATGCGCCAAATTCGTCATAGCCAACCGCATATCGCGCCAGAAAATCCGTATCTGCCAGATTTTCGCTGCGCAACGTGTGACACAGTGCCAGAATTAACGCTGTATCGGCATTCGGGCGAATACTCATCCAGCGCGGCGCGGCAAAATCTTCAACATCAAGACGGCGCGGTGAAATATTAACAAATTCAACACCGGCATTGGCAGCGCCAATCATGCCATCGCGCTGAATATGATCGCCGGTACCGCCATTCCCCATCTGCCCATTGGCAAGCGCCAACCCCCCAAAAGCAACAAACAACTCACAATGATCAGCGATCTGGCGCCAACTGGTATGCAGGGGTAAAAGATTAGCAAAACCGCCCAGAACATGCGGGACAATTACCTCGGCGGCGGCATAGCTGTAGGTATCAACCGAGCGCGTATACCCGCCAATCGAATTCAAAAATCGATGAATCTGACTTTGCGCATGATGGAACCTGCCAGCGCTGGCCCAGCCGTACGAGCCAGCGTAAATCGCCTTATTCCCATGGGCTTTGCGCACCCGGTCCAGCTCACCCGCAACCAATTTTTCGGCTTCATCCCAGCTGACCGCGACAAACGCATCGCGTCCGCGCAACCCCCTTAAGTCGGGCGAAGCTTTGGCTGCCCCGGTGCCATCTTTAATGCCCTCCAACCAGGCGCGCCGGATACATGGCGTCTTAATGCGTGTAGGATGGTCCAGAAGATCTTTGATGGAGGGACCAATTTCCGACGGATTGCGGTCGGCTGAAAACGGTGATAGTGACGTGACGCGGCCATCGGTGACGGACACCTCATACGTTCCCCAATGGGTGCTGGTCAACGGCATGTTTGATCTGCCTCCTATATCTCTAATTATGGCACTCTAATTATGGCACTCTAATTATGGCGCGATAGCTGTCGCCAAAATTGTTGCACATAGCCTAAAGTGTTGCATTGGAGAATCTAGCACCCATTTCAGATGTCTGCACACTGACTCTGACGCATTGCCAGACTACGAATTCAGGTGACACAATGCCACATGGGAACGTAAAACCGGCTAAAGCATGATGACGCCGTCACCAAATCGACAAATCTGCCGGAGATTCAAGGATAAAGTCACCGGTGAAATTATTTACGAAAACCTATTTCCGAACCCCAAAATTGACCTCAGCTATACCGGGTCCAAAGAGCCATTCGCATGATTATTGAACTTGGCCATTTTGCATTGATCATGGCATTCGTCATTTCGGTCTGTATCAGCATTCTGCCGCTGGTTGGACTGCGCTTTGGCTTTGGTGCGCTTGTCCGGCTTACCGGACCGGCGACGCTGCTTATGGCTGGCGCTGTTCTGTTTTCTTTTGGCGTTCTGGTTTCATCCTTTCTGGTGTCCGATTTTTCGGTGGAACTGGTCGCCAATCACTCCCATTCAACCAAACCGCTGATTTACAAGCTAAGTGGTACTTGGGGCAATCATGAGGGCTCACTGCTGTTGTGGATTGTGATTCTGGTGTTGTTTGCCGCCACTCTTGCGGTTGGCGGGCGGCGTATGCCGGCCGGACTAAAAACCCGAACCTTGGCGGTACAAGCGATGATTACCGCCGGGTTTCTGGCGTTCTGCCTGTTTACATCGAACCCGTTCGAACGGTTAAATCCGCCGCCCCTTGACGGGCGCGGCCTGAACCCGATTTTGCAGGATATGGGCCTCGCCCTTCATCCGCCAACGCTTTATGTCGGTTATGTCGGGCTATCGATGGCCTTTGCTTTCGCCGTTGCCGGATTGATTGAGGGCCGCATTGACCGGGATTGGGGCCGCCATGTTCGCCCGTGGGTATCGGCTGCGTGGTGCGCATTGACCGCTGGCATCGCGCTGGGAAGTTGGTGGGCCTATTACGAGTTAGGCTGGGGCGGATGGTGGTTCTGGGATCCGGTTGAAAACGCCTCGCTGATGCCATGGCTTGCCGCGACTGCCCTGTTGCATTCGACCATTGTCGTTGAGCAACGCGGCACGCTGAAGAGCTGGACGGTGCTGCTCGCTATTCTGGCGTTTTCGTTATCGCTGGTTGGCACCTTTATCGTTCGCTCGGGCTTGCTGACCTCGGTTCATAGCTTTGCCAGCGATCCGGCAAGAGGGGTGTTTATTCTAGGCATTTTGCTGGTGGCTATCGGGGTGCCGTTTCTGCTTTTTGCAGTGCGTGGACCTCAGCTTTTCAGCCGCAGCGATCATGCGCTCATCAGCCGTGAGAGCGCGCTGATCCTGAATAATTTTCTGCTGACATCGGCAACTGTTGTTGTTCTGGTCGGGACCTTCTATCCCTTGGCGCTGGAGATGGTCAGCGGGGCGCGAATCACAGTTGGCCCGCCTTATTTTGACGCGACGTTCAATCCGATAATGGGGGTTTTGGTTGCTGCGATGGTAGGGGGGCCTTTAACTGTTTGGCGGCGCGGAATGCTGCCTTCCCTGCGGTTTGTGCTGATCTTGTCGGCCATCGGTCTTCTTGCTGCGATTTTAGCCGGCCTTTCTACGGCCACCCAGATTGGCGTTGGCGCGATTGTTGGATTGGGCCTGCTTGGCTGGCTTGGATTTGGCATTCTGGGTGACTTGGCTTATCGCTTAAAACCTTGGCGCAGCGGAATGCGCGGGCGGGCAGCAAAGCTTCCAGCCCCTATCTGGGGGATGTGGTGCGCGCATTTTGGCATGGTGGTTTTCCTGATTGGCGCGCTTGGCAATGATGTATTTCAAACCGAAATTGTGGTCCGCGCAAAACCCGGGGACGTGATCGAGATTGCCGGAAAAACCATGACTCTGCGCACCGTTGAGGCACGAAATGGTCCTAATTATGTGACCGAGACAGCCGTTCTTGACCTTCGCGAAGGCACCCGTATGATTGCGGTTATGACCCCGGAAAAGCGGTTTTATCCCGCCGAAGGCCAGACCACCACCGAGGCGGCTATACGTCCGCGACTTGGCGGGGATGACTACGCCGTCCTTGGCGATGGGGATGGTGAGGACGGCTATACATTGCGGCTGTATCGCAAGCCTCTGGTAAGCTGGATTTGGGCGGGAGCGGGACTGATGGCGCTAGGCGGAGCGATTGCAGGAGTGGGCCGGTCTCAAAGTGGGGGCCGGTCGCAAAAAATAGCTCAAACATCCCGGCCAGATGGCAACGCGGATAAAGCTGGCGCGAAGGCCCTCTCATGAGCAGCCGAAGATCACCACGAATGGCCTTTATCTTGCCGCTGGCCGCCTTTTTGGTGTTTGCCGGATTTGCAGCAGCCGCCTTATTTGCAACATTGCGCGGCGAGCGTGATATCGCACAGCTTCCCTCGGCGATGCTGGGCAAGCCTGCCCCGGTAACCCAGCTTGCTGATTTGCAATCCCCCGCCGCGACGGTTTCGGTTGCCCAGTTTGCCGGTGCGCCGCTTTTGGTAAATTTTTATGCCAGCTGGTGCGCGCCCTGCCGCGCCGAGGCTCCAGCATTGGCGTTGTTAGCCAAAGACATCACCATTTTGGGAATTGCCTATAAGGACAATCCCGCCGATACCGCCCGTTTTCTGGATGATTATGGGAATCCTTTTATCGCCACCGGCATTGACCGTGACGGTACGACAGGCATTAGCTGGGGCTTATACGGGGTTCCGGAGACCTATCTTCTCGATAGCGAGGGCATCATTCGCCTGCGCCATGCGGGACCGATTGACCGGCGCGTTTTGAACGAAATTATAATGCCCGCTATCGGGGAAATGTCCGCTATCGGGGAAAAGTCCGCTATTGGGGGAAAGCCCGCTATTGGGGGAAAGCCCGCTATCGGGGGAAAGCCCGCTATTGGGGGAAAGAAGTAATGCGGGGCCAGCCTTCGCTAAAAACGGGCACCACCAAGCTAACGCGATTTGGCGCTATGCTATCGCGCATGGCATTTCTGGTCATTATCCCGGCTTTCACAGCAATGATATATGCCGCGGCCATTCAACCGGCATTAGCGGTATCGCCAGAGGAAATGCTGGCCGATCCGGTGCTGGAAGACCGTGCCCGTGCGTTGTCGAAGGAACTGCGCTGCCTTGTTTGCCAAAACCAGTCGATTGATGATTCAGACGCAGAGCTGGCGCGTGACCTGCGGGTCGATGTTCGCAAACGCCTGTCAGAAGGGGCCAGCGATGATGAGATCCTAACGGCGATTAGCGAAGTCTACGGAGACTATGTTCTTTTGCGCCCGCCCTTTTCGCCTAGAACTTATGTTTTATGGGCGACACCGCTGGTGATTATTTTGCTGGGAGGGGCGCTGATCATAAGCACGCGGCGGCGCACCATTATATCAAAAACAAATGATGCACCAGCTAACCCGCCAACTAACCCGCCAGTTGATAAAGCAGAAATATCAACACCCCCATCAGCCGCCCCCAGATCATCTGCCCAAAAATCATCCGGTGATAACAGGCTGGCGGGGGCGTTGCTGTGCCTTATCGTTGCCGTGAGCCTCGTCATCTATCTGATGGTTGGGCGCGCAGACCTTGGCGATGCGCCACTGGCAGACCGCAGCGACGAGATTGCCGCCGCCGCTGCCGCTAGCCAGAAAACCGAGGCCGGTCTTAATGCAGCACTGCAAACGGCGCGTGAAGCGGTGGCTGATGATCCCGATAATGTTGGCAAATGGTTGCAACTGGCAATGCGCGCTGCGGCTGCCGCAGACACCGATACCGAGATTAGCGCCCTTACACAGGCCGAGAAGATGACCGCCGGTGATCCGGCGATAAAATCGCTGTTGGCCGAGGCTCTGTCGCGCGGCGCCGACGGGCAGGTGACTATCCCTGCCCGCCGGTTGATCGCCGATGCGCTGACCGCCAATCCCAACCAGCCGCGCGCGCTTTTTCTGGCCGGGCTTGCCGCCTATCAGGATGAGGAATTCGCCCGCGCGGTGGCGATCTGGCAACAGCTTCAGACTATTTCCAGCGCGGATGCCCCTTGGATAGATTTATTGGCCGAGAATATTGCCGATGCAGCTGCCGCAGGCGGCATTGACCTTGCCCAAGATACCGCCGAGTCCGGACAAGTGCGCGGGCCAGATAGCACCGATATCGCGGCGGCAGCACAAATGTCTGATGAAGATCGCACGACCATGATTGCCGGAATGGTTGACGGGCTGGCAGCCCGTTTGGCCGAAGACCCGTCCAATGCCGAGGGCTGGCAACGCCTTGCGCGCGCCTATCAGGTTCTTGGCAATCCGGTTGATGCGCAGCGTGCGCTGATTGGGGCGGCAGATGCAATGGCCGCGAAAATCCAAAACACGGCATTGACCCGAACCGCGATAATGGCCGATATCTCTGCTTTGGAGCATATGGTAACGCATAATCTGGAGGCCGACTTTGCCGATGATGCGACGCGGCTGATGTTACGCCTTGAACAGCTTGGCGAAAACCGGCCCGAGCTTTTGTATCTTCAAGGGCATTTTGCCAAACTGGCCGGAGACATTGAAACCGCCCGTCAGCGCTGGAATGAACTTCTCAAACGCCTTCCCGAAGGCGTGCCAGCCGCTAGTCGCCTGCGCAAAGAAATCACCGATCTATGATGACGCCGGACAAACTATGACTAGGGCGCGGGTGACCGGCGGGTTGATACCATCAACAGGCCGCCACCAAAGGCCGCCGCCAACAACAGGCTGCCAGCTGCCAGCAGAACATGATCGAAACTGCCAACCAGCAAAATTAGGCCGGCGATCACCGGACCCAAAACTTTTCCAAGATTACGCAGCGCACCATACACCCCCATCCCGGCGCCCACCCCGTTGCCGGTTTGATCGGCGATCATGGCAAGACAAGCCGGAAAAATGAACGCTTGAGCCGCGCCCAGTATCATCGCACCGATAATCACCCGGTCACCGGTTAGATAGGGAAGTAAAAACAGCCCCAACGCCATCAGAATCATGCCGCCCCAAATCACCAGCATGCGGCCAAAACGGTCCGCCGCCATGCCGCCAATAGGACGAATTAGAAGATGGGAGGCCTCTTGAATACTGAAAAATAATCCCGCTAGAACAATGGCATAATTACCTTGGGAGGCGGCAATGATATGTAATGGCAAAAACGCCCGTACCGCATAGGACGCGGTATTAACCATCATCTCCAACCCGCCCGCAACCCATAAGGCAGGGCGCTGGCTGACCTGCAAAAGCGCATTTGCCAACGCGGCGATCCACCCTCTAAACCAGCCAAACAAGCCCGACATTGTTCCCCTATACTTAGTCGAAACAGCCTGATGCGCGTTCTGGGCAGGAATATTTTCACGGCGCGCCTCAAGTGCGAAAATCGGCAAAAGCGCTAATGCCGCAATCGCACCTGTCAGCATGAATAGAGTCTGCGGGGTCATTTGGGTGAGCAAAAAAGCAGCAGAAACCGGGGCCAAAAGATAGCCGATCGAACGCCCGATGCCAAAAATACCCATCCGTGTGGCTCTGCCTTGGGTGGCCATTTCGGCAACAAAGGCCAGACTAACGGGGCCAAAAATTGCCGTCGCCAACCCATGCACCATCCGCAAGGCAAATAACTGCCCCGGCGTATGAACAAAAGGGTAGGCAAAGGGCATGGCGATGAACAGAAAAGCCGCGATTAAAAGCCAGCGGCGGCGACCCTGATTATCAGAGACAAAGCCGATCACCGGTTTGACTAAAATGCCGGTCAAAGTCGATACCGACACCACCAGACCCAAAAGCAGGTCAGTGGCACCCAGCATGGCAGCAAAAATCGGCAGAACCGGGGCCTTGCCCATCTGATAGGCAGTGCGAACAATCGCATCAGCGCTGAAAATCGGCGCAAGTCCCCGAAGATTAACGGCCCAAGGATTACTGGCCCGAGGATTGCCTGCGGTCCTCTTGCTGGCCTCATTCTTGCCCGCCATGCGGATCTACCAGCCTGTCTTGGGTGCCCCGATCGAAGCGGAACTGACGGCAGGTGCGCCAATTTCGGCAACGGCGGTATTCAGCGCAGCAAGCGGGCCATCCACCAGTACATCCAACTCATCGAGAAGTTTTTGCACATCACCGGTCACTTTTTCAGTCAATTCGGCGACTTGCAGCGGCGGCTTGGTATCGCTAATCATCGTGACCCAGCGAAGCTCCATCAAGGTGTCATCAAGACCGGCGGGATGGCGCAAAACATCACGCGGCGTTTCGCGGTGCACATCAACAAGACGCGCCTCAATCTCGCCTAGTCGCGCCATAGCATCATCAACCTGACTATCCACTGACGGCACCAGCAAGCGCAAATTCTTTAGCTGCTTGCGCATCATGCGAATCCGGTTCACGCCGATATTCAACTCCGAATAGCTGTCGGTAAGCTGGCGGGCAACCGCATATTGCTGGCCAAGATCAGCATCGCTGACATCCAGACGCGGGTCCTTCACAATTTGCAGATCACCGGTTGTGGTTTTACCGCCAGCAGTCAGGCTGACCTTATAGGTTGCGGGGCGGACACGAACTCCGGCCGGACCGTCACCCTCGCTGGCGAATGGCTCGTAGGGGCGCTCCTGCAATGTTTTATCAACCCGCACTGGCGCCCTCTCATGCAGCCCCCAGACATAGCGGTTCAGACCGGAACCACCTGTCGGTTTAAGATCATCTTTCAGGCGTTCATCAGCGCCATCAAAACTGGCAATGAGATTACCGTCAGCATCGTGAATTTCGATCAATATCGCATCCCCGACATCGGCATCCAGCCAGTAATAAATGATCGCGCCATTTGGCGGGTTCTCGCCAACATCAAGGTGACGGCGCCGGGATTTGCCGTCCGGCGTTTTATAGCCATATGACGCTCCCTCAACCCCAAAGGCGGGGCTGTAATCCTTGCCATCACCATTAAAAAGGCCGGTACTCCAGTTCAGACACTGGCGGACGGTTGCGCGCGGTGCAATCAAACCCGGAGTTGGCGCCCTGAGCGGGCTGAGATCATCCATAATCCAGAACGAGCGGCCATGCGTTGCCACAATCAAATCATCATGCTTCACGCGGATGTCATAAACGGGAACAACGGGAAAACCGCCTTCCATGCGGGTCCAGCTGCCGCCATCGTCGGGACTCATAAAAATACCGGTTTCGGTGCCAACAAACAGCAATCCGGCGCGTTCAGTATCAGCGCGGATAACGCGGGTGATTTCAGTTTGCGGAAAGCTGGTTGCGATTGAGGTCCAGCTTTTTCCGCTATCGCGTGACACAAATAAATAGGGGTGATAATCCGCGCTTTTGTAACAGGTAGCCGAAAGATAAATACAATCGGCATCATGCGGCGACATTTCCAGCGCCCCGATATAGGCTAGTTCCGGCAATTCGGGCGGAGTTACCTCAGCCCATTCGCCGCCATTATCGCGCGTTACATGAACACGGCCATCATCAGTTGCCCCCCAAATTTCGCCCGGACGGTGGCTACTCTCAACAACCGAAGACAGGCTGGCATATTGCTCGGCGCCGGCGCTATCCCCGGTTAAGGGGCCGCCGGAATAATCCTGCTTGCTGCGGTCATTACGGCTGAGATCAGGTGAAATACACGACCAGCTATTGCCCTGATCTGTTGATCGGAACAAATGGTTGCCGCCCGCATAAAGCGTGTTGCTATCGTGCGGCGAGAAACAAATCGGATAAGTCCATGCAAACCGGTAGCGCAAATCGCGCGGAGCAAACCCTGTCGCTTCCTCTGGCCAGACATTTACCAGCTGAATTTGCTTGGTGCGGTGATCATAGCGTTGCAACGCCCCATTGCCCCCCGGTGAGGAGCCAACCGCGCCAACAAAAACAATGTTCGGATCATCCGGATGCACCGCAATAAAGCCGGATTCGCCAGTGCCCGGAAGCTGCAAATCAGATTTAGTGATCATCCCCCACTCGGCCTGACTAGGAACCGAAACCGAGGTATTATCCTGCTGGGTTGCGTAAACCCGGTAAGGATACTGATTATCAACATCCATACGGTAGAATTGCGAGGTCTGCTGATTATAAATGCTGGACCAAGTGCGCCCACCATTGAACGAGACATTGGCACCGCCATCATTGCCCTGCACCATCCGGTTAGGATTGGCCGGGTCAATCCACAGATCATGATTGTCGCCGTGCGGTGTGGTTACTTCGCTGAAACTGGCCCCACCATCGGATGATTTCCACATCTGATAGTTGGTTACATAAACGGTGTCAGCATCCTGCGGGTCGGCAAAAACATGCGTGTAATACCAAGGGCGGTGAATAAGATCACGGTTGGGTGTTACGCGGTGCCAGCTTTCGCCGTAATCCTCTGACCGGTACAGACCGGTGTTATCTTCATCAGCCTCAACAAGCGCAAAAACACGGCCCTGTTTGGCCGGGGATACCGAAACCCCCATCTTGCCAAGCAATCCAACGGCAAATCCGGGCGCATCGGTAATATCGGTCCAAGTGTCGCCGCCATCCATCGAACGGAACATCCGGCATCCGGGACCGCCGCTGGACAGGTCCCAGAACTGACGGCGCGCCTGCCAGAAAGTGGCAAACAGCACACGCGGATTAGTTGGATCCATCGACAAATCAATGGCCCCTGAATCCGCATCCATCTGCAAGACGGCCTGCCATGTTTTGCCGCCATCAGCGGACCGGTAAACGCCGCGATCATCCGACGGGCCGAACGCATCGCCAAACGCCGCCACATAAACCAGATCAGGATTGGTGGGGTGAATGCGGATTTCGGAAATCTGCTTGGTCTTTTCAAGGCCAATATGCTGCCAAGTCCGGCCCGCATCGGTTGACCGGTACATGCCGTCGCCAAAAGACACATCGACGCGGATCGTCGTCTCGCCCGTCCCGGCATAAATCACATTGCTGTCAGACGGCGCGGTAGCAAGCGCCCCAATGGTTGCGCTGGTCAAAAAACCGTCTGAGACACATTCCCAATAGGTGCCGCCGTCGTCGGTCTTCCAAATTCCGCCAGCACAGGCACCAAAGTAAAAAACCATCGGGTCCGAATAATCACCTGCGACCGCAACAACGCGCCCGCCGCGACTAGGCCCGATACAGCGCCATTTCAACGCCGGAGAAACAGCCATCTGAGATTCGATCGAAGTGTTTTTAACTTTCGATTTTGACATGAAAATTGCTCCTACTTTTTATGGTGATGTCTTTATGCTGGCCCTATTTAGGCCCGGAATTTGGGGCCAGATTTTGGGGCCGGAATTTGGGGCCGACTCATGAAATTTTTCTTCTAACGACCCCGGATACGCGGATCAAGCGCATCACGAAGACCATCACCAAGATAATTCACACTAAGCACGGTTAACGAAATCGCCAACCCGGGCCAGAAAACACGCTCAGGATGCAACTGCAGATAATCAACAGCGTCATTCAGCAACCGGCCCCATGTCGGGAAGTCCGGCGGAAACCCAAGCCCCAGAAAGGACAACGCGCTCTCGGTAATGATGGCATTGGCAATTCCCAATGTCGCCGACACCAGAATTGGCGAGAGAACATTGGGGAGGATATGCCGCATGATAATTTTGCGGTCAGTGGTTCCAATTGAGGTTGCTGCCAGAATAAATTCACGTTCTTTCAGGGCCATCACATCGCCGCGCACAATTCGTGCCGTCGGCATCCAACTGGTGATTCCAATCGCAAAGACAATCAGCACAAACATCCCGCGCTCTGGCCCATATGCCTGGCTCAATGGCTCACGGAATAACAGCATCATCACCAGAAGAAGCGGCAGCAATGGCAGCGACAGGAACAGGTCGGTAAAGCGCATCAAAAGGCCGTCAAGCCGGCGATAATACCCGGCCAGAACACCAACAAATCCTCCAAGCATGACAGACAGCAACATCGCCGCCAGTCCCACGGTAATCGACGTGCGCCCCCCGGCAATCATCCGCGCAAATGTATCCCGGCCTAGCTGATCTGTTCCAAAGGGATGCAGCCAGCTGGGCGACTGATTGCGCAGGCGGATATTGATTTCATTCGCCTCAAACGGCCAGAAAAATGGTCCCAGCATCACGCTAATCACGATGACACAGAACAGGATGCCACCGATTAGTGCGCCCCGGTGTTTTTTGAACTGATCCCATACATCGCGCCACTGGCTGCGCCTGCTGCGCTCAGACAATAGCTGATCTGCGGCGGCCTTATCTGTGGCAGCCTGATCTGCGGCAGCCTGATCCGGGGTGATTTGAGGTTTATCAGTCATAGCGAATCCTCGGGTCAAGAAGGCCATAAATGACATCGGCAATCAGATTGAAAAACACAATCAGCACCGCAAACATAAAGGTCAAAGTCTGGATTGTTGGCAGGTCATTCGCGTAAATGGCACCGATCAATTGCTGGCCGATACCATTCACCTTGAAAATCTGCTCGGTAATAATAGCACCTCCAAAAATAGCGGGCAGGTTCAGGGCAATGACCGTTACCACGGGGATCATCGAATTGCGCAACACATGAATCATGACAACGCTCCATTCGCTCATCCCTTTGGCGCGCGCGGTCCGCACATAATCCTGATTGAGATTATCCAGCATCGATGCCCGCATATAGCGGCTGATCTGGGCGGTAGTCTGCAACGCCAAAACCATCACCGGCAACACCATCTGTTTAAGTTGAATCTTAAACGTGTCCCAATCAACAACGACGTGAAGTGTGTCATAAGTCGAGGGCAGCCAGCCAAGCTGGACGGCAAAAATAACGATCACCAGCGGTCCGGTGAAAAACGGGGGAATGGAATATCCGATCATGGTCACGAAAGTTCCGGCCTGATCGAAAACCGAATAATGGCGGTATGCCGAATAAATCCCGATCGGCAAGGCAATCAGAATTCCGACAATGTAGGACATGCCAACGACCCACAATGTCTGCGGAAGACGTTGGACGATCATGTCCATAACCGGGCTGCGCGTCTGCCAGCTGATAACGCGCAAATCACCTTCTGAAAAACTGGTTCCCAGATAATGATCAACTAGAACCTGCGGCTCAATCCAGAAGAATTGAACAAGCCATTTCCAGAATTGCACATAGAGCGGTTGGCCCAGGCCAAGCGCCTCACGCATTTTTTCTTTAACTTCGGGAGGAACGGTCAGGGGGACCTGCGCCATGGGGTCGTTTGGCGCGAGATTCAAAAGCAGAAAAATAATCAAACTAATGAAAAGAAGCGTGGGTATAGAGATCAGGAGCCGCCGAGCGGTGAATGTCAGCATAAATGTGGGTCCACAAAAATCACTAAAGGGAAAATCACTAGAGGGAAAATCACTAAAGGAAGGAATTCATCAAAGAGAACACTCTAAAAAATCATCAGATAAGACACTAAAGAAAAAGCGATGCAGCGCCCAAAATCCGGGGACGCTGCATCACCGTTTATTGGTTACTTGACACGATGCCAATCAGCAACGTTCCAAAGCTCGGAATCCCATGTGTTCAGGATAACGCCGCCAAGAGTTTTGGCATGCGCCGATACGCGTCCACGGTGAACCAGAGGAACAATCGTGTAGCTATCTTTGGTCAGCATGTTGTTCAGCTTGATAGCAATCTCACCGCGCTTGGCAAGATCACCTGTACGCGCCAACTCGTCCAAGAGAGCATCATAGGCAGGATCACAATAGCGGTTGATGTTCTCACCCTGCCACTGGCTTTCCGGCTTTGGCTCGTTGCCACAGCGGTATTGTGCCAGATAGGTCTGAGGATCAGTCCCGTCAAATGTGTTCGCATACATCTCAACGTCAGCATAGAACTTCTGGAAGGTGTCAGGTGACCCCGGATCGCCGCCAAAGAACACAGATGCGTTCAGGTTACGAAGCTCAGTTTCAACACCAATCTGACTCCACCACTCTTTAATCAGAGCCTGAAAGTCCTGACGAACCGCGTTCGTTGATGTCTGATACAGAATTGACAGACGAACGCCGTTCTTAGCACGGATACCGTCGCTGCCTTTTTTCCAACCAGCACCCTCAAGCAGAGCGTTTGCACCAGCGATGTCCTGCGTTACGCAGTAATCGTTTTTCGCTGCATACAGATCAGGAGCAGGAACCAGATCACAAGTCACGTCACCAGCTTTGCCATATCCAATTTCGACAAGCAATGGCCGGTCAATTGCCATTGAAAGCGCTTTACGAACATTGATGTCTGTCAGGAATGGATGAGGAGCCTTAACGGTTGCACGTGTATCTGCATCCAGTGAAGGTGATGGATCGGTCATGTTCATTTCGAGACGCTCAACCAGCGGTCCGAAACCGGCAATAGCTACGCCCTTGCCGCCTTTTTCCATGTTTGCAATCACTTCAGGAGCCAGCTGCAGGTTCCAGGCATAATCAAACTCGCCTGTTTCCAGAACCGAGCGACCTGCACCAGTTGCATCGCCGCCGCCCTTAAAGGTCAATGTGGCGAAGGCTGGCTTGCTTGGATCACGATAATTCTGGTTTGCCTTCATCTGGATAACGTCATTTGGACGGAATTCAGTGACAACAAAAGGACCGGTTCCAATAGGACCGAAGTTTGCTTCAGTACAGTTTGGAGCTTTCGCGCCCGTGCAGTTCTCGAACTGTGCTTTCTGGATGATCGGTGACTGACCGCCCATGAAAGGCCCGTAAGGATTCGGCATTGCCTGACTGAAAGAAACTTTGATGGTCTGAGCATCAGGAGTTTCGATTGATGATACATGGTCAAATTTTGCCAGCTGCGCACAACCGCCATCTGGATCCATGCAGTAATCTGCGGTGAATTTAACGTCAGCAGACGTTACCGGCGTTCCATCAGACCACAACAAGCCTTTTTTCAGCTTCCATGTGATTGATTTAAGGTCCTTGCTAACGCCGCCATTTGCAACAGTTGGAATAACTTCTGCCAGATACGGAACTAACGCGCCTGTTTCGGTGTAACGGCCAAGCGGCTCAATAACCAGAGACGCAGATTCGATGTCCTTGGTACCACTTGACAGATATGGATTGAGAATAGACGGAGCCTGCCAATAAATGATGCTGACGTTACCGTCAGAACCACGCTCAGCAAAAGCTGGTGGAGCAATTGTCAGCGCCACTGCAGCACTGAGCAATAAAGCTTTAATTTTCATTACCTTCTCCTTGCACTCTGATTTAATTAGTAATTTCATTTAATCTCATTTCAACTTGGACGTATCAACTTGGACGTATCAACTTGGTCGTATCAATTTGGACGTATCAACGAAGATTGAATCACAAGATTGGCCGGTAGAGACTAGACATCTAAATTCGGGCAATCAAGACAGAACAATCAAATAACGGCCAATTGATTAAGCTGAATTGCTCAATGAAACACTCATCAGTTTGTTGGTTTTTAGTAAACATCCTCGCCTGCTGGCTAAAACCATGCAGTCCAGCATGTCCTACCTGAGTATCATGGAAACAGATTCTTCAGAAAATGCAATAAAAATGAAATAAACCTATACTTAAATTTTGACTTGATGTTTTGATAGATTTATCGAACCGGATGAGATTACCCTCGCCCTTTTGCGAGGGGGGATGGTTTTGCAACAGGCGATGGTTTGACATTCCGATCAACCTCTAGCTAGGGTTAAGGCTGACAACGAAGGTACTCCAATAATGCAAGTAGATGATCAAGCATCCGCACCTGCTGGAAAACATCCCGCTGGAAAACATCCCACTGGAAAACATCCCACTGGAAAAGGGACACCAATTGCGGAATTCCAGAATTTACGGGTGGAATTTGAAACCAAGGACGGCACGGTCGTTGGGGTGGAAGATGTCTCATTTTCTATCAGACCAAAGGAAACCGTCTGTATTGTCGGCGAAACCGGATCGGGCAAATCCGTATCCTCGCTGTCGATGATGCGTCTGGTTGAATTCGGCGGCGGTAAACTTGCAGCTGGAAAACTGATGTTTGACCGCAAAGTTGACGGCCTGATCGACGTAACAAAGGCCGATCAATCCTTGATGCGCTCGATTCGCGGCAATGAAATCGGGATGATTTTTCAGGAACCGATGACCGCGCTCAATCCGGTCTTCACCGTTGGCCGTCAATTAAGTGAGGGGCTGCGCGTTCACAAAGGGATGAGCAACAAGCAGGCCAAGGCTGAAGCGGTTGCGCTGCTGCGCAAAGTACGCATCCCTGAACCTGAACGGCGGCTGGACCAATATCCGCACGAACTTTCCGGCGGTATGCGCCAGCGTGTTGTGATCGCAATGGCATTAGCGTGTGAGCCGCGCCTGCTGATCGCCGATGAGCCAACCACTGCGCTTGACGTGACAATTCAGGCCG
>CALLKZ010000045.1:0-6331 GCA_938082345.1 uncultured Alphaproteobacteria bacterium
CACATAGCCCATTGATGTGATAGGTGGGCAGCACACAAAAAGTGGTGTCAGTACGGTCAAGGTGATGGCCTTTGACCACATTCATCCCCGCCGCCAGAAGATTGGCATGATTTAGAACAACACCCTTTGGATTGCCGGTGGTCCCCGATGTATACATCAACAGTGCCGGGGTTTTACCGTTTGCTTTAGGTCCGGGTGCCTCGATCTCGTCCTTTATCCTGCCGGTTATCTCACCAGGCCATTGCGGGCCGTGATCAGGATCAAGTCGGATAATTTGCGCTTGGCTTTTGCTGTCCTCAAGCGCCTTGGTGACCAGCTCACGATTTTTATCGGTGCACAAAATGACGGTAGTTTGCGAATGGCTGACCACATGCGCCAACGCGCGCGCGCCAGCCACAAGATTAAGCGGTACTGCCATATGTCCGCTGCACGCAATACCGATAAAGGTGAGGGTGGCCCAGATTGAATTTTCTGCGGCTATTGCAACCGCTGCCCCGTCCTCCAGGCCCAGCGCATCCAGATGGGCGGCGATGCTAGCCGCTGCGCTACGGGCCTGGCTCCAGCTAATCGTATCTCCCGTGTCAGGTGAGGTGATCCACAATGCATCCGGTGCCGCTTTTGCGTTGGCTTCAAGTTGGGCTGTGATGGTTTGGGTCATTTGCCGAACCGATCCCAGTAATCTCCAAAAATCTCGTCAAGTTCGGGGCGGTTATCGGGAATGGTGCGCACCACATTCACGCGGTTGACAAAATGCCGCCAGTTCAGATTTTCATCAATCGAATTACCGCCCCAACTGCCGCATCCCATCGACAGCGAAAAGGGCAGACCATTATTGAAAAACCCGCCTGTTGCAAAACAATGCGCCTGATTGACAATCACCCGGCAAGTGCGCGCCTCCATCGCCAGACGGCGGGCGCGGCTGTCATCACTGGAATGCAGCCCCAGTGAATGACCGGCGCCCATGATATTCTGGATCGCGGTGGCCTTGTCCTTCGCAGCGTCGAAATCAGCGGCACGGTAAAGCGACAGAAAGCGGGCCATTTTCTCGCCAGTCATTGGATAATTTGCGCCGATATCATCCTGCGGTACGACCAGAAACCGTGTTCCGGGCGGTGCAATCCGGGCGAACCCTGTTTCGCCAAGAATAACATCAATGTCCTTGGCCATTAATTTTCCGGTGAGTTTGGGAGTAATTTTAATTCCCGACGCATCCTGACTTTGCCAATGTAGCGCTTCTAAATGCGCGCTCTGTTCGGTGTTTAGGATCAGTCCACCTTCGCTGGCTAGGGCGCTGGCCACCGCATCATAAACGGCGTCAACGGCGATTACGGCATTTTCCGACGAGCAGGAGGTCGCGTTGTCAAAACACTTTGATGCAGCGATTTTAGCGGCTGCATCGGCAATATCTGCGGTCTCATCAATGATGGTTACGACATTACCGGCACCAACGCCAATTGCAGGAGTCCCTGAAGAATATCCGGCGCGCACATTCGCTTGCGAGCCTGTGACAATCACCAGATCGGCAAGTTTCATCAGGCGTTCGGTCTTTGGTTTACTTGGCGGAACGGACACCATTTGCACCAGAGAATGTGCAATCCCGCCGTCGGGCCCTTTGCCCAAAACCTCAATCTCGGCCAGCGCGCGATGAATATGATCCAGCAATAGGTGCAGCGGCCTCACACCTTTTGGTGAGGGTGCCAGAATGATTGCATTGCCAGTTTTCAGTGCGTTGATGATGTTATTAACTGGCGTTGCCAACGGGTTTGTTGAGGGAACAATCGCCGCCACCACACCTTTGGGCCGAAGATAGCTCGACAAACCAAGCTGGGTATTATCTTCAATATGACCAAAAGCTGTCACGCCTTTAAGATCGCGCATCAGGCCAAGGGTTTTATTATGGTTTTTTGTGACTTTGTCTTCAGCGCGGCCAAGCCCGGTTTCGCTAACGGCTATTTCAGCAAGGGTGCGGTTGCGCTCTGGCTGCATCAAAACCCACGCAACAGCCTGACAGGCGGTATCAAACAGCGCCTGTGATCCAGCAGCTTCATAGGCGGCTTGCGCCGTGCGCGCGCGTTTAACCAGCCGGTCAATTTCGGTCAAATCGTGCTGTGTCTGGTTGGCTTTCTGGTCGGCCATAAAAACCGCCTTTGTCTTCTTTAATGTGTGGCAGAAGAATTTAACGCCCGATAGGCTCCGGTTCCAAGCGTTAACACGCCGGCAACAATCAAAATCGTACAAATTGGACGGGAAAAATAAGCTGCCGGATCATAGTGAACCATCTGCATGCCCTGCGCAAAATTTTGTTCACCAATTTTTCCAAGAATAAGGCCAAGAACAATCCCGGGAATCGAATAGCCAGTCCGCCGCAGTAAAAAGCCGATAATTCCGGCGCCGAACATCACTATGACATCAAGCACTAGTCCGCGGCCAATATAGGCACCGATCGTCGCCAGAAGAAGAATCATTGGTGCCAGAAACTGAAACGGTATTTTTAGCAGATAAAGAATGGTCTTTGTTTCCAGCAAACCGATAAAAAGAATCGAAAGATTGGCGTAAAACATCGCGGCAAAGACAATCCAGATCAGCTCGGGCGAATTATAGAAAACCAGCGGGCCCGGCTCCAGATCATGCATCTGAAAGACGGCCACCATCATCGCCGTTAGCGCGCCGCCCGGAAGCCCCAGTGCCAGCAGCGGGATCATCGCCGCACCTGTCGCAGCGTTATTGGCGGTTTCCGAAGAAATCACCCCCTCAAGCTTACCTTTGCCAAATTCCTCTTTATTGCGCGACCAGCGAACCGCCTCGCCATATCCCATAAAGGCCGCAAGTGTCGCCCCGATACCAGGTAGTATGCCGCAAAAAAAGCCCACCAAGATCGACCGTATGACCGCCATCCGGTGCATCCATAATTCCATTAATGTCGGAAATGACATGCCTATCTTGGGGGCGTCAAACTTGTTTGTTGCCTTTTTTTCCGCTTGAACGAAAATCTCTGATACGGCAAAAAATCCTAAAATAGCCGGAACAAAAGCAATCCCTGCCGCCAGATCGGTAAGGCCGAAATTAAACCGGTTAATACCGCCAACCGGATCTTGCCCGATGGTGGCAATCAACAGACCCAGCAAGACCGACATCCATCCTTTCCAGATTGTCCTGCCGCCAACCGAAGAGGCTACTGCCAAGCCAAAAAATACCAGCGCAAAAATCTCTGGTGGACCGATACTGCGGATGGCCCAATGCGCCAATGGCTCGGTTGCCGCCATCATCACCAGCGCCGATGCAACGCCGCCGATGGCGGAACACACGACCGCCGCGCCAACCGCCTTTCCTGATTTGCCCTGCAACGTCATCGGATAGCCATCAAACGCGGTAGGCGCATTTTCAGGTGCGCCCGGAATATTGAATAAAATGGCAGTAATCGCCCCGCCATAGGTGCCCGTGCAATAAATCACCGCAAACAGCATCACCCCCTGTGCGGGTTCGAGACTGGCGGTAAAGGGAAGAAGAATTGCCGCCAGCGTCAGCATGCTGACCCCCGGAATGGCGCCAAATAACATCCCGCCAATGACCCCGAAAACAAAGATTGCAACGGTAAAAGGGTCAGCGAAAAGTGCGATGCTTCCGGCGATGAAATGATCCAGCATAATGGCTACCAGAGCTGTTGGAGGTTGGTGTTCAGTTTTAGAATAAGGCTGCTGTAATCATAAAAGGGAGAGGTGTTTCCCTGCGGCAGGGGGGCGTTTAAGACCACCACGAATAGCGTTATCAGCATGACATAGATGAAAAGAGTGACACCGATGATCCAGCGCCAGCGTCGCTCGCCAAACAGCCAGATAATAGCGGCGATGAAAAAGGGCGATCCGGCATAAAACCCGACAGGCTTCAACAGCCATGCAAAGATAAAGGGCGTTAGCAAAACACTGCCTATCTTGAACAATGTTACGGGGTCGCGGTAATCGGTTTCGGGTTTAACCCCCTCGGCAATGCCAACCCCGACACGGCCCTTTTGCACCGCTGATCCATGCTGATATTGGTGGTATAGATTGCCGGCTGTCACGATCAGCAACAGCAGAATAATCACCCGGGGCCAGCCCGTCGCCCCAAATTTATAAATCTCGATAGGGGCGTTGAATTCAAACGAAAATCCGAAAAAAATAACCGCAATAAGAGACCATATTCCAGCCTCTATCAGGTGAGACTTTGTAAGCTGCCCCATCATCGCCTCCCGACATGAATCTAGAGATCACTAAGATCGCCTTGCTGACATATCGCCGCGGCGCAAAAACACGCCGCGGCTGTTTTTAGGGGCCAAGGGCCAGTTATTTTACATCAAGCCCCATGCTTTTATAGACAGCGCGATATTGCAGGATCGCAGTATTGATCAGCTTGCGCGCATCTTCGGTGTTGCGATAACTGTCAACGATTGTGGCGTATTTCTTTTCGTTAAACGCCTGATAACTGTCCTGACAATAGCCCCGCTGGAAAGCCCATTGTAGCCATTCCACGCGGTCGGCAGGTGCATTTGCATGCACATAGAAACCGCGAAAACGCAAAAGCGGATCGAAATCCATACCAAGTTCACGGTGCGTAGGAACCTCCGCAAAGACGCTTGGACGCTCGTCAAAAATGGTCAATATCGGCTTGAAATTACCGGCATCAAGGAATTTTCGTACATCACCGGGCTGTTCAAACAGGGCATCAACCTGTCCGCCAAGAAGCGCGCCATAGCGCGGGGCCCCCTTATCAAAAGAAATCTGCTGGATTTTCATTCCCTCGGCGTCGGTGATGAACTTCATCGTAACGCGTTCCATCGAGCCTTCTTTCGAAACATTGGCGATGGTGGCCTTGCCGTCCTGCGCCTTTACCCACGCAACAAAAGATTTCCAGTCTTTAAACCGGGTTTCATCGGCCCGAATGTAAATCTGTGAAAAAATAACCTGCGAGATAACCAGCGGCGTGAGGTCTTTGCCCGGGTGCGGTTTGCTGCTATCAAGCGCATGCGCTGATGACGCATCGTCAATATGCTCCAGCACATTATACCCATCGGCAGGTGCGGACATATAGGCTGTCATGCCCACGGTCCCCGATCCCCCGGGCTTATGATCACGATTGATCGCAACACCGGTTAATCCGGTCACTGCCTCGGACATTGCCGCGGCCACCTGACCGGATCCCCCCGCAGGCCCATAAGGAACAATCATCGTAAGGGCGCGCTCGGGAAACCCGTCTGGGCCATCCATTGAGGATTTTGTAACCTTGCATTCAAAGGCATTCGCAGTGCCAATTGCCGCCATCATGATGCTGGCAGCAACGCAAGTGCTAAGGCCAATTCTGGTGCCAATTCTGGTGCCAATTCTGGTTAGATTTTGCATAACGGATCCTCCAATTTCATCATCGAATATTGATGTTTTATCGAAGTATGGAGACCGTTAAGATGTTATCGAAAGTACAAAAATCACCGATGCTAGATTTATCATGATTGGAATCATTCGCAGCTTAAATAAAGACCCCAATTCCGGGGCCATTATTTTAGTGCTGGCTATTACGCCAAACTTGCGGTGAGTCCCCCGTTGCGCGCTGAAATACCTCATAAAACTGCGACATCGAGCCAAAGCCTGCATCAAAGGCGATATTGACAATTTTCTCATTGCTGTTCGCCAGCGCAGATTGCGCATGACGAAGGCGTAATTCGTTGAGATAAGAGATCATGCTGGTGTTCATCTGCTTTTGAAATAGCGTCATAGCGTGGCCCTTGCTAATACCTGCCTCAGCGGCAATGTCGGCTACCGTCGTTGGCAGGCGGTAATTTTCGGCCATATAGCGGATCATCGCCTGAACGCGCCTAGCTTGGCGCTGTGGGGGATTGACGGTGAGCGGCGCCTCAACCCCATCATGCCGCCATCCGCAAAGTGACTGGCGAAGCAGGCAAAGCTGTAATTCCTGACGCGCAACGTCGGTCAGCTCATTATTGCCCGTACTGTAATCAGCATGCCAGCGCGCAAAACAGCTAAAATTTGCCGGATCAGCGGTGTCCCCTACGATCAGACGGCCACTGAATAGCTGGGCCATAAAAATCTCGGGCATCGACCATGACAGCATTTCCGACAAGGGCAGATTCGCAATGAGGATTTCCCCCTGATCATGATTTTCGTGATCGACAGTGATTAACCGATGCGGCGTCTGCCCCCATAAAACACTGATATGCCCTGACGGTGCGACAGAATTTCCGAGTTGCGTGACATAGGTTAGATGACAGCCAACCGGCAATAAAATCTCGACATGCCCATGGGTGTGTAAACACTCCATCGGTTCTGGGAGGTGGCGCTGCATC
>CALLKZ010000046.1:0-3231 GCA_938082345.1 uncultured Alphaproteobacteria bacterium
TTTGATCATTAGTTGTTGATGGGATGATAGTTTAGGCTTTGTGCTGAATTTTAACAATTGGAAAGCAGTGCTAGAGGCAGCAAGCATACGCATTTTGGGATATGCGCGTTGATAGGTTGATTTGCGCCGTCCGAAACGTCATATTTGATTAACAGGGGGCTGTAATAAATATTCATCCCCGTTAAACTTAGTCGGTAAACCTATTCGGTAAACTTATTCGGCAAGCTTTAGGAAACACCTGATCATGGATGATAAAGTCCTTCCAGTAGCACTTTCTTCGGCAGGTAAATTTACCCTCAGCGAGGCCGCAGCGATTCGTATCCGCGGCATGCTGGACGGTGAGCCTGAGGGTCGGTTTTTCCGGGTGGCGGTAAATGGCGGTGGTTGTTCCGGCTTTCAGTATGAATTCAGCATCGATGCGGCGCGCCAAGACGATGATTGCAGCTTTGTCAGCCATGATGTTGAAGTTATTATTGATGAAATGTCGCTTGAACTCGTCGAGAATGCCGAACTGGACTATATTCAGGATCTGATGGGATCATATTTTTCGGTCAGCAATCCTAACGCAACCGCGTCCTGCGGCTGCGGCACTTCTTTTTCAGTTTAACGCCATGCGTATTGCCAGCTGGAACGTTAATTCTGCCAAGGCACGCCAAGACCATATCTTGTCCTATCTTGCTGCTGGGTCTGCCGATATTCTGCTGCTTCAGGAAACCAAAACTCAGGACCAGAATTTTCCTGTCGACATCTATTCGGACCTTGGCTGGAACGTCGCGTTTCATGGCCAGAAAAGTTATAACGGGGTTGCTATTGCTGCGCGCGCGCCGATCGAAGATGTGATTTGCGGTCTTCCGGGGGATGATAGCGACGAGCAAGCCCGCTATATCGAGGCGACAATTTCCGGGGTTCGGGTTGCCAGCATCTATCTTCCCAATGGCAATCCCGCACCCGGTCCTAAATTCGACTATAAAATCGTCTGGATGGACCGTTTAGTCACGCACGCCACATCCCTTTTAGCGGACGAAAAACCGGTGGTCCTTGGCGGTGACATGAATGTTATTCCCCAAGATATTGATTGTTACGATCCAGCCGGTTGGGCAGGCGATGCTTTGACGCGTCCGGAATCAAGGGCAGCGTTCAACAGGCTTTGCTATTGCGGGTATACTGATGCACTGCGCGCTTTTCATCCGGGTGAGGTTTTATACAGCTATTGGGATTATCAGGCGGGTGCATGGCAGAAAGACAATGGTGTCAGGATTGACCATATGTTGCTCTCGCCAGAGGCTGCCGACAAGCTGACAGGCGCGGATGTTGACAAGGGCCCGCGCGGATTAGAAAAACCGTCGGATCACACCCCTGTCTTTGTTACGCTGGATTTTTAGGCCCCCGAGACTATTTCCCCGGGATTATTTGTACATGTTGGTCGGCGTGAAATCAGCCGCAACAACGTCTCTTGGCTCGCTAACCCACACCGATCCATTCGGGTGCATTCCGGCACCATGAACGGCAGAGACAGCCGAGCACCGCATCCTGTTCAAAAGCCGCGTATTAGCACTACCAACCGCCGGATGGGCGCCGCCATTTTCAGCAACCGCCGCATCCCACAGCGCCTTGCGCCGTTGATACAGCGCCGCATCATTAAGCTGCACACAATTTAGCTCGTTGCTGTTCAGATCAACGGTAATATCATCGCCCTCTTCGATCAGACCAATCGGGCCGCCGACCGCAGCTTCCGGCCCGACATGACCGATCACCAGACCGACAGACCCGCCAGAGAATCTGCCGTCAGTCATGAGGCCGACGACGATATCGCGCTCGCGGCAGAGCGAGGTAATGCGCGACGTGGAATCAAGCATTTCAGGCATTCCGGGGCCGCCAACCGGACCTTCATAACGAACAACAATCATATCGAAATTCTGAAAATGATCGGGGTTTGAATTCAACATATCCAGCAGATGCTGCTCGCCCTCAAAAATCTTGGCTTTACCGTTGAATATATTGTCCTCAAGACCGCCTTCGACACCGGCCAGTTTTAGAACCGCGCTAAATTCAGGCGAGAGATTGCCGCCAAGAACACGCAGCCCTCCGGTTTCCTTATAAGGAGCTTTTACAGGATATATCACCTCGCCATCGGGCGCAGGTGGTGCCAGCCTTTCAAGCTGCTGGCGCAAAGTCTCACCGGTACATGTCAGCGTGTCGCCATTCAGCAATCCGGCGTCCATCAGGTCTTTTACAAAAACCTGAACACCGCCCCTAGCATCAATATCAACCATCGAATATTTACCGAACGGACGGGCATCAACCACCACTGGAACGACATTTTTTGACAGATGATTGAATTCCTCGGCACTCATCACATCTTTGGAAAAATTGCGATATCCAGCAGCGCGCGCAATTTCTGGCGCGTGCAGCATGACATTTGTTGATCCACCAACTGCCATCGACACAATGATCGCGTTTCTGATGGACTGGGCGGTGACGATATCGCGCGGCGTTATATTGGCGCTGATCATGTTTTCAAGATAATCAATCAACTGGTTGGGAAATTCATCAATTCGGCGGTTATCCTGTGATGCCGGGGATACCATGTGAAGCGGCTGCATCCCGACTACACCGATAAATGTCTGCATGGTGTTGTAGGTAAACATACCCCCACAACTGCCAAACCCCGGACACGCTTCCAAGGCAATCCGGCGTTTCATGTCTTCATCATCACTGCCGGCCAACTGGTAGCTGGAGATGATATCAATCGGTTCACCCGTGCTGGAATCTGTTCCGGGACGAATTGACCCATCCGACATAATAATCGCCGGTCGGTTATGTTCCAAAACAGCGGCAAGTGTTCCCACCGGCGGCTTATCACACGCCACAACCGCAATAACCCCCTCCAGTCCGGAGGCGCTTAGATGCTCACACAGCGAATCATTGGTAATTTCGCGGCCAATCAGGGAATAGCGCATCTCCTTGGTTCCGTTGCGAATACCGTCCGACGTTGCAATGGTGAATTCCGGCGCCACCAACCGCATGGACATCTTATCCGCATCAGTTCCGATGCGGCTGCGGAGCGCATCATGAATGGTCTCAACCTTGGCGCTAACCCCCAGATAACATTGCGAATCACCTTTATTGCCAACCACGCCTACGGATGGCTCATGGATCAAATCCACCGAAGTGCCTAATTCGCGCGCTACACCAAATGTTTGCGAATTTCTGCCCGGATTTTTATCAATC
>CALLKZ010000047.1:0-12947 GCA_938082345.1 uncultured Alphaproteobacteria bacterium
AAGCCATAGCGGTTGATTTTGGCGTAGGTCGCCAGTGAATTGATAAGTCCGATGTTCGGGCCTTCCGGCGTTTCAATCGGGCAGATACGGCCATAATGTGTCGGGTGAACGTCGCGAACTTCAAAGCCCGCACGCTCACGGGTCAAGCCCCCCGGCCCAAGCGCAGATACACGGCGTTTATGGGTAATTTCAGACAGCGGATTGGTCTGGTCCATAAACTGTGACAACTGCGATGATCCAAAAAACTCACGGACCGCCGCGGCGGCAGGCTTGGCATTAATCAGATCAGCCGGCATCACCGTGTCGATCTCAACCGAGCCCATACGTTCGCGAATTGCCCGCTCCATACGAAGCAGGCCGACCCGGTACTGGTTTTCCATCAATTCGCCAACCGACCGCACGCGGCGGTTGCCAAGATGGTCAATATCATCAACGTCGCCGCGGCCATCTTTCAGGCCTGTCAGGACCCGCAGAATGGCCAGAATATCATCCTTGCGCAGAACGCGGAGCGAATCATCGGTTTCCAGCTCAAGGCGTGAATTCATCTTCACCCGGCCAACCGATGACAGATCATAACGGTCAGAGTTGAAGAAAAGGCTCTCAAACAGGGCATGCGCACTATCCAATGTTGGCGGCTCGCCCGGGCGCATCACGCGGTAGATATCCACCAGTGCTTCTTCACGGCAATTATTGCGGTCAGCGGCAAGAGTATTGCGCAGATGCGGCCCGAAATTGACATTATCAATGAACAGAATACTGATTTCGCCTTCGCTTTCATCAGCAAGTCGCTGCAACATCTCTTCGCTGATCTCGTCGCCAGCTTCGGCAACAACCTCACCGGATTTCATGTTGACGATATCTTCAGCCAGAAAACGGCCAATCAGGTCTTCATTCGGCGCGAACACACGCTTAATGCCTGCATCGCTGAGTTTTTTCAGCGACCGCGGAGTCATCTTGGTGCCAGCGGCGGCAACAATTTCGCGGGACTTCACATCGACCAGATCGCGAACAAGCTTGCTGCCCTTCAGCATGTCCGCATTAAAGTCATAGGACCAGCCATCAGTCTCACGCTTGAAAGAAATGGTCTGGTAAAACTCTTTTAGAATTTCATCACGGCTCATGCCGATGATACGCGCCGGATCGACATTTTCGCCGTCGGTAGCGCATTTATCTTTATACGCCAGCGAGTCATCATTCGGCAGCGCCATCATGAAGGTCGTGACGGGAAGCTTGCGCTTGCGGTCAATACGGACGTTTAGAATATCTTTGGCATCAAATTCAAAATCCAGCCATGAGCCGCGATACGGGATAACGCGAGCAGCAAAAAGCAATTTACCAGAGGCATGCGTCTTACCGCGATCATGATCGAAAAACACGCCTGGCGAGCGATGCATCTGCGAGACGATAACGCGCTCTGTACCATTCACGATAAAGGTACCGTTTGAGGTCATTAGCGGCATATCGCCCATATAGACATCTTGTTCCTTGATGTCGCGGATTGAGCGCGCACCTGTCACCTCATCTTCTTCCCACACTTCAAGGCGAAGCGTGACCTTTAGAGACGATGCATAGGTGAGACCGCGCTGCTGACATTCCTCAACATCGTATTTCGGCTTTTCTAAATCGTAGGAAACGAACTCAAGCTTCGCCCGACCCGCAAAATCTTCAATCGGGAAGATCGATTTAAAGGTTTCCTGTAGACCATGGGCACCGCGCTCATGCGTTGCGATATCCATCTGCAGGAAAGTGTCATAGCTTGAGCGCTGCACATCAATCAAATTCGGCATTGGCGTGACTTCTGCCAGTTGACCAAATGACCGGCGAACACGCCGGCGACTGTCGAGAGTGCTTACATGCGATGCCATCAGAGATACCTCGTCAAATTTCTGTTGTAAAACAGCCTGTTACTTCAGGTCTGTCGAACCACGTTCAGCACGGAAACCTTTGCCCGCGATCCTTGTGGCGATAAACGACCTTGCACCGGACGATAAAACGCGCCCGGTGCAAGAGGATTAGGTGTGGCCCTTAAGTCCGGGCCATTCCATCGAAATTACTTAACTTCGACAGAGGCGCCAGCTTCTTCAAGCTTGCCTTTAACCTGCTCGGCCTCATCCTTAGACACGCCTTCCTTAACGGCTTTAGGCGCCCCTTCAACGAGGTCCTTTGCTTCTTTCAGACCAAGACCTGTGATAGCGCGGACTTCCTTGATCACTGTGATCTTAGAGGCACCAGCCGCGGTCAGGATTACGTCGAATTCAGTCTGTTCTTCAGCTGCACCACCGGCGTCACCGCCGCCAGCAGGCATGGCCATAGCAACAGGAGCAGCGGCGGCAGAAACGCCCCACTTATCTTCCAGTAATGTTGCCAACTCAGCCGCTTCAAGAACGGTAAGGTTTGAAAGTTCTTCTGCGATTTTTTCGATATCAGCCATAATTTACTCCATTAGACTTGAACGTTTGATCGGGGCGTTAGCCCTGCTGCAATTGGTCTGCACGTGCCTGAACCACGCGTGCCACTTTGCCGGCCGGAGCCTGCGTAACACGTGCGATTTTGGCTGCCGGGGCCACAAGGAGCCCGACAAGCTTGCCACGCAGTTCGATAAGAGAAGGCATTTTGGCCAGTGCTTCAACGCCAGTTTTGTCCAGGATTTTCCCGTCCATACTGCCGCCTACAATGGTCAGCTTGGTATTTCCCTTAGCATAGTCCGCGAGGACCTTGGCGGCAGCTACCGGGTCTTGCGACGTGCCAATGGCCGTCGGTCCGGTAAACATGCTCTCAAGATCCACGTGCTGCGTGTCTTTGAGAGCCAGCTTGGCAATCCGATTCTTGGTTACCTTAAAGCCAGCACCAGCTTCCCGCATCTTCGCCCGCAGGTCGCTGCTCTCTGCAACGGTCATTCCCACCTGATGTGCGACAACAATAGTTGTTGACGTATTCAGGGTTGAATGCAGCGTTTCGATCAGTTCGGCTTTTTCTTCTCTGTTCACCGATCGTCTCCGCTCGTAGTGAGGATTAGCGGGATATTCCGCGCTCCTCGGTTGCAATATGAACCCGCCATCTGGCCGGTTCGCTGGCCTGCCCATCAAGAAGTTCAAGCAGAAATCTGCTCTTGCTCCCGTCTATTGCGGGTAATTAAGCTGCCCTTACCGGTCGAAACCAGATGGTCGAAACCAGATGGTCGAAACCAGTGGGGCAGCACCCGCAGTCTTGGACAGGTGCGGGGCGAAGATTTTTATCCCCACCCCTATCCGCCGCCGCATAATGCGCCGGCAAATTCAAGTCTTTTACCGTTAGGCGGCATCCTCAATAACAACACCGGCGCCCATTGTTGCGCTGATGGTGATCTTATGAATGAAGGTGCCTTTTGCGCCTGACGGACGTGCTTTGCGAACTGCATCGATAAACGCGGCGGCATTTTCAACAATCTGCGCCTCATCAAAGCTTGCTTTGGCTATCCCTGCATGAACAATGCCAGCCTTTTCGGCGCGGTACTGAACCTCACCGGCTTTCGCGGCTTTAACAGCCGTACCGACATCCGCAGTAACTGTTCCCAATTTCGGATTTGGCATCAGACCGCGGGGGCCCAACACTTTACCCAAACGGCCAACAACACCCATCATATCTGGCGTTGCAATGACCCGGTCGAAATTAGACTCGCCGCCCTGAATAGCTTCGGCCAGCTCTTCAGCGCCGATCAGGTCAGCACCAGCTTTCTTGGCTTCATCGGCTTTGGCGTCTCTGGCAAAAACCGCGACTCGCATGGTCTTGCCGGTCCCGTTTGGCATCGCCACAACACCGCGAACCATCTGGTCCGCATGGCGGGGGTCAACACCCAGATTCATCGCTATTTCGATGGTTTGATCAAAGTTTGATCCGGCAGCGTTCTTTTTTACCAGCGCCACAGCTTCGGCCAACGGGTACGCGGTAGCGCGGTCAAAGGATGCCAGCGCCGACTTCATTTTTTTGGTTTGTTTTGCCATCAGTTCAGCCCTCCACTTGCAGGCCCATGGCACGCGCAGACCCGCGCACCATTTGCATAGCACCTTCAACATCAACGGCGTTCATATCGCCCATCTTCGCTTCAGCGATTTCGCGAACTTGCGCCTCGGTCACTGATCCCGCAACAATACGCCCCGGCTCCTGACTGGCTTTATCCAGACCAGCTGCCTTTTTCAGGAAATAGCTAACCGGTGCAGTCTTGGTCACAAAGGTGAATGATTTGTCCTGATAGACAGTAATCACCACAGGGACCGGCATGTTCTTTTCCAGCTGATCTGTTGCAGCGTTGAACGCCTTACAGAATTCCATAATATTGACACCACGCTGACCAAGTGCCGGACCGACTGGCGGCGATGGATTCGCCGCGCCGGCAGGAATGTTCAGCTTTAGGTAGCCTTCGATTTTCTTTGCCATGTTAAGTTGTCCTTACCTCCGGTGGGTCGTCTCTCGAACGGGTGCCACCGCATTGCCTTAAATTTTTTCGACCTGACTATATTCAAGCTCGACTGGTGTTGACCGGCCAAAAATTGACACGGTCACTTTTAACCGCGCCTTGTCATCATCAGCTTCTTCGACATATCCGTTAAACGATGCAAACGGCCCGTCTGAAACGCGAACCTGCTCACCAATATCAAACGTGACTGTGGTGCGCGGCCGCTCGACCCCTTCGCTAACCTGATGCATCAGGCGTTCGGCTTCTTTATTGGTGATCGGCACGGGCCTGCCCTTGCCGCCAAGAAATCCGGTAACGCGCGGCTGGCTGGTCACCAGCTGCCATGCCTCATCGGTTAAATCCATTTTTACGAGAAGATAGCCAGGGAAGAATTTACGTTCGCTCTGAACACGGACGCCGCGCCGCAGTTCGACCACCTCTTCGGTTGGCACCATGACTTCTTCGATCTGTTCATCAAGACCGTTGCTTTCAGCCTGTTCACGAATCAGCTGCGCAACTTTCTTCTCCGATCCGGAGAAAACATGCAGGACATACCACCGTTTCGCCATGATTACGCTTTCTGCCTCAATCTCGCCCGCTCCCTGATCATTTTTGATCTGAACTCGGCTTCACCTGTTACTTCGCCAAACGTTACTTCGCCAAACACCCTTGGCAGCCACATATTTGACTATGTGGAAACCTCAATCTTGTAAAAAGCAGTTACCCGCCAAGCCCCAGAACCAGCTGAACGACGTTGGAGAGCACCAAATCCACCAAAACAAAGAACACCGCAGCAATTGTCGCCATTACCAGTACAGTAATGGTGGCAGTTACGGTTTCGCGACGGGTAGCCCAAGAAATACGGGAGATTTCCTGGCGGACCTGCCGGACAAATTGTGCTGGCGATGTGTTTGCCATGTGATTTCGGTGCCGATAACAAGTTTCACAACACGCTAGCTCCGCCAAGACAGACACAAAAAACAGCTTCAATCGCGCGGTTGCTTTCCCCACGATTTTGGCGGTCTAAGATTTGAATGCTTTGTCTTGTATCGCTACCGTGAACGGTATCTAGCAAAGAGCGTGAGACATGGCAATAGATTAATCATATCAGATGCATGAAAAACAGTCCCCGGGAAACCAATCGGTGAAACCTTTATTCCCTTCTGGCCCAGCTAATACGAGGTATCTGCCTGCTTGTTGCCCCGATCAAGCGCAAGATAGCCCCCAAGGGTCGCTATAGCTGTCATCCCCAAGGTGATATTTAACGCCAAAGAAAACGAAGTATCGCCGCCAAGCGCAATAATCAGGCTACCGAACACGGCACTGCAAAGCATCTGCAAAGCACCGCTCAGGCCGGTTGCCGCTCCACTATGAATTCCGGCGGCACGAACCGCACCAATAATCGAATTTGCAACAACCAGCCCGTTAGCGACTCCATACACAAGCAGCATGCCGGAAATCTCCCAGACACCTGCCAGCCCCACCAGCTGGATAAGCACCAAACCCGCCATAATGATGAGACTAAAAAACGCGCCAACAAAAGCAGTTACATCCAGCCCAAAGCGCGGGCCAAAATATCGGCTGAGACTATTGCCAATCATGTACCCCAGCGCCGTCGTGCTGAACAGCAATCCGAATTCAAAGGCGCTCATCCCCAAACGTTGAAACTGATAGGGCATGTATCCACCCATGGCGAAAAAAGATCCCGTCATCATCCCGCCATTCGTCGCATGACTGATAAATTTGGGAGTACGAATCAGCAAAACGAAAACGCCAAGCGTCTGCAATAAAGGTGCGGCAGGAACGCGGTCTTTGCGTGTTTCCTTTAACAACAGCAGATTAACGGTGAAAATCAGCCCCGCCGTTAACACCATGATGCCAATTGACCCGCGCCAGCCAACCAGATCGGCCAACAGCCCGCCAAAGGCAAAGCTCAACAGCGGAACAACGGCCTGAACCATGGTGATTGTCGACATTTGTTTGCCAGCTTCGGCGCGCTCAAAGCTGTCATTGATGATAACCCGCCCCATCGCCATACAGGCCGCAGCACCAAATCCCTGAATCGCGCGAAACCCGATCAACACCTCGATCGTCGGCGCAATCAGCGCACCAAACCCGGACAGCGTGAATAAAAACGATCCCAACAGCAGAATCGGGCGACGGCCAAACCGATCAGACAGGCTGCCAGCCACCATCTGGCCAATTCCCATCATGATCAGAAACACACTTAGAACGAGTTGCGCCTGATCAGCCGTAGCCTGCAAATCGTCACGGAGTTGCGGAATGGCCGGTGACAATAACGCCATTCCAATATTTGCCCCGGAGACGGTCAACGCCATCATCCAAATAGGCGGCAAAAGACGCGCGGCGACAGGCTGGCTCAACATAGATCTCCGTAAATGGCATGAGCAAAGAAACGCAAGAGAGCCGAAGAAACCTCGGGAGCCGAGAAAAATCGGGCGTCAAGAAAATAATAAAACGCGGCAATCATAGCAGCATCGTCAAATGGGTGTATAGTAAAGTTAATTAATCTTGGAAAATACGCGATCCGGAAAAACTCCCGGGCCCCTCAAAAAATGCCCCCCTAAAAAAAGGGGACTCTCAAAGAAGCCCTTAAAGGAAATCATCCCTCACAATGAAGTTCCCTCAAATGAGATTATCTTCAGGTGGCAGCCCAAATTCCGGGAATAGTCGCGGTGCAATACTGATGGCCGCCGGAATGCTGGCCTTTGTTCTGAATGACGGGCTGATGAAGGCGCTGTTTGCCGATATGTCACTCTATCAGGCGATTTTTTTGCGCGGGATTATCACTGTCCCGCTGATCGCAATGATGATGTGGCATCAGGGCCTGATCTGGTTTCGGGGCCTGATCTGGTTTCGGGGCCTGACTTGGGATCGAGACTTTAGCCTGCCAGAGCTGGCGCGGCGGGATATAATTCTGGTGCTGATCCGCGCATTCTCTGAACTGCTGGCAACCATCTTATTCCTGACCGCACTTTCGCAAATGCCTTTAGCGAATGTCACCGCAATTTTGCAGGTGTTGCCGCTGACCGTCACCATGGCGGCGGCGCTGTTTCTGAACGAAAAGGTGGGCTGGCGAAGATGGCTGGCGATCAGCATCGGATTTGCCGGAGTGTTAGTCATCATCCGCCCCGGAATGGACGGCTTTTCGATCTATTCGATATGGGTGCTTGCCGCGGTTGCTTGCATCACTGTTCGCGAAATCACCACGCGCCAGTTGTCGGCCGATATACCTTCGCTGCCAGTTGCGATGGTTACGGCCATTGCTATTTGCGGTCTTGGCGCGGGAATGCTGCCTGTTGTTGAGTGGGCACCGCTAACCGGAATGATGTGGCTCTATCTTGGCGGCGCGGCATTGGCCATTGTCTTTGGCTATCTATTCAGCGTGATGACCATGCGCACCGGCGATATCGGTTTTGTTGCGCCGTTCCGCTATACAGCGATGATCTGGGCAATTCTGCTGGGGCTATTGATGTTTGGTGACTTACCCGACATGCCAACGGTTGTTGGCACGCTGATAATTGTTGCAACCGGGCTGTATTCGCTGCACCGGGAACATCTGAACCGCCGCCAGCTTCAGGCGGTCCATTAAAGCCGGGCATAATAAGAGAAAGCGGCGGTGATGGCATTAGCCATACCGCCGCCAGCATAGGGTTAGCTGTTCCTGCTAGAAGGTTGCTGCGTCGATACCAAACCATTTGGAAATCAGCGTGTTCAGCGAGCCGTCCATTTTCATCGAGGCGATCGCCGTATTCATCTTTGCTTTTAAGCCGCCGTCAGATTTGCGAATACCCATTCCAACACCGCCGCCAACTGAAACCTGACCAGCAACCGCCAACTTACTGTTGGACTGGCTGACAATCGACATCAGTACATCACTATCAGCCAGCACCGCGTCAGCCTGACCATTGCGAACTGCCTGAACAGCGTTCTCCAGCGTCGCAAAGTCCAGCAATGTTGCCCCTGAGGCGGCAATGTGCGCTGCATGAACGCTGGCGCGCTTGGCGGCGATGACCCCGTCATTAACGTCAAACGGACTTCCGCCAAGGGTGACATAGAATGACGGCGCGGCGGGGAAGTAATTTTGGGTAAAGTCGATCAGCTTATTGCGTTCGGCAGTAATAACCATTCCTGTGATAATGGCGTCATATTTGCCTGAAACCAGGTTTGGAATGATCGTTCCCGGCTCGTTTGTTACCCACTCACAAGTCAGACTTGCGCGTTTGCAAAGCTCATCACCGACTTCGCGTTCAAATCCGCTAATCTCGCCTGAATCATCAATAAAATTATAGGGAGGATTAGCCGCTTCGGTGCCAAGACGGATGGAATTGGCCATCGCCATACTCGACATTGTTGCGGCAATAAACAGCCCCGCAACGCTGGCTTTAATAGATAACTTCATACCTGTCTTCCTTTGCCTTATCTCACGGTTGATTTGACCGGCGAGGTCACGAAAATTTGAAGAGCTGGCGCAAGTCGCGTGAAGAAAGTACTTGCGCGCCTTGACATTTACCCAACAGAATTGCCGTATCTGGTCTCGCCCGCCTACACCTTGCCGTTATAATAATGTTAATAAATGGTTGAAATTCACAAAGCCGGGCCAAATGAGCTGGGCCAAATAAACTGGCGAGAGAAGGGCAGAGTGCGACCGATGGATACAGACAAACAAAATCCGGACACCAGCACATCCATCGGCGATTTTGACTATATCATCATTGGCGCTGGATCGGCCGGATGTGTGCTGGCCAACCGGCTGTCCGATAACCCCGACACCCGCGTTCTACTGCTGGAAGCTGGCGGCAAGGACAATTATATCTGGGTGAAAATCCCGGTTGGTTATCTGTTTTGCATGGGCAACCCGCGCACCGACTGGATGTTCAAGACCGAGGCCGAGGACGGGTTGAACGGGCGGGAGCTGAGTTATCCGCGCGGGCGCATTCTTGGCGGAAGCTCATCTATTAACGGCATGATCTATATGCGCGGACAGGCGCGCGATTATGATCACTGGCGCCAGTTGGGCAATGTTGGCTGGGGCTGGGATGATCTTCTGCCCTATTTCATGCGATCCGAGGACAATCAGGATGGCGCTGATGAAATGCATGGCACCGGCGGCGAATGGCGCGTCGAGTCCCAGCGGCTGCACTGGGATATTCTGGATGATTTTCATCGGGCCTGTATAAATGCAGGAATTCCCGAAACAACCGACTTTAATCGCGGCAACAACGAAGGTGTCGGCTATTTCAAAGTCAACCAGACACGCGGCACAAGATGCAGCGCCGCAACCGCATTTTTAAACCCGGCCCGCCGGCGCAAAAACCTGAAAGTACTGACCGGCGCGCAGGTAGAAACCCTGCAAATGGATGGGCGGCGCGTGACCGGCGTGCGCTTTCACCATAAGGGTGAGCTTAAATCTGCCACCGCCAACGCCGAGGTTGCGCTGGCGGCAGGCAGCATCGGCAGTCCACAAATTCTGCACCTATCAGGTATCGGACCGGGGAGCCATCTGGCCGAGCATGGCATTCCCGTCCGTCATGATCTGGCCGGAGTTGGCGGCAATCTTCAGGACCATCTGCAAATCCGCGCAGTCTACAAAGTTCAAAATGCGGTTACTTTGAATAACCGCGCCACCTCGATTTGGGGAAAGGCGATGATCGGGCTGGAATACGCATTGCGGCGTAGCGGTCCGATGGCGATGGCGCCAAGCCAGCTTGGGGTTTTTACGAAATCAGATCCGGCGCTGGAAACCCCCGATTTGCAATATCATGTCCAGCCCCTATCGCTGGATAAATTCGGTGACCCGCTTCATGATTTTCCGGCAATCACCGCCAGCGTGTGTAACCTGCGCCCCGAAAGCCGCGGCAGTGTGAGGTTGCGCTCATCAAACCCGTTTGATGCGCCGGTTATCAGCCCGAATTATCTTTCTAGTGAACGTGATCGCCAAGTGGCGGCGAATTCATTGCGGATGACGCGTCATATTATGGCGCAAGAACCGATGGCGAGATATAGCCCGCAGGAATTTCTGCCCGGCGATGAATTTCAGTCGGATGATGATCTGGCGCGCAAAGCAGGAGATATCGGCACGACGATTTTTCATCCCGTCGGAACGGCGCGAATGGGCGATGACAAGATGGCGGTTGTTGATAGTCAGCTGCGTGTTCACGGGATCGAGGGGCTACGCGTGATCGATGCGTCAATCATGCCGACAATTACCTCGGGCAACACCAATTCGCCAACCATTATGATTGCCGAAAAAGGCGCTGAAATGATGCTGAAGAGCGCCAAAAAAGCCTGACCACCTAACGGTCCGCATTGCGATGATTCTAGTTGGCAGCTTGCAAGACCATCAAGCGAATCCACTGCCCGGGCAGGCCGTCCATATCTCCATAGACGCTGAACAGCACTCTGCCAGCCGCACAAAATGCCATATCATCTGCTGCATTTGGATTGGTCAGCACCGCCAGTACATCTTCGGCTTCAGCTTCAGGCTCGGTTTTCAGTGCTATGCTGAATTTTGTTAAAAAGGCCTGATTGGCAAGCTCAATCTGGTCGGCATTAGGGGCCACGCGGGCCGCCCTTCCCGATAACTCGCCTTCTAGTGCAATGCGCGAGAGGGCCAGATAGGTGCGCAGCTCAGCCGGAGTCATTCCCCGCATTACGGCAAATCCAGCTTCGATCATATCTTGCTGACCGGCCTCCTCGCCGCCAAGCATGACGCGGCAATAACGCGGTTCAACCACTCCAAAAATGCCCGACATCAGGGTAAAAAAACTGCGGATGTCGTCATGGCTCATCTTGCCCATTCCACGAATGGCCATAGCGGATGAAATTTCGTAGCCTAACGAAAAGGCCATTTTGACCGCGTTCTTACCTTCGGTAAAATCTTCTAGCGATGCGAACACCCCACTATCAAGAACCTGCTGAATGGTGGCGTCCAGAAACGCCTCGTTGGTCATCACATCTTCAAAGTAGCGCATGAAAATCTGATCTTTTTCAGGTCCGAGCCTGATCCCCGATACCATCGCCTCATACAGCTCCGGGTTCCTCGCCGCATCCATAAAGGCAGATCTGATTGCCGTACGCTCATCATTTGTCAACGCATGGCTCGCCCCCGATGGAACCAGCATCATGACGATTGTGAAGCCAAGGGTGAGGCCAAGGGTGATAGTTTTGCTAATTTTTTTCACAATTTCAGTCGCGTTCTTAAAGGGCCATATCTCTGCCCCCACATCTTGCCAGAATATGATCATAACAGATACTCCCTAAAATCGGGGCTTCTAAAAATCGGGAGGCCTAGGACAGCGTTCCATCCAGCACATAGCGCAGGACCTGCACCACTTGCAACGGCGTCTCGGTCACACAAAGCGCAGCGGCGTCGACTTCTTTTAGTGCATGTTGATGGTCGGGGCCGTGCATAATAATCAGCGACTTACCAAGCGCGGCTGCATAGCCAGCGTCAAAAGCGGCATTCCATTGTTTATATTTATCGCCAAAACGGACCACAACAATATCGGCGTCGGCGATGCCCTTGCGCGTACGCATCGCATTTAGCTTGGCCCCTTTATGATCATGCCAGAATTTATCCGGCTCATCACCAAGAAGGGTAACCCCGCAATCATCGCTCGCCGCATGGTCGGTCACCGGGCTGAAAAACTGCACGTTGAGCCCCGCAGATTCAGAAATGATCTGATCCCGCCAATCGGAATGAATTTCGCCTGAAAGATAGACTTTCAACATCATGATCCTAGCCCCATTTCAAAATTCTGGTTTTCGCGCGTCAGGTTATTTCCGTGTTAAACCCTGATCTGACTTTGATCAAGCTTGCTGGTAGGGTCATCAATTGGAATTGGCTATCAAAAGACTGAACAAACCGGGTTATTATCCCTTTTGAAACTAGGCATAATTGCCCTAGGCTTTATCAAGCACAAATAAGCCTGCGCACTTAATTGGGGGGCATTTCCTAAAACACATTTATCTGGTAACAAATTTTTCTGGTAACAAATTTATCTGGTAACACATTTTTTCTGGCCCCTCTGGCAGATCACATTTCTGGCGCATTAACGGAGACTCCACATGAATATTTTCCCTATTATCGAAGCCGCGACAGGTGAGCTGAAATCTATCTATGAGGATTTGCACACGCATCCCGAACTTGGTTTTGAGGAATCCAGAACCAGTGCGATTGTAGCTGAAAAACTGCGCGAATACGGCGTCGATGAGGTTCATACCGGATTGGGCACAACGGGCGTTGTCGGTCTTATTCACGGCAAATCTCATGGTAACCGGCGCGTTGGTCTTCGCGCCGATATGGATGCCCTGCCGATTGAGGAAATCAGCGGCGTGCCTTTCGCCTCACAAACCCCCGGAACCATGCATGCCTGCGGCCATGACGGGCACACCACCATGCTGCTTGGCGCGGCAAAACATCTTGCCGAAACCAGAGAGTTCGATGGTACCGCGGTGCTGATTTTTCAACCTGCCGAGGAAGGTCTTGGCG
>CALLKZ010000048.1:0-6532 GCA_938082345.1 uncultured Alphaproteobacteria bacterium
TGGCATCCCATTTTTGCGCGATGTCGGCCCAGCCCGGCTCATCAAACAGCAGATAGTTTCCCTCAAAAAGAAACAGCGACGTCCCGTCTGGCACCGTCCCTCCCCTTGGCACAACGCTGTCTGAATCCCGGTCAAAGGTGGGGAAATGCCGCATCGCACCGTCCCTCACCCGGTCAATCAGCAGCTCAAAACCGGCGCGATCAAAGGTTTCAGGCGCGCCCTTCACGGATAAAAGATCCCGCGCCGCCAGTTCGGCATTATCGAGATGAAACCCATCCATTGGAATGACACAACAACCGGGCCCAATCCGACGGGCCAGCGTGGTCGCCAAAGTAGATTTGCCACTGCCAGGGGGACCGGAAATTGCCATGATAAGCGGCGCCGTCTGGCCGATCATGGACCTAATTCCGTTGGTCACTTCGTTTAGGCTTACAGGGTCTGGATAGATTTCAGGGGACATTTCGGGGACATTTCGGGGATATTATGTTGGTTATTGTTGGGGACATTATGGTGCGTATGACGCCTCTGTGGAAGGGGTCATCATTCTGAGTTAAATCACAAAGTTAACTTGCACCATTTTTTACACGCGTTAATATTAGGCCACCTTGATAGACTCATTTGTCAAGTCGGCCCGATTGTCAAGTCGGCCCAATTGTCAAGTCAGCCCAATTGTCAAGCCAGCCTATGATACTCCCTAGAATAGTGAACCGAAATAATGAGTGATGGAAAAATCAAGAATATGGAAGAATTTGCCGCACTAAGCGGCATTTCCCGTCCCACTATTTCTAAATATTTTAATGATCCAGACAGTGTGCGGCAATCAACGCGTGACAGAATTGAGGTGGCGCTGAAAGAATATGATTATCGCCCGAACATCTATGCGATGAACCAGAACCGGCGGCAAACCAAGAATATCGGCATCGTCGTTCCCTATCTGGCCGATCCGTTTTTTGCCGAAATTGCGCGGGTGATTGAACGCCGCTGCATTGATGCGGGCTTTACCCCGACATTGTTTTCCTCGCACGGTGAGCATGGGCTGGAAAATGCCATTCTCGACACTTTGCGATCGCTAAAACCTGCCGGGGTTTTGCTGGCGCCGCTGGGGCGGGGATCGAATATCAAGCAAATCGAGGAATTCTGCCGCGATGTTCCAACGATATTGTTCGATAGCAATATTGAAGGGGTTGGCGCGGCTTTTGTGGGATCTGATAATTTTAGTTTTGTATCGCAAACCGTTGAATATCTTAGCAGAACCGGCAGCGTCCCCTGCTTTTTTGAGATGCGGGACCCGGCTAACCCAAATGCCAATAAGCGGCGGGTTGCGTATCTTGAAATGATGCGGCGGCTAAACCTTGAACCTCACCTGATAAAAATTGACGGTGCCGGATGGGGGTTTGAAGAAATTGGCCGGCAGGGCGGGCTGAAAGTGTTGCGTGAAAATCTGCTACCAACCGACACCGTGCTATGCAGCAATGACCGGCTGGCAATCGGGTTTCTGTCAGCCTGTCATCAGTTGGGAATTGTGGTTGGCCGTGAAGAAGGGTGCGCCATTCGGGTGGCCTCGCATGATGATCATCCCTATGCGCGCTTCACCTGCCCGTCCCTTACCACCGCAGCGCATGATTACGATTCGGTGGCAGACCACGCGGTGGAAACATTATTCAGGCTGATCGATGCTGGCGGTCAGTTGGAAAGGCGCGAAGAAACACTGTTTGCGGCGCGTCTTATTATGCGTGGTTCAGCATAAGCCCCAAAAAAACATATTTTTTCGCAAATGAACTTTTTTACGCGCGTTAAAATTTTCTTGACGCGAGAAAACATTTTAGTGTTCTCTTTCTAGGTATTATATCTAGGAGGAATACAATGCGACTTAAACATTTACTATGCACGGCAACGGCGGCAACGCTCATGGCGTCCAGCGTTGCTTATTCAGACACCCTGACAATTGCCACGGTGAACAATGGTGACATGATCCGTATGCAGGGTCTCACCGACGATTTTACTGCAAAAACCGGCCATAAAGTTGAGTGGGTGACACTAGAAGAAAATGTGCTTCGTCAGCGCGTCACAACCGATATTACCACCAAAGGTGGTGCTTTCGACATTATGACTATTGGCATGTATGAAACGCCAATCTGGGGTAAGAACGGCTGGTTGGTCCCTCTTGATGATCTGAGTGCCGGATACAATGCCGGCGACATTCTGCCTGCGATGGCGGGCGGTCTTAGCTATGATGGAACGCTCTTTGCTGCTCCATTCTACGGCGAAAGCTCAATGATCATGTATCGCACCGATCTGATGGAAAAAGCCGGACTGTCAATGCCTGACGCACCTTCATGGTCGTTCATCGCAAAGGCGGCACGCGAAATGACTGATCGCGACAATGACATCAACGGCATTTGCCTGCGCGGTAAAGCTGGTTGGGGTGAAGGCGGTGCCTTTATCACAGCTATGTCAAACTCGTTTGGTGCGCGCTGGTTTGATGAAGACTGGAATGCACAGTTCGATACCCGCGAATGGTCCGATACCCTAAACTTCTATGTCAACATGATGAATGATGCCGGTCCTGCAGGGTTTGCAACGAATGGTTTCAACGAAAATCTCTCGCTGTTCCAGCAAGGCAAATGTGGAATGTGGATTGATGCAACAGTAGCGGCATCTTTCGTAACCAATCCAAAGGATTCATCTGTAGCTGACAAAGTTGGCTTCGCACTGGCACCTGATAACGGCATGGGCGTTCGCTCAAACTGGCTCTGGGCATGGGCACTTGCCATTCCGGCAGGAACCCAGAATGAAGCTGCAGCAAAGCAGTTCATCGAGTGGGCCACATCCAACGGCTATATCGAGCTGGTTGCTGCAAATGAAGGATGGGCTAACGTGCCTCCGGGTGCGCGGACTTCGCTTTACCAGAACCCCAACTATAAGAATGTTCCTTTTGCCAAGATGACTTTGGATTCAATCCTGTCGGCCGATCCGAACAATTCAACCGTAGATCCTAGCCCCTATGTGGGTATCCAGTTTGCAGCTATCCCCGAGTTTGCGGGTATTGCAACTGAAGTCAGCCAAGAATTCTCGGCTGCCTATGCGGGTCAACAAACTGTTGAACAGGCTCTGGCCAAAGCTCAGGCTCTGACCAACGACGCAATGGAAGCCGCTGGCTACCGCTAGTAGGCCTTTCGATCAGAGGGCGGCCATCTGTCGCCCTCTGAACACCGTCCTTTTTCTTCATATATTTATGACATATAAGTCATTTACGCCGTCATCAGAGGAGGCGAAACCGTGGCTACACAGCATTCCCGATCTGCCGCCAGATTAATGATGACTCCTGCGGTGGTTCTGCTGTTGGGCTGGATGCTTGTTCCCCTGACAATGACGCTTTATTTTTCATTCAGAAAATATTTACCCCTGCGCGGCGGTGATCTTGGCTGGGTCGGGTTTGAGAACTACACCCGCTTTGTCACCTCCAGTTCGTTCTGGCCGGCTGTTGCCACAACGTTGATAATCGTTGGCAGTGTGCTGGCTATAACCATAATTCTTGGGGTTTTGCTGGCGCTCCTGCTCGATCAACCGATGTGGGGCCAGGGCATTGTCCGTATCCTTGTCATCGCGCCCTTCTTTGTAATGCCAACCGTTTCCGGTCTGGTCTGGAAGAATATGTTCATGGACCCGGTGAACGGCTTTTTTGCCCATCTCTGGAGGGCGGTCGGGGCGGAACCGATACAATGGTTAAGCCACGCCTCACTGCCGTCCGTTATCATGATTGTCAGCTGGCAGTGGCTGCCTTTTGCAACGCTCATTCTGTTGACCGCCATCCAGTCTCTGGACACCGAGCAGGTTGAGGCAGCTGAAATGGATGGTGCGACACCTTTCGGGCGTTTCCTGTTTATTGTCCTGCCACATCTGGCGCGTGCAATCACCGTTGTGGTCCTGATCCAGACGATTTTTCTTCTCTCGATATTCGCTGAGATTTTTGTCACCACCGCCGGAGCTTTCGGCACCAAGACGCTAACCTATCTGATTTTTCAACGGGTATTGGAAAGCCAGAATGTCGGGCTTGGTTCGGCAGGCGGGGTCTATGCGATCATTCTGGCCAATATCGTTGCCATCTTCTTGATGCGCATCGTTGGCAAGAATTTAGACAAGTGAGGAAGTGAAGGCATGGCTCGCGCTGCTACCACTCGTCAAAAAACATTCAACACAATACTCGCATGGTCGGTGGGTCTGCTTATATTTTTTCCGATCCTGTGGATCATTGTTCTGTCATTCAAGACGGAAGGCGATGCCATCAAGACGCCGGTCGAAGTACTGACCTCGCTCTGGACGCTGGAGAGTTATTCGGTTGTTCAGGGGCGTTCAGACTATTTCAAGCATTTTTCGAACTCGGTCATAGTCGCACTGGGCTCTACCTTTCTTGGAATACTTGTTGCGGTTCCTGCTGCATGGTCCATGGCTTTTGTGCCATCACCGCGGACCAGAGGCATCCTAATGTGGATGTTGTCGACAAAAATGCTGCCCGCCGTTGGTGTGCTTTATCCAATCTATCTGCTGTTTATTGAGCTTGGCATTCTGGATAGCCGGATCGGTCTTGTAGTTATTTTGATGCTGATCAACCTGCCCATCATCGTCTGGATGCTTTACACTTACTTTAAGGAAATCCCTGGCGAAATTCTTGAGGCTGCGCGAATGGATGGCGCTACCTTGCGCGCCGAGTTGCTGTATGTGCTTACACCGATGGCAATCCCCGGCATCGCGTCTACGGTACTTCTGAATGTGATTCTGGCGTGGAATGAGGCTTTCTGGACCCTGAACCTAACAGCCGCCAAGGCCGCGCCTTTAACTGCGTTTATCGCCAGCTATTCCAGTCCTGAAGGACTGTTCTATGCAAAGCTCAGCGCCGCTTCGGTCATGGCAATTGCGCCAATACTGATCTTGGGCTGGTTCAGCCAGAAACAACTCGTTCGTGGTCTGACGTTTGGGGCTGTAAAATAGGGATAATCAAGATGAAACAGATACAGCTTAAACAAGTTTCAAAGCGTTTTGGCGACGTTGAAGTTATTCCTCCACTGGATTTGGAGATTGAGGACGGCGAGTTTGTCGTATTTGTTGGCCCGTCGGGTTGCGGCAAATCGACTTTGCTGCGTCTGATTGCCGGGCTGGAAGATGTAACTTCAGGCCAAGTCATAATCGACGGGCAGGATGCCACTGAAATCCCGCCAGCCAAACGCCGCCTTGCTATGGTTTTCCAATCCTATGCCCTCTACCCCCATATGTCGGTGCGCAAGAACATTGCGTTTCCACTGCGAATGGCGGGCTTGAATAAGACCGAACAGGACCGACGTGTTGACGAAGCGGCAAAGGTTTTGAATCTCACAGATTATCTTCACCGGCGCCCCGGGCAGCTCTCAGGCGGTCAGCGGCAGCGGGTTGCCATTGGCCGAGCCATTGTGCGTGAACCGACTGCATTCCTGTTCGATGAGCCTTTATCCAACCTTGATGCTGCTTTGCGTGTTGGTATGCGGCTTGAAATCAGCGAATTGCATAAGCGGCTGACGACCACGATGATCTATGTAACTCACGATCAGGTCGAGGCAATGACCATGGCCGACAAAATCGTGGTTCTGCAGAGCGGCGTGATCGAACAGGTTGGCACGCCGCTGGATCTTTACCACAATCCCTGCAACATTTTCGTTGCCGGATTTATTGGCTCGCCAAAGATGAATCTTCTGGAGGGTGATGAGGCTCAAAAACTTGGGGGCCACATCATTGGAATCAGGCCTGAGCATATCGGGATTTCGACCGAGAGCGGTGATTGGGAAGGTGTTGTGGGTGTATCTGAACATTTGGGGTCTGACACCTTTCTTCACGTCAAATGTCCGGCATTCTCGAACCCCTTAACGGTGCGGGCTGGTGGCGAGCTGAACCTCCTATATGGCAGCAAGGTCTATCTGACCCCTCAGCGTGATAATCTGCATAGGTTTGACGATAAGGGCCTAAGTTTAAAATGAAACGGTTAGATGGCAAAACAGCGCTGATCACTGGCGCGGCAAGGGGTATTGGACGCCATTTTGCGGCAGCGTATGTCAATGAAGGGGCGCGGGTTGCGGTAGCTGATATCAACTTTGGGCGCGCCAAGGAAGCCGCTACCGAAATTGGCGGATCTGCCATTGCCGTTGAGATGGATGTCACTCGCCAGACAAGTATTGATCAGGCTATTGCTGCTGTCATAGAGGTGTTTGGCGGCATTGATATTCTGATTAATAATGCTGCAATTTTTACAGCTGCACCAATTTGTGAGATCACACGTGACGATTACCAGCGTGGATTCGAGGTAAATGTTGCCGGAACTCTTTTCACAATGCAGTCCGTTGCCGGGCACATGATTGATCGTGGGAAAGGTGGCAAAATCATCAATATGGCCAGTCAGGCCGGGCGCCGCGGCGAGTCATTGGTAGCGGTATATTGTGCTACAAAGGCAGCAGTCATTAGCTTGACACAGTCAGCAGGACTTAACCTGATCCAGCATGGCATCAAT
>CALLKZ010000049.1:0-3710 GCA_938082345.1 uncultured Alphaproteobacteria bacterium
CGCTCAGACTTCATCCGGTTAAAGATGTTCTGGCTGGTCGCTTCGGGATAATCCGCACGCCGGAGCCGTACATCGATGATCTTGAGGCCAAGCGATGTTACCGAAGCGTTCACCTCATCACCGATCGAACGGGTGATTTCATCCCGCTGGCCAGTCAGGATTGATGCCAAAGTTTCACGGCCAAGCGCCCGGCGAACCGAGGAGTCGATGATGGCCTCAAGCCTGCCACGCGCGCCCGTCTCATTACGGACTGTTTGATAGAACAGCAAAGGATCAACGATGCTGTAACGCGCATAGGCGTCAACCTGAAGGCGCTTTTGGTCCGACAGGATAACTTCTTCGGCATCCTGCGGAATCAAACTTAGAACGCGCTTTTCATAATAGATGACGTCCTGAATGAACGGCAGTTTGAAAGCCAGTCCCGGTTCCTGAATGGTCCGCTTTGGCTCACCAAATTGCAGCACCAGCGCCTGCTGGGTTTGATTAACGGTGAACAGAGATCCGAAGGCGCCGACAATCAGCACCCCCAGAATGACTATTGTCGAAATACGAAACACACCCATCTTAGTTTCCTCCCGACGATTTGGTCAGTTCACGAAGCGGAAGATACGGCACGACGCCGCCACTGTCTTCGTCAATGATGATTTTTTCGACATTGGCGAAGATTTCTTCGACAGTCTCGATGTAGATACGCTCTTTGGTTACGGCCGGGTTGATCGAATAGGCTTGGTAGACCTGATCAAAACGCGACGCGTCACCTTTCGCACGGTTAACGACTTCAGCTTCATAGGCTTCGGCCTCGGCAATCAGTTTGGCAGCGGCACCACGCGCCCGCGGTACCACGTCATTCCGGAATGCTTCGGCTTCGTTCTTCAGCCTGTCACGGTCTTGGCGTGCCCGCTGCACTTCGTTAAAGGCGTCAATAACGTCGGCTGGCGGATCAACTGCCAACAGCTGCACGTCACGAACCATCACGCCGGCACCATATTCATCAAGCAATTCCTGCAACTGCGCACGCGCCTGCACCTGAATATCCTGACGGCCTTCGGTTAGTGCGGTCTGAATTGGCGTGCGACCGATAATCTCACGCATCATCGCCTCGGCCGCCACTTTGATTGTCTCGTCGGGTTCAGCCAGATTGAAAAGATACTGACCAGCGTCAGATATCCGCCAGAACACGACAAAATCGATATCGACAATATTTTCATCGCCGGTGATCATCTGACTTTCGTCAGCAATGTCACGGCGCGATGAGCTGTTGCCACTGATATCGCGATACCCGATCTCAATCCGGTTATCGCGCGTCACTTCGGGCGTCATCACCGACTCAAACGGATAGGGAATATGATAATGCAGGCCGGGAGCTGTTGTCCGAACCCATTCGCCAAACCGCAAAACAACACCCTGCTGCTGCGGATTAACCCGATAAAAGCCGGTCAGCGCCCAGATAGCAATGGCGACAATCAGCAAAAGCGATATCGATCGCCCACCGGTTGGCAGAAATTTACCCAGCGCTTCACGGCCTTGTTGAACCACCTGATCGATGTCCTGCGGTGGACGACCACCGCCGCCAGACCCCCAAGGACTACCGCCGTTTCCGCCGCCACCGCCGCCGCCGCCGCCTTTACCGCCGCGACCGCCGCCTTGGCCGCCACCCTGACCCCAAGGGCCTCCGGGGTCGCCTCCACCCTGATTATTCCATGGCATGATATGCCTACTCCATCGTGCTAAAGTTGCGATGTAGCACCGTCTCACCCGTGATTCGGGAGAGATTAGGCGCCCTGATTGGTTTTGAGGGCCACGCATTTCCCCGCCAATTGTTGCAAAACATCAGCGATAGGACTATGTGACCTCGTACCATCCCCATATTTGCACAGAAACGGTTGATTTCAAGCATGGCTAATGAATTGACAGAAGAGAAAATTCGCAAAGCGCTCTCCAGCGTCACCGCGCCCGGCAAATCCGGCGACATTGTTGCCGCCGGTCAGGTGTCAGGAATTGTGATAAAAGACGGTCATGTTGGCTTTACTATCCAGATTGATTCACCCGATAAATCAGCGGCAGATAAAATTGCAAAAGACCTTCGCACAGCCAGCGAAAAAGCTGTTCGTAGCATTGCCGGCGTTCTGTCTGCTACGGCGATCCTGACCGCGCATCAAGCTGGCCCGCAAACCCCGGCTGAAGCCGCTGGAGGACCTGCTGGCGGCGCCCCTGCCCCGCGCCCGATGCTGCAACCGGCCAAGCATCTAATTGCTGTTGCGTCGGGCAAAGGCGGCGTTGGTAAATCCACCACCGCGATTAATCTGGCACTGGCGATTGCTGCCACCGGCGCACGGGTAGGAATTCTGGACGCTGATATTTATGGACCATCCCTGCCGCGTCTTCTTGGCGAAAACCGCAAGCCCGAGACTGATGGAAAAAAAATCAAACCGATTGAGGCTTGGGGACTGCAAACCATGTCAATCGGCTATCTGGTGGCTGAAGAATCGCCAACAATCTGGCGTGGCCCGATGGTCATGAGTGCGCTGGAGCAGATGCTGCGCGATGTGGCTTGGGATAATCTTGATGTGATGGTCATCGACATGCCGCCCGGCACCGGCGATGCCCAGCTGACGTTATCGCAGCGTGCCGCGCTATCGGGTGCCGTCATTGTATCAACCCCGCAGGATCTGGCCCTGATCGACGCGCGCAAGGGCCTGAACATGTTCCATAAAGTGAATGTGCCAGTGCTGGGTATTATTGAAAATATGAGCCATTTTATCTGCCCTGATTGCGGCAGCCGCCATGATGTTTTTGGTCATGGTGGGGCGCGGAACGAAGCAGCCCGCATTGGCGCGCCTTTCCTAGGAGAAGTGCCCTTGGAAATGGCGATCAGAGCAACATCAGACGCCGGAACGCCAATTGTCGCCAGCGCGCCAGATGGCCCGCACGCGGCACATTACATCAGCATTGCAAAAGCCGTTCTGGAACAGCTAGAGGCCACCCAGTTATCCGGCCCCAGCATTGTCATCGAATAAAGTGTCATCAAATAATATGACCGGCAAAGGTTAACGCGCCCAGATACCAACTGGCCCAGATACCAACCGGCTTAGATTGGGATCGGATTCTTGCGGGTTAACGTCTCATAGCGATAGCCCGGCACAGTTTGGCTGGCGGGGTGGCGGGATACAGCTGACCGTGACCATTCATCGTCATCTAGAACTGGAAACCGCGCCGCGTCCGGCCCGCCATCGACATCAATTTCAACCACCGTCAGTTCAATGCGGTTGCATTCCGGCATCCCCATTTCATAAATCTGTCCCCCGCCGAACAGAATAATGGTGTCACGCGCATCCGGGTTGGCGTTAATCCAGTCTTTTGAGGCGGCAATAGCCTCAACCAGATTGGCAACGGCGATGGCGCCGTCGGCCCGCCATTCAGGATCGCGCGTTAACACAATGCTGGCCCGTCCGGGAAGCGCCCTGCCAATGGAATCCCAAGTCTTGCGCCCCATAATCAAAGGACAACCCATGGTCAGCGCCTTCACCCTTTTTAGATCATCCGGCAGATGCCACAGCAGCCCTTCACCGTCGCCAATAACACGGTTTTGCGCCATGGCAACGACGGCAATCATTTCAGTTTTGCTGGTCATCCGGCGGCCCTAAACAGCTATTGGCGCGGCGATATGCGCCTGCGCCGTATATTCGGTAATTTCGAAATCATCATAAGTG
>CALLKZ010000050.1:0-11720 GCA_938082345.1 uncultured Alphaproteobacteria bacterium
CAGCAGATCAATCAGGGCCAGATGGACCGTTGGTCAATTGTGTCGACGTTGAATTATCTTCCCCATGAAGATGAAGTTGGCATCGTCGCCGCGAAAATTCCCGAATATGACACTGCCGAAGGCCGCGAGACGATTTCCAGCATGGTACGGATGGCCGATCTGACCCGAAAAGGATTTATGTCCGGCGATCTGTCAACGGTAATGTCGCCGCGCACGGTCATCACATGGGCAGAAAACAATCTGATTTTTAATGATTTGACGACGGCCTTCCGGTTGAGTTTTCTGAATAAATGTGACGAGGTTGAACGCCCAACTGTCGCCGAATATTACCAGCGTTGTGTCGGTATTGATCTTCCCGAAGCGCCGGTTCGGCAAGCTGGCACTAGCTAGACCCAATCGATGGCGAATGGTGACACAAATCAGCAGTTCCTGAAATCAACAGCTGCCGCCATGCGTGCGCTGGCTGGCGGCGTTGACCATCAGGTTAGCTATGCCGGAACCGACACGCATGTCGGCAATGGCGATGTGCGCCTGCCTGCCCTGCCGCCTCGCGCCACTCTACAACAGCGGGCCAGCCTTCGCGGTGCCGCCGATGGTGCCGCCCTGTGGTTGGCGCATCATGATCCTGCAACACACCGTAAATTATGTCCCTCGCTGGATGGGGCGCGAGCTATTTTCGAAAGTGCCGAGAGGGCCCGCGTTGAGGCCATTGGATCGCTTGATCTGAAAGGCGTCGGCGTTAATCTGGAAGCCGCCCTCAACCAACGCTATGAAAGCCGCCAGTTGGACGCTCCCGGTCAGGCCGATGAGGCGGGCATTGCCGAGGTCGTGCGGTTATTGCTTCGCGAACAGCTAACAGGGGCGCCGCCACCACAAAACCTGTCAATGGTAATGGATCTATGGAAGCCATGGATCGAAAGCCGCGCTGGTGATCTGTTGGAACAGCTGAGTAACACGTTGGATGATCAGGCGCAATTTGCCGAAATTTCGCGCCGGTTGATCGGTGCCCTGGAAACCGACCTTGGCGATTCTGGCTCAGATCAGGATGATTCTGACGAAGAGGGCGACAATAACGACGGAGATGGTGAGGCCGAGAGTGATCAGGATGGTGATCAATCCGCGGTCGGAGAAGACCAGTCCGAAGGCGAAGACAGCCAGTCAATGGAGGATGCTGGTGACGGCGGCACCAGCGATGATTCGGAGCAGGTTGAGGCAGATGGCGCTGAAGACGGAATGTCTGACGGTGATTCGCCGCACTCGGATATGAACGCGCAGAATCAGGACCGCGGCGTTAGTAGTGACGCCTACCGGGTTTTCGAAACACGGTTTGATGAGATTGTTGCGGCGGCTGATCTATGTGATCCAGAAGAACTTGACCGGCTTCGTGGAATGCTAGACCGGCACATGGAAAATGTGGCCAGCATCGTTGGAAAACTCGCTAACCGCCTGCAACGAAAACTGATGGCGCACCAAAACCGGTCATGGGATTTTGATCTTGAGGAAGGCATTCTGGACGCTGGTAGGCTGCACCGGGTGGTAACCCAGCCGCTTAGCCCGCTTTCCTACAAGATGGAACAGGACACTAAATTTCGCGATACTGTGGTCACGCTTTTGCTGGATAATTCTGGATCCATGCGGGGTCGACCTATCACCATCGCCGCTGTAACCGCCGATATTCTGGCGCGAACGCTGGAGCGTTGCGGGGTGAAGGTTGAAATTTTAGGCTTTACCACACGTGCCTGGAAAGGGGGGCAATCGCGTGAGATGTGGCAGCAAGCCGGAAAACCGAACCAGCCCGGGCGTCTGAACGATCTTCGGCATATTGTCTATAAAGCGGCTGATGCCCCGTGGCGGCGCGCCCGTAAATCGTTGGGGCTGATGCTGCGTGAGGGAATTCTGAAGGAAAACATCGACGGTGAGGCGCTATTATGGGCGCATGAGCGTCTTCTGGGGCGGACCGAAGACCGGCGGATTATGCTGGTTATCTCGGATGGCGCTCCGGTTGATGATTCAACCCTGTCGGTGAATAGCGGAAGCTATCTTGAAAAACACCTTCGCGAAGTTATCGCCTATATCGAAACGCGGTCACCTGTTGAACTTTTGGCAATCGGTATCGGGCATGATGTAACGCGCTATTACCGCCGCGCGGTAACAATTACCGATGTTGATCAGCTGGGCGGGGCCGTTGTTGGCCAGCTAACAGATCTGTTTGACGAAGACGCCCGCAAGCGATCTCGCAAAAGCGCCTGATATGACCAGCCAAAAATATCGGCCAAAAATATCGGGTAAAAATAAAGCCCCGTTCATCTGACGGGGCTTTTCTTCAGCATCGCAGCGCCTCTTTTTACCGATATCTCTATTCGGCTGCTGCAGCCTGTACTGTTTGAATTTCACGCTTTAACTGGCGGGCTTCGACAGCAAGTTCAGCATTGCGCGCCTGCATCAAAAAGGCGTCAAGACCGCCATGCTTTTCAATCGTCCGCATCGCGCTGGTTGACAGGCGCAGGCTAATTCGGCGACCCAGAATTTCGCTCTGCATCGTCGCGCTCTGCAAGTTCGGCAGGAACCGGCGGCGGGTTCTGTTATTCGCGTGACTGACATTATTGCCTGACATCACGGTTTTCCCGGTGATCTGACAGCGTTTGGCCATGAGGTGGCTCCCTATGCTTAAAAATACGCCCTAAACAAAGTCTTCCATAATTGCCCCAGCATAATCGCGAAGGTAACATTGCGAAGGTAACATTGCTAAGATAACGATGTAAACTGCGGCGTTAAGCGGGTTTAAACCCGCACGAAACAACGATGCGTGGGTATAGGCCACGACCCGGGTAAGGTCAAGTCCGAATCGGGACCTGATAATCCGGGCCCGGTCGGCTGCCGCAAGAGTCTTTTATGCATTATTCTCTTACTTGAGCACAAAATCTCTCTCGCTTTAGCGGATTATTAAACCTTTAGGGTTATGGTTAATTATCCTAAAGGTTTAATTCTGTTTTTATCGTTCTTCCTATTCTGCCCGATTAACGGTTCGATTGAACATCAAATTGCAAGCTTGTTAATTTTAAGGCACAAATAAGGACCCGCTGGGAGTTGATATCCGGTCAGGGGACTTATTTCTAGGAGGAGACATTCACAAAGAAAGTCCATCACTGAAAGACACGTACATGAATGACACATCCCACAATGTCACAGTACCGCGCCGCAGACACCGTGAAGCGCAACTCAACCCTGCCTCAACCGGACGCCGGTTGAAACGCAACGTCCGCGTTGGAGAACGCAGAACAACCATCGTTCTTGAGGCATATGTCTGGGATTGCATCGACAACATGCTTCAGCGGGAAAATGTTTCACTTGACCATTTTTGTAATTACATCGATTCGGTACGCATTGATTCCAGCATGGCATCGTCGGCGCGTCTGGTTGTTTTGGCCTATTTCCGGTTGATAGAGCAACTGAACAATCCGCCTTTTGTCGATGAAGATATCGAATTGCTTCGCCGTCAAGGCCAGCTTCGCTCTCCGGAGCCATCTACGGCACCCTTGCCGTTGCTACAACTGGCAATCAGACGGTTTTCGCAAGATGAAGCGCGTGTTGAATAGCTTTTTCGGCATCTGGTATTTGGCCTTTTGCCTGCTCGATTGAGTGACATCCATCGGCTTTGATTAACGCCGCCAACTCACGCACGACACTGCCCGGCAGGTTAGGGCCTTGTAATGCCAGCCCCGAATAGAGCTGGACCAGACTGGCGCCAACCAAAATCTTGGCATAGGCCTGCCAGCCACTGGCAACCCCTCCTGCAGCGATGAGCGCCGGGGGGGGGGTGTTTGATCTGCTATTTTCCAATGAACCGCTACTTGTATCAATTTTGGACAGATGCCCTGCCAGTTCCGCCAGAACAATGGTGGCGATTTCAAAAAGTGGCGCACCCGATAATCCACCCCCCTCTACCGCATTAGATGAGCGCAGGCTGACTGGCCGAACGACCGTGGTATTCGTTGCAATCAACCCGTCAATTTTCTCGCCAACAGCAACCTCGGCAATCGCCGCAATCGCATCCGCATCCAGATCAGGGGACAATTTTACAAATAACGGCAGGCTGCACCCCGCCTCAGCCAAACCGTCACGGCCAGCGGCAATAAGCTGACGCAGATTATCCTCAGATTGCAAATTACGAAGACCGGGGGTGTTTGGCGATGAAATATTCAAAGTGATATAATCGGCAAAAGGGGCAAGACGCGCCACCGCCACCCGGTAATCCTGGGTGGGGGAGGCGCTGGTCTTATTCGCCCCGACGTTAATCCCGATGATCCCGGCCCTATGGCTGGATACTGGGCGGAATGTATCTTCCTGGCGGGCCAAATTAGCCGCCACTGCCTCCATCCCCAAACTGTTAAATCCATACCGGTTGATCACCGCATCATCTTCGCGAAGACGAAACACACGCGGGCGCGGATTTCCGGGCTGTGGGTGCGGGGTAATCGTGCCGACCTCGACATGACCAAAGCCCAACGCCAACGCCCCTTCAGGGCAGGCCGCATTTTTATCAAATCCGGCCGCCAGCCCCAGCGGATTCGAAAATTTGAGCCCGGCCACGGTCACCGGTAATTCTGGCAAATGTGGTTTTGGACCGATTTTGTAGCGTAGCGCCTGCACCGCTGCTATGTGGGCCAGCTCGGGCGGCAGTAAACGCGTTGCCCTCGCCGCTAATCGCCAGATCACTTTGCATCTCCGCCAGATGTTTGCGCAACCAGCTTTCCAGCAAGTGCATCACGCATCAGGTCCATAGATTGAGTGCGGCCATAAAGGGCAAAGAATGATCCCATGCGCGGCCCCTCAGACTGGCCAAGCAAAACTTCATACAGGCACTGGAACCAGCTCCGTAGATTTTCATATCCTGCTGCAGTGCCAATCGAATAGACAGCTGACTGAAAATCTTCGCCGGCAGCAGTGTCTGACAAGGTTTCGAGAGCGGCAATCAGCTTTTCAATATGACCGGCCTCAACGGTATCAGCGGCACGGTAAATTTTTTGCGGACGCACACGATCCTGATAATAAGTTACCGCATAGACGATCATACGGTCGAGTTCGGGGTGCGTTTCGGCACTGACCCCCGGAACATAATCACTGACATAGCGCCAGATGATATCAGGGCTTTCGGCTAGGCAGACTGACGCCAGATTCAACAATAATGTATAGCTGACCGGCAGACCGCTTGCACCGGGTGCGCGGCCATGGATATGCCATGCCGGATTTTCCAGAAGTTCGGCCGGTGTCTGATCCCCCGCCTTGTTGCAGTGCTGGTAATATTCATCAACGGTTTTCGGAATGACGTCAAAATGCATTCGTTTGGCCCGGCGCGGCTGGGCGTACATGAATAGCGATAGCGATTCCGGATTACCATATCGAAGCCATTCTTCAACGCTGAGACCATTGCCTTTTGATTTTGATATTTTCTCTCCGGCGGCGTCCAGAAAAAGCTCATACGAAATACCGATCGGCGGATTACCGCCAAGCGCACGGGTGATCTTTGAGGACTGCCGAACCGAATCGATCAGATCCTTGCCCGCCATCTCATAATCAACACCCAGCACAAACCAGCGCATCGCCCAGTCCGCCTTCCATTGCAGCTTGCACGCCCCGCCAGTGACCAATGTTTCAATTTCGCTACCAGTGTCAGGATCAAGATAGGTAATGCTGTCCCGATCAGGGTGCGTTGCAATCACCTTTGCCTGCAGCACTTTGCCAGTATCAGCGCAAACTGGAAAAAACGGGCTGTAGGTCTCGCGGCGTTCAGCCCCCAATGTTGGCAACATAATATCCATGATGGCGTCATAGCGAGACAAGGCCGTGCGCAACCCGTCATCAAACTGACCTGATTTATAACAGTCGGTCGAGCTGACAAATTCATATTCAAACCCGAAGGAATCCAGAAACGCCTGCAACCGCGCATTATTATGCGCTCCAAAAGAGGAATGCGTTCCAAACGGGTCCGCCACCTCAGTCAACGGCATCCCCAGATAGGGGCTGAGTAACCGGTCCCCATCAGGGATATTGTCCGGCACTTTGCGAAGGCCGTCCATATCATCAGAAAAACACACAAGCCGGGTATTCGCCCCGGTCAGCGTCTCAAATGCCTTTCGCACCATTGATGTGCGAACAACCTCACCGAAAGTGCCAATATGCGGTAGGCCGGACGGGCCATATCCGGTTTCAAAAAGAACCGTATCGCCGCCGCCCGATTTTTCCAACCGTTTGGCAAGATCACGCGCCTCAGCAAAAGGCCAGGCTTTTGCATTGCTGGCGAATTCCTGCAAATTGGCAATAACGTCACTCATCAGTTTATCCTGCGTAAATCGGAAAATATTTTGCGCCTTAATGCGGCAGATAAATCACCCGCTTCCGGCTAGCGCATAGCGCCCATCTATGCCGGAAAACAGGGATGCAAGCAAGTTAGTTGGCACAGAACGGGCGCACCTTATGCCAAACGCTGGCAGGCCTATTATCAAACAAATATCAGGAGCTGGCCTATCATCAGTCAAAAGCATAAATTTGATCACTGGTCGCTTGCCGGAATTAACGCTATATCAAAGGGCATGCAGGACCCTCCTTTCAATTCTGAATTTGATCCCAATTCTGCCGATGGGCAGGGTGTGCCAAAAAACAGCAATGGGGGACTCATTGTTCCAGAACTGCATAGTGCGCCGGTTTTTTATCCGGCAGGAACCCGGTTAATCTGGATATCCGAGCAGGGCGAAATTTCCAACATCACCCGCGGCGAGGCAATTGCACGGCTTAATCAGTCGGTTCCGATTTTGTGTCACCGCCGCTGGAGCGAAGCGCGCGCCGGATGCGAGATCGAGGCATGTCTCGATGTGATGGAGCTATACGCGTTTGTGCGGCCAGCGCGGTTTTGCCTGCCGACACCGCGCGGACTGGCGGCCCAGCTGGCATTGCCGCTGCCTCAAGGCGGTGAAGACATGGCCGCATTGCTGCCGCGCGCAACGTTTATGTTGCTAGATGAACTTGCCGAACAACCGCCAGCCAATCTGCGGGAGGCAGGCGCCATTGCCACAATGATGGCGGCAACGGGGTGGAGTTGGGGCCCGCTAGTACTGGCCCATATTGGTCTTAGCATGCCGCCAGCGGCCCCGCCCGACGGCAGAATGGCGGCAATCTGGTCACGCCTTCCGGAATTTACCGATTTTACCGCAACCCAACCCCCGGGCGCCGCGCCCATTCTTGCCGATGCCGCGCGCGAGCGATTGAAAACAATGCTTGGCGGACATGCCGAGTTGCGCACCACACAATCTGATTACGCCGCCGCGCTGGCCGCCGGATTTGATACACCTGACGCTGGCCCAACCCCTGCCATAGTGCTGGCCGAGGCGGGCACAGGAACGGGAAAAACGCTCGGCTATCTGGCTCCGGCGACGCTGTGGGCGGAAAAGAACGGGGCAGCGGTCTGGATTTCGACCTTTACCCGTACCTTGCAACATCAGATTGCGTCTGAGCTGACGCGTCTTTATGCCGACAGCGGTGAATGGGCGCGCAAGGTGGTGATTCGAAAAGGCCGCGAAAATTACCTGTGCCTTCTTAATCTTGAGGAGGCATTATCGCAACTTGCTGGCGCACCGCGCCGCGGCACCGCGTTGGGATTAATGGCACGGTGGGCGGGCGCAACCGGCGATGGTGATTTAACCGGACCAACCTTTCCTGCATGGCTGACCGATTTGATGGGACGCGCGCAAACGGTCGGACTGGCTGACAGGCGGGGAGAGTGTATCCACAGCGCCTGCACACATTATAACCGCTGTTTTGTCGAAAAATCTGTTCGCCGGTCGCGCCGCGCCGATATCGTTATTACCAATCATGCGCTCGTTATGATCAATGCTGCCTATACCCCACCAGGTGATCGGCGGCGACCAACCCGTTATGTCTTTGATGAAGGCCATCATGTGTTTGATGCGGCCGATAGTGCGTTTTCGATATATCTGAGCGCACAGGAATCTGCTGAAATGCGGAACTGGATTAGGGGCGCCGAAGATGGCAGACGAGGACGGGCACGCGGTCTAAAACGCCGCCTCGATGAGCTGGTGGCCGATGATAAAAATGCCCTTGAGGACCTCGATGCGGCGCTGGAGGCAGCGCGTGATCTGCCCGGGCAGGGGTGGCAAAAGCGGATCAGTAATTCCCAACCAGCCGGCCCAACCGAAGCATTCTTTATGGCATTGCGCCACTCGCTCTATGCCCGTGCCAGCGATGTGGAAAGCCCTTACGATCTACAAGCCTATCTTCATCCCGCCGCCGATGATCTGATCGCCGCCGCCGCGCCCTTGCGCAAGTCATTGGCCGCACTAGCCATTCCGTTGCGCCAGCTGGCATCGCGTCTGAAGAAAATTCTGGACGACAAGGCCGAAGACCTGGAGAGCCCCGAGCGGGCCCGGCTGGAAGGGGCAATCCGAGGGCTGGAACTGCGCGCGGCCGGCCCAGTTTCAGGATGGCAAGCCCTGCTCGACAGCATCATTTCGGGACCTGCCGAAGGGTTTGTTGACTGGATGCAGATTGACCGTATTGATGGTCAGGACCGTGATGTGGGGGTGGCGCGGCATTGGCTTGATCCCACGGTACCGTTTGCCAGCACTGTACTGGAGCCATCGCACGGGGTTGCCATCACTTCGGCAACGCTGCGTGATCCGTTGCCTGCGCTAAAGCCTGACCAGAAAAACACCAAAGCAGATGAACCAGATTCGCCCGAGCCCAAAGCAACCAATAATAAGTCTGGAATGGCTGAAATGGGCGGAATGGCCGGAATGGGCGATCCCACCCCATGGAAATCGGCGTTGGTGATGACCGGTGTGATGCATCTTGAACATCCTGCGATGCGGGCGGGATTTGCCTCACCTTTTGACTATGCCAAACAGACGCGCATTCTGATTGTGAATGATGTTGAGCGCGAACGTCCGCAAGCGACCGCAGCAGCGATGGCGGCTTTAATGAGCGCGGCTGGCGGCGGCGCACTGGGGTTGTTCACCGCAATCAGACGGCTTCGCGCAGCGCATCCCGAATTGAACCGCCGCCTTGAAGCCGAAGGCCTGCCCCTTTATGCCCAGCATGTTGACCGGATGAACTTACAAACATTGTTACAGATTTTCCGCGAGGAGCCGCATTCATGCCTGTTGGGGACCGATGCAGTGCGCGACGGCATTGATGTTCCAGGAGAGGCATTGCGGATGATTATTTTCGATCGAATGCCTTGGCCACGCGCCGATATTCTATTCAAGGCCCGCGCCGAATGGCAGGGCCGAGACGCATGGGTTGACCGCATAACAAGGCTGAAGTTGCGTCAGGCATTTGGCCGGTTAATCCGGCGTGCTGATGACCGCGGCGTGTTTGTGATGCTGGACAGCCGCCTGCCCACACGCCTGACCAGCGCCTTTCCCGAAGGCGCCCCGATTGAACGCGTCGGCCTTGCCGAAGCCATCGCCCGAAGCAAAGAATTTTTGAATCCAACCGAAGACCAAGGTGATTAATTTGGCATGCCGATTAGACTGGCATACCTATTAGACTGGCATACCTATTAGAATGGCAAGGCTGGCAACTTTACCTGACGATCTTTGGCATTGTTGATGATGATGGGCATGACGCTGCGCCAGATTGCGCGCGATACGCTTGGCATCAAGCTATCTTATGGTGTTAAAGAACTCAGTGCCGTAGTCACGCCGCAATCACCAAAAAATCAAATCAGAATTGAGCGGGTTGAGGACTCCAAAAATCCTTATCAGTTTGCCGCCTAATAAAGTTTATCTGAAAAAATTACCCACAAGAGGGGGACAAAGAATTTGGTTCTGCGGGTTTTGCTCAAACATAGTGAGCCGCATGCAAAAGGCCGGAAGCATTGTGCCCCCGGCCTTATTTTTATGCTTGGGTATTTTTGAATTGGCTGGATTAGAAGCCCATTCCACCCATGCCGCCCATGCCGCCCATATCAGGGGCTGCAGGTGGGCCGCCTTCTTTTGACTCAGGCTTTTCAGCAACCATTGCCTCGGTGGTGATCAGCAATGAAGCAACCGATGCCGCGTTTTGCAACGATGAGCGAACAACCTTTGTTGGGTCGATCACACCAGCTTTTATCATATCGGTAAACACACCGTTGGCAGCGTCATAGCCTTCGGTATCGCTTTTGCCTTCCATCAGCTTGCCAACAATGACCGAGCCTTCGGCTCCGGCGTTATCAGCAATATTACGGGCCGGAGCCTGCAAAGCACGGCGAACAATTTCAACGCCGACTTCCTGATCACGGTTTGTTGGTTTGAGACTATCGAGTGACGAGATTGACTTAACCAGCGCAACACCGCCTCCAGCAACAATGCCTTCTTCAACGGCTGCGCGCGTGGCGTGCATCGCATCATCAACGCGGTCCTTGCGCTCTTTCACTTCAACCTCTGTAGCACCGCCAACGCGAATAACTGCAACACCGCCAGCAAGCTTTGCCAGACGCTCCTGAAGCTTTTCACGATCGTAATCGGAGGTGGTATCCTCAGCCTGCGCACGAATCTGCAAACACCGAGCTTCGATTTCGCTCTTGTCGCCGGTTCCGTCAACGATTGTTGTCTCGTCCTTGGTGATTTCAACACGCTTGGCTGAACCCAGCATGTCCAAAGTCACTGCATCTAGTGAGATGCCGACTTCCTCAGAAATAACCGAACCCTTGGTCAGAATTGCAATGTCTTCGAGCATCGCTTTACGGCGATCTCCAAAGCCAGGCGCCTTAACAGCGGCAACCTTCAGACCGCCACGAAGACGGTTCACAACCAATGTAGCCAAAGCTTCGCCTTCGATGTCCTCAGCGATGATCAGCAGCGGGCGACCAGACTGAACAACCTTTTCCAGAATCGGCAGCATGTCCTGTAAATTTGCGAGTTTTTTCTCGTGGAGAAGAATGTAGGGATCCTCCAGAGCTACACGCATTTTTTCAGCATCAGTTACGAAGTAAGGTGACAGATAACCGCGGTCAAACTGCATGCCCTCAACAACGTCCAACTCGGTGTCCAGGCTCTTGGCTTCTTCGACGGTGATCACACCTTCATTGCCAACACGCTCCATGGCTTCGGCAATCATCTTGCCGATTTCTTCTTCACCATTGGCCGAAATTGTACCAACCTGCGCAACCTCGTCTGAAGTTGAGATTTTCTGTGAACGCGCTTCGAGTGATTCAACAACAGCGTCAACTGCCATGTCGATACCGCGCTTCAGGTCCATCGGGTTCATGCCAGCAGCAACGGCGCGGGCGCCTTCCTGAGCAATCGACTGGGCCAGAACTGTAGCAGTAGTTGTACCGTCGCCAGCAACGTCGTTGGCTTTTGATGCAACTTCACGCACCATCTGTGCGCCCATGTTCTGGAACTTATCCTTCAGCTCGATATCTTTGGCGACAGTCACACCATCTTTGGTGATGCGGGGTGCGCCGAATGATTTTTCGAGAACAACGTTACGGCCTTTTGGGCCCAACGTTACTTTTACGGCATTGGCTAGAATATCGACGCCCTCAAGCATCCGAGTTCTGGCATCTGAGCCGAATTTGACTTCCTTAGCAGCCATTTTCTTTCATCCTTCTGTGTTTATTCAGTCACGGTTTAAGGCAGGTAAGATCCTGTGATCTTCCGCTGGAATATTCCGCATGACGGTCAGTCGATAATCCCCATGATGTCGGATTCTTTCATGAT
>CALLKZ010000051.1:0-20247 GCA_938082345.1 uncultured Alphaproteobacteria bacterium
CTCGACCGAGGCCGAAGCCGCGTTGCGACAGGCCTTGCAGCGCGATCCCGAACATCCGACATCGCGGTATTATCTGGGGGCGTTTCTGATGCAGGTCGATCGACCGGATGCCGCATTTCGAACTTGGGATCAGCTTTTGCGCGACAGCCCGCCGAATGCCCCCTGGGTCGCACCAATCCGCAACCAGATCGAAGATGTCGCTGCGCGGGCGGGCGTGAATTACGAGCTGCCCACAGCCCTGTCAGGACCAAGCCAGGACGATATCGAGGCCGCAGGCGACATGAGCGTGGAAGACCGTGACCAGATGATCCGGGCCGACGGATTGGTGACAACAAGCGGCAATCTTGGCCTGACAATTCTGACCGCGGACTGCCTACCTCTACTGCTTGCGGATGAGGAGGGCAAAGTGATCGGCGCATGTCATGCTGGGTGGCGCGGTGCGGCGGGCGGTATTGTTGCCAACACAACGGATGCAATGCGCCGGGCCGGGGCCACGAATATCACTGCGTTGATCGGCCCGACAATCCGCCAGCCAAGCTATCAGGTCGGTAGCGCGATGCGCGATGAGGTGCTGGCGATGGTAGCACCGTCATTTCGCGATTTAGCCGCTGCTTGTTTTGCCCCGGATGATGGCACCTATGCCCCCAGCCTTGGTGCCCCAATCATTAGCAATGAAGACGGGCCGCGGTTCCGCTTTGATCTGGCGGGGCTGGTTCAGTATCAACTCGCGGCCTGCGGCGTTATGACAGTGCATGATTGCGGCGTTGATACCTATTATGATCAAGGTATCAGCGGCGAAGTAAATGGCCGTTTGAGCGATCCGGACTCAAAGGACAAAGATGATTTTGCTGATTCTCTGCCATTTTTCTCACATCGCCGTGCCACGCATACCAAAATGGCCGATTGTGGGCGACAGATATCAATAATTGCCCGCACACTTTAACCCTGACGAACGGTCTCGATAAGGTTGGAAGAACATGCCGCATCTTTATATTTTCCTAGGGCTTTTAGTGCTCGGACTGATGGCAAGTTGCTTTATGTGATGAAAATAAAATTACATTTATATGACAAAGCTGCGCTTAGCATCTTGCTCCCCGATAAGGTGGTTGCTATCAACAGTTTCAGGTGTTCCAAGACTACCTCTCAGGTAATGATCGAGTTCTAGATGAAGATTCTTTCTTGCAACAGCAACCGTCCTCTGGCGGAAGCGATTGCCGCTTATCTCGATGTTCCACTGACGCAAGCTGATGTGCGCCGGTTTGCTGATATGGAGGTGTTCGTCGAAATCGGCGAGAACGTCCGCGGTGAGGACGTTTTTGTTGTTCAATCCACCTGCTTTCCGGCAAATGATAACGTGATGGAACTTTTGGTAGCACTCGATGCCTTGCGCCGCGGATCTGCCCGCCGTGTGACCGCAGTTCTTCCCTATTACGGCTATGCCCGTCAGGACCGGAAATCTGGTCCGCGCACGCCTATTTCAGCCAAGCTTCTGGCTAATCTGATTACATCTGCCGGAGCGGACCGGGTGCTGACCATTGATCTGCACGCTGGTCAGATTCAAGGCTTTTTTGATATTCCGACCGATAATCTGTTTGCGGCTCCGGTGTTCATCTCAGACATTAAAGAGCGCTACAACAACGGCAATCTGATGATTGTATCACCGGATGTTGGCGGCGTTGTGCGGGCACGCTCGCTGGCCAAGCGTCTGGGAGCTGATCTTGCGATTATTGATAAACGTCGGCCAAAAGCTGGTGTCTCCGAAGTGATGAACATTATCGGTGATGTGGATGGGCGGCATTGTATTATGGTCGATGATATTGTCGATTCGGGAGGAACGCTGTGCAATGCGGCGTCGGCGTTGATTGAAAGCGGTGCGTTGAGCGTCGATGCCTATGTAACCCACGGTGTACTTTCGGGCGGCGCGGTCAGCAGAGTCGCATCATCTCCACTGAATTCTCTGGTGACTACAGATTCAATTCCGGCCACCGAGGCGGTGCGGGTAGCCCGGAATATCAGGCATCTTTCGGTCGCCCCACTGCTGGGCGAAGCCATCCGGCGGATCAACGAAGAACGGTCTGTTTCGACCCTGTTTTAGGCGGCGTCACGGCAGATCATCATATCGCGGCACGCAATCCGCGTTTTTCCTTGAGTTCTAAACAATATAAGCCTATATCTCGGCCCGCTGTGCACCCCTGGAGGCACGGCACATTGTCCTAGAAATGGAGCATCACAATGTCTGACATAACAACCATTAGCGCTACTGAGCGCGAACGGGTCGGTAAGGGGTCCGCCCGTGCGGCACGCCGCGCAGGTCTGGTTCCTGCCGTAATTTACGGTAACAAAAAAGCCCCCGTAGGGATTAATATGCAATCCCGCGAAATCACCAAGATCGTCCATCAAGCTGGTATTTATGGCCGGTTGCTGGAAATCGATGTTGCTGGCAGTAAATCAACTGTTCTGGCCCGTGACATTCAATTTCATCCAGTTTCTGACGTCATCATGCATATGGATTTTCTGCGCGTTTCTTCATCCGCTACGGTTGCGGTTGCGGTTGCGGTTGAATTCATCAATGAAGATACCTGCCCCGGCATTCGCGTTGGCGGTGTTTTGAACATTGTCCGCCATGAAGTTGAATTGAACTGTCCGGCCTCGGCCATTCCTGAAAAGATCACCATTGATCTTGACGGCGTTAAAATCGGCGATTCAATCCATATTAGCTCCATTCCGTTGCCGGATGGGGTAACGCCGACAATTACGGATCGTGACTTTACTGTCGCAACGCTGGCATCACCTGGCGGCGGCGTAAAGAATGAAGATGAAGAGACCGAGGCAGAAGCCGAAGAAACTTCAGAAGACGACAGCTAAGTTGGTGGCGGGCCGGACAAATATCCGGCCCTGCCCTAACGGCAGCTATTCATAACGCATTTGCTATAAAGCCAGCCAGATAGAGGGCACCATGCTGCTATTTGCAGGCCTTGGGAATCCCGGAAAAGAATACGCCAGAAACCGGCATAATGCCGGTTTTATGGCGGTTGACCGTCTGGCAGATCAGCATGACTTCTCTGATTGGAAGGCCCGAACCGGAGCATTGGTCTGTGAAGGACGGCTTGGCGGCGAAAAAATCCTGCTAGCCAAACCTCAGAGCTTCATGAATAAGTCCGGTCTTCCCGTTGCCGAACTTGCCCGTTTTTATAAAATCCCGCCTGAAGATGTTTTCGTTTTTTATGACGAGATTGATCTAGCGGTGGGCAAGCTGCGCATTAAACGCGGCGGCGGACATGGTGGGCATAACGGCATTCGCGATATTGACCGACATATTGGCGCCGAATATTGGCGTATCCGAATCGGCGTAGGCAGGCCCGAACAGGTGATCCCAGGGTCCAAGATTGATATTCGCAAATGGGTTTTGATGGATTTTGCTGCGGATGAGCAAAAAGGATGGCTGGAAGATTTACTTCACGCAATTGCTATTGAGGCTGACCGGCTTGCCGCACATGATGATGGTGGGTTTATGAGCCGCGTCGCCTTTCTGGCACCTGCACCAAAACCACAGCAAACGCCTGATGATGATACCATCTAACGATAATGATGAAGACGCCTGCTAAAAAACAAGGCAGGACAGAGCGAAAAGGGAACTTACATGGGCTTTAATTGTGGAATTGTCGGGCTGCCCAATGTTGGCAAATCAACCCTGTTCAATGCGCTGACCGAGACTGCCGCTGCTGAGGCAGCAAATTACCCGTTCTGCACGATTGAGCCCAACACTGGCCGGGTAGCGGTTCCTGACCAGCGGTTGATGAGCCTTGCCAAGCTCGCTTCCTCGGCAAACATCATTCCCACCCAACTGGAATTTGTTGATATTGCCGGACTGGTACGCGGCGCATCCAAAGGCGAAGGGCTTGGCAACCAGTTCCTTGGTAACATCCGTGAAGTTGATGCCATTGCCCATGTGCTGCGCTGTTTTGAGGATGGTGAGATCACTCATGTTGACGGATCAGTCGACCCGCTGCGTGACGCAGCTACGGTCGAGACCGAATTGATGCTTGCCGATATTGATTCTCTGGAAAAGCGGATGGCAGCGCTGGTCAAGAAAAGCCGGGGCGGTGACGCTGAAGCCAAGCGCGACCTTGCTTTGATGGAAAAAATCTTTGCACAATTGTCTGACGGCATTCCGGCGCGGCGCGTCACCGGTTTGACTGACGATGAGACAAAGCGCCTTCCCTATATGCAGTTGCTGACAGCGAAACCGGTTCTTTATGTCTGTAATGTTGCCGAAGCGGAGGCCTCCACCGGCAATGATCATACTGCTGCAGTTGCCAGCTATGCCGCCGATGAAGGTGCCGCCCATGTTGTGGTTTCAGCAGCTATTGAGGCCGAAATTACCCAGTTAGACGGCGAAGATAAGGCCGAATTCCTGAGCGAGCTGGGGCTTGAAGAGGCCGGGCTGGCCCGCCTGATTCGCGCGGGTTACGGTCTTCTTGATCTTTTGACCTTCTTTACCGTTGGCCCGAAAGAGGCGCGGGCATGGACCGTTCCTGCCGGATCAAGTGCACCCGAAGCTGCCGGAGCAATTCATACAGATTTTCAGCGCGGCTTCATCCGGGCTGAGACAATCTCGTTCGGCGACTACGTTGAATGCGGCGGTGAATCAGGGGCGCGCGATGCAGGAAAATTGCGCATCGAGGGATCAGACTATAAAGTCGTCGATGGTGATGTATTTCATTTCCGATTCAACGTCTGATAACGGGTAAACTTTCATCACCCCAACCAAAATAGGTGGGCAGATGGGCAGATGGCGGTAACCAGAAAAGGACTATGAACATGGCGAACAAGATGATCGAGTTAACTGCGCAAGATGGTGTCAAGCTGGCTGCCTCTGCTGCCGGAGACCCGCAGACAGCACGCGGCGGAGTTGTTGTGCTGCAAGAAATTTTCGGACTGAACGCGCATATCAAGGACTTGCCGCGCCGCTTTGCTGAGGCGGGGTTTTATGCAGTCGCGCCAGCCATGTTTGATCGCGCTGAGTCCGGAGTTGAGCTTGCCTATGACGAGGACGGAAAAACCCGTGGCATGGCGCTGAAAAACGCGGTTGATGCAGAGGCTATTATGGATATTTCAGCCGCCATTGAAGCTGCTGCGGCGGCTGGTCCGGTTACAATTGTCGGATATTGCTGGGGCGGGTCTCTGGCATGGCGCGCCGCTACCAGCCTTGACGGGTTGGCGGGGGCAGTCTCTTATTATGGCGGCGAGTTGCCGGGCACTGCCGAGCTGCGGGCCAACTGCCCGGTTATGGCGCATTTCGGCAATCAGGATGCCGGTATTCCGATGACGGGAGTGAACGCATTTATTGCCGCTCAGGACAATGCTGACCCCGCTGTTACAACGCATATCTACGATGCCGACCACGGCTTTAACTGTGACGTGCGGGCGCAATTTAACGCTGATGCGGCGATGGTGGCGTGGGACCGGACAATTACGTTCCTGAACGCCGTGACCACACCAAAATAGCAACATCAACCGGAATAAGGCGGATAATAGACACTAAAAACCCCCGCGCCGAAGCTGGGGGGTTTTGTAGATTTATTATTTGCACTCAATTTCAGGCAGAAAAACCTGTCAATGAAGATCGGCCCAGACCCGGCGCTTTGATACATATGACATGATCAAAAAGATCGACAGGAAAAATACCGCCGCCACTCCGATTCGCTTACGAATTTCCATCTTTGGCTCAGCAGCCCACATCAGGAAATGCGTAACGTCAGCGGAAAGGCTTTCGGTGCTGGTTGGCGCGCCATCCGAATATTCGACATCATCGCCATAGATTGGCTGCGGCATCGCGATCAGATGCCCCGCATAGGCAGAATTATAATACATGCCTTCGGGAACCTCTACATCGCCCGGTGCATCCTGATAGCTGATAAGCAGGCTGTAGAGATAATCCGGACCATTCGCACGCGCCTTTGCAATCAATGACAGATCCGGGGGCAGAGCACCGTTGTTGTTGGCCCGAGCCTCATTATCATTACGGTAAGGCGAGGGAACGGGATCCGCAGCCCGGCCAGGGCGCATAAACATCTCACCATCATCATCCGGCCCGTCCACGACCTCATATTCAGCGGCGATAGCTTTAATCTCGGCCGCGTTATAGCCAAGATCGGCAAGGTTACGGAACGCGATATATTCCAGACCATGACAGCCAGCGCACACCTCGCGATATACTTGAAAACCGCGCTGCATGGCAGCCTTATCAAAATAACCGAAAGGTCCGGAAAAACTCCATTCACCCTTGATCAGACTGACCGGGCCGCCAGCAGCATTGGCAGACCCGCTCATTCCGGCGATTGAGGCTAGCATTACAGCAGAAGCGATTATGAATTTACGCATTAACTGCTCCTGTTCCACCCGCCAACACCGGTTCGGAAATCGATTTCGGCAACGGCTTGGTGGTTTCAAAAACGCTAAGCAGTGGCAAAATCAACAGGAAATGCATGAAGTACCATGCCGTCGCAATCCGTGAGAGCACAACATAGATACCCTCGGCAGGCATACCGCCAAGATATCCAAGCGCAAGCGCATCAATAAACAGCAACCAGAAGAAAATGCGGAACAGCGGACGAAAGCGTGCCGAGCGTACCGGCGAGCGGTCTAGCCACGGCAAGACGAACAGCACCAAAATCGCGCCAAACATCAACAGCACGCCGCCAAGCTTGTCAGGTACCGCACGCAGGATCGCGTAGAAGGGTAGGAAATACCATTCTGGAACGATGTGCGCTGGAGTCTGCATCGGGTTTGCCGGAATGTAATTGTCCGGATGGCCCATGGCATTAGGGAAAAAGAACACGGCAACAGCCAGCAGCAACAAGAACATTGCGACGCCGACCATATCCTTAATTGTATAATAAGGATGGAAGGAAATCGTATCTTGCGCACCCTTGGCATCAATGCCGATCGGGTTGTTTGAGCCAAACCGGTGCAACGCAACGATGTGCAGCACAACAACACCAACAATCAGGAACGGCATCAGATAATGCAATGAGAAAAACCGGTTCAGTGTTGGGTTATCAACCGAGAATCCGCCCCAAAGGAATGTGACAATGCTTTCACCCACAAACGGTATGGCCGAGAACAGGTTGGTAATAACCGTCGCTCCCCAAAAGCTCATCTGACCCCATGGCAACACGTAACCCATGAAAGCTGTCGCCATCATCAGCAAGAAGATCACCACACCCAAAATCCATAACAGCTCTCTTGGTGCCTTGTAGGACCCGTAATAGAGCCCTCGGAAAATATGAATATAAACGACAATGAAGAAGAAACTGGCCGCATTCATATGAATGTAGCGAATCAGCCAACCATGATTGACGTCACGCATAATCCGCTCAACCGAATTAAATGCATGGTCAACATGGGCGGTGTAGTTCATCGCCAGAACGATGCCGGTGACAATCATAATCACCAGCGCCAATCCGGCAAGAACACCGAAATTCCACATATAATTTAGGTTCTTTGGAACCGGATAATCGTATTTTTCATGATCAAGCATCGAGAAAATAGGAAGACGATGATCAATCCACTTTACGACGGGATTTGAAAATTTATCAGCAGACATGGCAGCAAAAGCCTCCAGCAGAACGAACAGATCAACCGATGCGAATCACGCCCTCGGACAGGAATGAATAGGGGGGCACTTCAAGATTGGTAGGCGCAGGTCCCTTGCGAATACGGCCCGATGTGTCGTAGTGCGAACCATGACATGGGCAGAACCACCCATCATAATCACCCTTCACATCACCAGTTTTTTGACCAAGCGGAACGCAACCAAGGTGCGTGCAAACCCCGACAATAACCAACAGTTCCGGGCGTTGCACACGCGCCTCATCTTGTTGTGGGTCACGCAGATCAGCATCATCGACCCCGTTTGCAAGGGCAATCTCATTCGCCGTGCGATGCCGGATAAAGACCGGCTTGCCGCGCCACGTCACGGTGATCGCCTGACCCTCAACAATTTTTGAGACATCCACCTCTGTGCTGGCAAGTGCCAACGTATCAGCGGCAGGGTTCATTTGGTCGATCAGCGGCCATCCGACTGCAGCGGCGCCGATTGCGCCCATGGCATATGTTGCAACGACCATAAAGTCGCGCCTGCCCGGGTCACGGACATCACCAGCCTCAGTGTTGGGAGGCGCCGTCTTGGGCGTGGGTTTAGAATTAGCCATTATTCCCTCTATCAGTATTCTGCCCGATAAAACCGGCACGCTGACACTCAGCCTGCCATTACCCTAATCTTGAGGCGCTTTTTAAATTACACCTTAGGTCTTGGTGCGCCTTAGGTTTTGGTACACCTTAGTTATTGGCACCCTTAGCTTTTGGTACCGTGAAGAACGTCTCTAAACAGCGTCTTTTGACACCCCTCAGGCAGACTATTTAGCACGACACCAATCGCTTTCCCATACTATTATGCCACTCTTTACCAAAAAATGGGCGGGCGTAGCGTCGCACCCCATGACACCATTATTGTCGCCGTTATTGCCGGCGTCAAAATGCTTAAGGCCAGCGCACTTCCGGCGGCAGACTCATCAGGATCGCCTCGATGTTTCCGCCCGTCTTCAGGCCGAATAAAGTACCGCGGTCATATAGCAGGTTGAACTCGACATAACGCCCGCGCTTAACCAGTTGCTGGTGGCGCTGCTCCGGCGTCCAGCTTTTGTTCATTCGGTTCCGAATGATATCTGCATACCCTTTGTGAAAATGCTGGCCTACATCACGCGTGAAGGCGAAATCCGCCTCCCAGCCATCATCTTCCGCGTCATTATTTGTTGAAGCAGTGGCCAGATTATCATAGAAAATGCCGCCAACGCCGCGCGCCTCACCCCGGTGCGGAAGATAGAAATATTCGTCACACCATTTTTTGTAGCGCGCGTAGTATTCTGGATCATGCGCGTCGCAGGCGGCCTTCATTGCCGCGTGAAAACTGTCGCCTGCACCATCATCCTCTAGCATCGGTGTCAAATCACCGCCGCCGCCAAACCACGCGCGTGATGTTACGATAAACCGCGTGTTCATGTGCGCAGACGGAACATGCGGATTGGCGGGGTGTGCCACCAGTGAAATTCCAGCGGCCCAGAATTGGCCATCCTTATCGGCGCCCGGGATTTTATGCCTGAACTCCTCGGAAAATTCGCCGTGAACGGTTGAGATATTAACCCCGACCTTCTCAAAAACGCGGCCATGCATAACGCTCATCTCGCCGCCGCCGCCGCCATCGCGCTGCCATTTTTTGCGCTCAAAACTGCCAGCAGGCATCGTGGATTTTTCGGTGCCCGTCAGCTCAGCCTCAATCGATTCGAAAGTTGCGCAAATATCATCGCGAAGCGCAGCAAACCATGCCGTAGCAGCAGCCTTACGTTCGGGTATTTTTGACTCAGGCATGGATAAGCTCTTTCGTTCTTTTTGTCTGGCAGGCGCGCGATAGTGTCCGGCGCGCTTTCCTTTTAAGCAGATATGAATCTATGATTTGGCAATTTTATAATTTGGCTAGGAGCTGGTCCTTGGTTAAGGAAAAATCATTCGCCACCCAAAGATGTTCGGCGGCGCGTAACATCTCCCCCAGCGCCGGGCCTTTGTCAACGCCTTGCGACAATAAGTCAGACGCGGAAACAGGGCATTCCGGCGGACTCCACCGGGCGATCTCATCATATCTGGCAGGGTCTACGCAACGCTCGGCCCTAGCGCATGAAACCGCATAAAGCGCCGCCGGATTGGCTTCATCTTTTTCAATAAACCAGGCGGTGCGGCGCCAATCAGGGCCAGATAACTTTTCCCCGGATAGATTATCTTCCGATATGCGTGATCCGGACGAATCTAGCTGTTTCAAGAACCGCGATTCACGGCGCGATAGCCGTAACCTGTCCGACAAAATTTTTGCACTACCGGCGTCCGTACAGCCTGCCAATGTGACCAGCCACAGCATCGCCGCATCGCCGCCCAATCCGCTGCCAAGCAGATCAAAAGCGGGAAAATGATGCAGACGTGACGCAATCAGATCAACGCCAAGCGCTGGCTTTGCCAAATCGCAATCCTGCATAACGGAAACGCCCGCAAAAGCGTTAGGAGCGCCAAACAGTTTGCGGCATTCGCCGGCAACCCGCTCTCCCGACAGTCTGGCAAGGTTCGGCGCCTGCACCTGAAGCGCATCCAGCGCCGCAGCATCTGTTCCAGCGCTGGCGAACCGTGGCACAAAGCGACAAAATCGTAGCATTCGCAGCGCATCCTCTTGCAACCGCACCACCGGATCACCAGCAAAACGCAAAATACCAGCCGCCAAATCAGCGCGCCCGTCCAGCGGATCAAAAATAGCGCCGTTTGCGTCAATATAAATGGCATTGATGGTAAAATCACGGCGCGCCGCATCCCCCGACCAATCATCACTAAAGGCAACGACGGCATGCCGCCCATCTGTATCCACATCAATGCGCGTCTGGGTAACTTCGATCACTTCGCCATCGCCAACCACTGTCACTGTACCGTGAGAAAGTCCGGTATCCACAACCTTCAAACCGCGCGCCCGAAAAGCGGCTGCAGCGTCTTCGATCGGGGCGGCAATCGCCATATCAACATCACCCGCAGCAAGGCCCGCCGCCCAATCACGAACAGCGCCACCAACGATCCTAGCTTCACTATTAATCGCCGCCGCGATATCAAAAATCTGCCGCGCCAGCGGCGAGATGGGAAAATCAGTCATGCTACGCCAGTCATGCAAAACCAGTCATGATAGACTCAGTTTTTGCCGCTAGATGTGTCGGCAAAACCGCCCGATGTAACCTTGCCATCGTTAAGCTGGGCAGGTTTATAAACACCTTCCGGCGCTGATGCGCCTTGTTCCAGCGCTACCGCACCAACAAAAAACACCGCAAGCCCGACCAGCGCACCGATCAGATGTGCCATGCCAATGCCTGCATTTTTGGGCAGGGTTTCGCCCTTCGCTTTGGCGCGCCGTGCCTGCCAAGATTTAATCAGGCTCATTACCAGAATGGCAGCCAGAATCGCTGTTGCGATAATTAAGTATTTACGCATGATGCCACTCCTCTCTTACTCTTCAATTCAAAAATCTGGTCTTACTCTTCAATTCAAAAATCTGGGGCCCAATAATATGGGGCTAAACTCTCTTCATATTCCCTTCGAAGGCAGAATGCCGCCCTCACCCCGTCCAGCAAGGTCAATCAGGATCGACGCCGACAATCCCCATATATGATGCTGATCATGATTAATTAAAGATACATCACGCGGTGTGCCATTACGAAGAAAAGTTTCGCGGCCATGACGTGTCGGATCAAGCAGCGGCGCAAGAGGCAGAATAAGAATTTCCGCCACTTCGTAAGGTGCGGCGATCAAGTCGATGTTTGGTGCAACGAGACCAACAATGGGCTGCACAATAAATCCGGCCGGGCTGACCACCGTATTCAACCCCCCGATAATTTCAACCTGATCACGCGGCAGTGCCACCTCTTCACCAGCTTCACGAAGCGCAGTGTCAATCAGACTAGCATCGCTGCCTTCAACCTTGCCGCCCGGAAAGCTGATCTGACCAGCATGATGAGCTAGATGATGCGCGCGTTCGGTCATAATCACCTGCCAGCCATCATCCCCAGCAATAAGCCCGACCAGAACCGCAGATGGACGCCCAGCCTCGGCATTTAGGCGCACAGGGATCGGGTTAAGTTTTTCAGGGATAATAGGTAGATTTGCCGAATTCATAAGTCGCCCCTTTCTAGCGGAAAAAATGTACCCTCGCTCCATACGCCAAAGACACCTTGCGGGCCTTCGACACTAATCTTGGCAAGCTCATAAAACACCGGACGGTCAACCCGCGCCTCCAGACCATCGCGGATTAGAACATACGGGCGAAGATTTTCACCGGCGTCTGGCCCGGTGGCAGAATCGGAAATAGGGCGCTTTGTCGACCTGGCCGAGATATCCATACGGAGCGGGCACGCAGCCGACAGAATCACCTCATCACCGACGTTCGTTACAAACCGCAACCGCTGGGTGGGAGCAGTCGGACCAGTAGCATCAAAATCACCCTCATCACGCGACATCGAGACAATAACAAACGGCGCATCCTCCACGGTAATTCGCCCGCGTTCTACCGGAGTCACCAGCCAATAGCTGCCATCTTCCTCACGGCGGAGAACCGTTGCAAATAGCCGTACCAACGCGGGACGTCCAATGTGCCCCCCTTCATGATACCAGCTCCCATCAGCAGCAATGGATATGTCAAATTCCTGCGGTGCCGATTGGCGCACTTTGCGAATGGCGTCAGCTGGCGCGTTGATCGGGCCGTCAATTGGAGCATCCGGTTCTCTGGAGATATTCTGATCCTTCACCATTTTCGCATCCTTCACATTTTCCTAGTGTAACGCGAAGCAGTACAAAGACAAAGCAGTACAAAGACAACAAAGGGGGGTAGCCTCTTGGCGAACATAATAAGTCAAAATTCGGGGCCAAAATTCGGGGCCAAAATTCGGTAAAACACGCAGGAACCAAGTCTAGCTGTAAGTTTTTTCGTTTTTTGGAAAAAGTTGACGAGAAATTAACCTATTTGTGAAAGGATTACATGATCTTAATTGCGGTGCAATCTGGACATGCAATCTGAACATGGTGCGGCACATGGTGCTGGAAACTAGACGAGACACTGGAAATCGCTCGGAAATGGAATTGAAAAACCTGCCTAAACGACAGACTAAAAGCCCTAATTGAAATCAATGTTGCTAATCAATCATATCTGCATTTTGGGCATTTGGTTAACAATAAAACTAGTGACTGGATTTACATGCGTGCGCAAATCACGATAAACCGCTCAGGGATCACTCAGGCGAGCATCGGAAAAACGCCGCCGGACGGCGGGGCTATGGCGCGTCGAATCAACGGTGATTTTCAGATTTCACTGCATCGCCGTGCTAGTGAATCAGCCCTTATTAATATGATGCGGGCATTGCGCGCGATGGATCATGAATCGCGCATGACGCTTCATGTTGGCAGATTGATCTCTGAAGAAATGTCTTGCCAGGAAATCTGCCTTCAGCTCAGCCTTCGAGCACTTGGAGCGATTGAGCGCGAAAATGAAGGTCAGGTTATGAGCAATCTTGAGCTTTATAACTCCGAGAATGCTCAGGCGGCTATCAAATCAGGCAATCTGCGTCGTCTTGCGGACCTTTCGCTGGCTGGCAAAGATGCGCCCGCTGCCCTGATGGAAGTAAGCGCCGCCAAGATTAAAAATCTGGTGTCGATCCGGCAATCCCGATCAATGCGTCTTTATTATCTAACGCAACCAAAAGAGGTGGACTGGCCGGCAAACTTGCCAGAAATCGGGGTGCCCCTTGATGAGGTTGCCAGTAGTTCGGTCTCCTGCAGATGGTTAAGTATTCTTTACGAGGCAGCATTTGCAATACGAGCACCCCTTTTTCATCATGGTTTTCTTCGACTGGCACCCGGCGGAATGAAGCCTTTTCAACGCATTATCTATCCCATCACCCCGCATATTGGCAAAACCAGCAATCATCGGATTCTTACAGTTGCCGAAATCGTCGATAATGACACTTTGGTTATCGTTTAAGTAAACCGGTTGAACACAACATTGCCCAACGGTGCCCTCTTACCCGGAAAATAAATTCATGGTTTGGGCATGGTTTGGGCATGATCCGGGGGGGGTGCAAAAAACAGTCAAAAATAATTTCAATTTTAACAGTTTAATAACCCAGCTTGTTTAAACTATTTCACGGATGCAGGTGAAATGATCTTTTTTGTTTCGTACCATTTCTCTTGATGTCAGGTATCTTTTTGTGTGGCCTTGGCTAGACCTGTTGTCGTCCGCAACTCCCCTAGGGGGTTCGTATATCGATGGATATAGCGGCAACATAAAGGTCAAGCATGACGGACAGTTGGATTGCATGCACAGGTCATTTGATGATGATCCCCGCAAATCAATCTAACACCACCAACAAAATACCCTGATGACTGGGAATATCAGTAATCCCAATAGCGCCTGCCGACCAAGGGAGACAGATTAAAATGGCGCGACTACCGGACATCCAAGGTGAACAGTCGAAAGTGACAACGGTTCTGCGGGCAATGAGTAATGCCAAACGAATGCGCATTCTCAACGAACTCGCCGATGGACGAGAACGATCTGTGACAGAATTAGAAGGTGTGATTGTCTCGCTTAGCCAATCTGCTCTGTCGCAACATTTGGCCCGTCTCCGACGCGCCAACATAGTTCGAACACGCCGCGAATCCCAAACCATTTTCTACTCGATAGATGACGCAGATGTGTTGCGGATTCTGCGCCTGCTCGGACACCTATATAATGATGACCCGGTGATGAAACGAACCAAACACTAGACACCAGCCAGAAAACAATAACCGCTAGGCATTAACCATTTGTCACGCCTCAATTTAGGCTTGAACGAACCTGTTCTCGAGTTTGTTTGACCCCTTTGCCTGCCCCATGATGACGCCAAATTGGCGCGGGCGCGGGAAAATAGCACACATAAACATCACCAATATGCTTTTGAAAATCACTGCCAGAGGGTTATAAAATAGAACCTGAATTTTAGCGTTGAACAAGCACGGTTGATAGGCGTAAGTTGAAGACCTTAATTGCACCCTAGCGCCATCACGGTGCTAATTCTTGGCTCATCACGATGTATATTTATCTGCCAATCGCTGAAGTTTCGATGCATATCGGAATCATCATCGGCCTCGGAGGCGGTGTCGGTTTCCTGTCCGGCCTGTTTGGGGTTGGTGGCGGATTCCTGATGACCCCGTTATTGATTTTCTTCGGCATCCCCCCGGCGGTCGCAGTGGCAACCGAGGCAAATCAGATTGTCGCATCATCGGTATCGGGTGTGTTGGCGCATATGCGGCGCGGCAATGTCGATTTCAAAATGGGCGGCATTTTGATGATTGGCGGTGTGATCGGATCATCGCTTGGTGTGGTGCTGTTCAAATTCCTGCAATCTATTGGCCAGATTGATCTGGTTATCAGCCTGTCCTATGTGGTGTTTCTGGGGATCATCGGCGCGTTGATGCTGACAGAAAGTGTGCGCACCATCATCCGCTCGCGCCGCCCGGGGGCAGTGCGCGGCAAATTGCATCAGCATAACTGGCTTCACGGCTTGCCGCTGAAAATGCGATTTCGGCGTTCCAAACTCTATATCAGCGCTATTTTACCGCTAACGATCGGCGCCTTTGTCGGCATTCTGGCAGCGATTATGGGTGTTGGCGGCGGTTTTATCATGGTTCCGGCGATGATTTATTTGCTTGGCATGCCAACTTCGGTTGTTGTTGGCACCTCGCTATTTCAAATCATTTTCGTAACTGCGAACGTCACCTTGCTGCAGTCCATTCAGACGCAGACGGTTGATTTTGTTCTGGCCGGACTATTGTTGTTTGGAGCGGTAATCGGTGCGCAGTTTGGTAGCCGGGCGGGCGCGCTGCTTCGCGGCGAACAGCTTCGCGGATTACTAGCCCTGCTGGTTCTGGGAGTTTGCGCCAAAATCGGATATGATCTGATCATCAGGCCTGAAGATCTGTTGTCGGTGGAGCTTTTGCGATGATCCGGCTTTCGGCATTAATATGTCTGGCAAAGGGTAATATCCTTGCTGTTAGCGGGGCGGTTTTTCTTGCAGGCATAATGCTGTTCAGCGTCTTGGCGAGCGCTGCACCTACGCGGCTAGTTGCCGACCTGTCGGAGAGCCATGTTGATATTACTAGCGATTATCACGGCACTGAATTGCTACTTTTTGGCGCTTATGAAGGCCAGCCCGGCGATGACTTGATCCTTGAAGTTCGCGGTCCGGCAAGCGACATCGCCCAGCGGCGCAAAGAACAAAGGGCCGGTATCTGGGTCAATGTCGAAACATGGGTCTGGCAGCAGGTGCCTAGTTTCTATCATATCTTTGCCACGCGTCAGCTGGATGAAATCGCCACGCGGGACGCCTTGATGAATGTTGGAATTGGCCGTTCTGCACTGGAACTTAAACTTGTGGCTGGCGAATCTGGCGGCGGAAACGGCCATGGAGGCGGGGCGCCCACCGCTACCAACGGTGCTATTATAGTCGGAACAGAGGCGCAAACAGCCGATCTTGACCGCAACATGCAGGGCATCGGCCTTTGGGCCAAACAGGAAAATGCGATTTCTACACAACAAGATATGTTGTTCCGTGCTAACCTTGCACTGCCCAGTAATGTGCCCTCCGGCGATTATAAAATTCGGGTGGTACATTTCCGCGGCGGCGTTGCAATCAGCGAACGCACAACCGATATGAATGTGAGAAAAGCCGGCCTCAGCGCATTGATTTATCGCTTTGCACATGAATATTCGGTGTTTTATGGGTTGTTTGCCATTGTTTTTGCGGTGGCATCAGGCTGGTTGGCGGCGGCAGCATTCCGACGTAGCTGACGAATTTCCGGCCGTTCACAGGCGCGGTCATTGACTAAAGGAGACATAGCATTGGCAAAGAAGGATCCGCTTTTTTTGGTAGTTGTTGATGATTCCGAGGAAATGCATCAAGCGCTTCGGTTTGCTTGTGGGCGGGCTAGCGCTGTTGGCGGCAAAGTTGGATTGATGTATTGCATTGCCCCTGCCGAATTTGAATATTGGGCGGGTGTTGGCGAGCTTATGCGTGCCGAAGCCCGTGAAGAGGCCGAGAATAATATGGCCATTCACGCTGATTATGTGCGCGATCTGACTGGCAAGATGCCGGTGCTTTATGTTCGTGAGGGTGATGCGCGCGAGGAATTGCTGGCGCTTATCAACGAAGAAACGCAGATCAGCCTGCTGGTCCTTGGGTCCGACACCAAATCTGAAACCGCTGGACCACTAATTAATTTTTTAATGGCGAACGGGGCAGCAAACTGCCGCGTGCCAATCACCGTCGTTCCTGGCAATCTGTCCGATGAACAGATTGACGCAATTTTCTAATTTTGTTCCTTCACCTAACTAGCACTTAAACATCAACGGAATCTCCCGATGAAAAATCTCTTTCTGACCTTACTTGGAGCCAGTTTTCTTATCATGAGTACTTCAACAAACGCCGATAGCGGATCAACACTACTTCTTGAAACCACACAAGGACAGGTTGAAATCAACCTGTTGTCCGAGTTGGCACCAAACCATGTTGCCAGGATTACTGAACTCGCAAATAGCGGGTTTTATGATGGCATTATTTTCCACCGTGTCATTCCCGGATTCATGGCACAAACAGGCGATCCAGACGGTACCGGCATGGGTGGTTCAGGCCAGAATATTGATGCCGAATTTTCCGACTATGAATATAAGGTAGGCACCGTTGGTATGGCGCGCTCGATGAACCCAAATTCAGGTGACAGCCAGTTTTTTATCTGCTTTGACGGATGTGGTCATCTGACCGGCCAATACACTGTTTGGGGGCAGGTTGAACGCGGCATGGAGAATGTCTATAAGATCGCGGTCGGAGAGCCGCCTGCATCTCCCGACCAAATCGTCTCGGCCAAGATTATCGACTAACGGTTAAACATATCCCCGGACATAGGCCCTCTCTGTCCGGGATTTATGTCTCTGGCCGGGCTTTATGTCTCTGTTCGGCGGGTGCTGAAATAGACCACCAGACCGGCCCAGATCACGCCGAAATTCAGCCATTCTTGTGGGGGAAAAGGCGCGTCAAAATAAAACAGACCAATTAACAATTGCGTTGTTGGATTGGCGTAAAACAGCATGCCTGCAATGGTAATGGGCAGCGCCTTATTCCCCGCATGGAACAGGATCAGCGGCACAACCGTGACCACACCCGCCGCCATAGCCAGCCCTATATTTGCAGCCCCACCACCAAAAAACAGCGGTTGCCCTGATATCTGCATCCAGACCAAATAGAGGATTGCCGGTGGGAACAGCAGCATTGTTTCGATAAACATTCCCGACACCGCATCAACGCCCATACGTTTGCGCAGCACGCCGTACAACCCAAAAGTGACAGCCAATACCAGCGATATCCAGGGCAATCCGGCCGCTGACTGGGTCTTCAGAATGACACCGCCAGCCACAATCGCCACCGCCATCCATCCCCAGCGATCCAGCTTTTCTCGAAGCAATAAAATTCCCAAAACCACCGTTACCAGTGGATAGATAAAATAGCCAAGCGCTGCTTCGACAACACGCTGGGTCTGCACTGCATAAACAAAAATGCCCCAATTCATGGTCAGCAGAATGCTCGATAACAGAAAGCTCCAACGAAGCGAAACCGAGGTTAAAGCCGCTCGAATCGCAACAATTCCACCGGTCATCTGCGGTAAGAAGAAGATCACTCCCAGTAACAAAACCCCCGACCACAAGGCGCGATGCATCACGATTTCCATCGGATCATCGGCATCTACATACCCAATATAAATGGGAACAATGCCCCACATGATGGCGGCGGACACGGCAAAGAAAACGCCGCGCATTGAAATATCTGAGGAGGTGGGTTTTGAAGAGAGCGACACCCGCGGGGAATCCTGTCCTTTTACGGCATCCGATCGATGCACTCCGCCCTATTCTACCCCGCCGCCATAATCGTCAAGCTATTTTGTAGCGAAAATAAAATTCACCATAGAAATTAGGGCAGCGTTCCCTCCCCGCCACACCAAATTATATGATGGGGAAGGGCACTATTTCGGCCTGCCGAACGTCCACATCAGTATGGACTGCAACGCGCTCACCAGCATCAATCACATCACAATTGACCATTGCCACGGCAATGTTGGAGCCCACGCGTGGCGAAAAGGCGGTGGCACTGGCATATCCGGCATAGGCCCCGTTCCACATCAGGTCCCAGCGGTTCTCATTGGTTTTAGTAAAAGCTGGTCCGTCGATGGTCAGCCCCATAATCCGGCGCGTTGGTCCGGCATCACGGATTGCCTTCAGCGCCTCTTTACCAACAAAATCATGCGGCTGGTCGATATCGATAAACCGATCCAAACCCAATTCGAACGGGTTGGTGTCCGCAACAGTATCGGAGCCATATGAGACGAGGCCACTCTCGATTCGTTCAACACAATTCGGCGTACCCGGACCAATGCCGAATGGTTTGCCAGCTTCAGCAACAATTTGCCAAAGCTCGTCACCCTTGCTGCCATCTTGAAGATACAGCTCAAACCCACCCTGCTTTGACCAGCCCGAACGCGCAACAATCATGGGAATGCCCTGCAGCGTGGTTGCCTTGAAGGCAAAATATTTCATCTCACGAACCCAGTCACCAAACAGTGATGCCACCAGGTCAAATGATTTTGGACCCTGAATAGCAAGCGGCGAGACATCGGGTTCAAACACCTTTACATCCATTTGCCGTGCCCCAGCGATACCGCTCGCCCACAGCAGAATATCGCTATCGGCAATCGAAAACCAAACCTCATCTTCGCTGACCTGCAACAGCACCGGATCATTAATGACGGCGCCTTCATAATTACAAATCGGGGCATATTTACCCTGCCCGATTACAAGTCCATCCAGATTGCGCGGGGTTAGATACCGGGCCAGCGCCAGCGCATCAGGTCCCTGCAGTGCAACCTGACGTTCAGCACCGACATCCCACATCGCTACATCATTGATCAGCCGGTTATATTCAGCCTGCGGATCACCAAACTCGGTGGGCAAGAACATGTGATTATAAACCGAGGCGCTGGTCATACCGGCACGGCGAGCAGCTTCAAAAAAAGGACTTTTACGAACACGTGAACCAATGGCAAGAGAAAGAGTCATGACGTTACGAGCCTCAAAAATACAGTGCGGATATTGATGCCGCCGCCCTTGACCAGACGTCTGGCATCAGATATTTATCGCCCGAAGTTTGCTCCCAGAAAGTCGGGCAAAATATCCTCATATCGTCATAAATTTGAGAGGTTTAGTACAAAACTTAAAAGTACTAGGCGAAAAACGCCTTAACTTCGTCAACGAACAAATCAATTTCATCAATCCCGCAATCCAAATGGGTGACAAGTCTGATTTTCTGCCCGCCGCCATTGATCAGAATACCGCGATCAAGAAGGTGTTTTTGCAACGGTGTAGACGCCCCTTCAGGCAGACCTACAAACACCATATTGCTTTGTATTTTATTCAAATCGACAGCCAGATCTTTCACCTCACCCAACCGCTCACCCAACCGGATGGCATTTGCATGATCGTCGGCAAGACGTTCGATATTATGATCCAGCGCGTAAATCCCCGCCGCCGCCAGC
>CALLKZ010000052.1:0-14358 GCA_938082345.1 uncultured Alphaproteobacteria bacterium
TTACAGCCGTAGTTTTGGATGCTGACATAATCTGGGTGGAGAGTTTATCTGGCTTTAATTAGGACCGTTGAATGACCGAAATTGCCGACACAAATGAAGGCGGAGCCGCTGTCAAACAGCAGTCACCGCAGGATTTGATGCTTGATCATCTTCGCAATCTGCTTGGCCGCGATTTGCTGGAGGGCTGGGTCTCGCAGGATCAGATCGTTATCCGCACCGGCGTTGCCTCAATCGCGGCAACGCTAACTGCGATGCGTGATGACCGGCACGCGGCTTTCAACCAGTTGTCTGATATGACGGCGGTTGATTATCCAGAGCGCCCGGACAGGTTCGAGATCGTCTATCAATTGCTGTCGATGCAGAATAACATGCGGCTTCGCCTTCTGGTTGCTGTTGGGGAGGGCCTTGCCGTTCCTTCGGTCACGTCGGTTTATTCATCGGCCAATTGGGCTGAGCGTGAAACTTGGGACATGTTCGGCATTTTCTTTGCTGGGCATCCGGACCTGCGCCGTTTGTTGACCGATTATGGTTTTGAGGGGCATCCGCTGCGCAAAGACTTTCCGCTAACCGGCCATGTTGAGGTGCGTTATGACGATACCCAGCGGCGCGTCGTGAACGAGCCTGTCAGTCTTGTTCAGGAATTTCGTGATTTTGATTTTCTAAGCCCGTGGGAAGGGATGCAGGCGCAAATCCCGGGTGACGAGAAAACAACAAAAGACGTTTAAAGGAGCAGTTGATGGCGGAAATGCAAATCAAACCGGTCACGATGAATTTCGGGCCGCAGCATCCGGCCGCCCACGGGGTCTTGCGGCTGGTTCTGGAAATGGATGGCGAGGTTATCGAACGCGCTGACCCGCATATCGGGCTGCTGCATCGGGGCACCGAAAAGCTGATCGAACATAAAACCTATCTTCAGGCATTGCCGTATTTTGACCGTCTTGATTACGTCTCACCGATGAATCAGGAACATGCCTGGGCGCTGGCTATTGAGCGCGCTTTAGGGATCGAAGCTCCGCGCCGCGCGCAGTATATTCGCGTCCTTTATTGCGAGATTGGCCGCATCCTAAACCATGTTTTGAACCTGACAACTTTTGCCATTGATGTGGGCGCGATGACGCCGCTTCTTTGGGGCTTTGAAGAGCGCGAAGAGTTGATGGGTTTTTATGAGCGCGCTTGCGGGGCCCGCCTTCACGCTGCCTATTTCCGGCCCGGCGGCGTGCATCAGGATATCCCCGATGGTCTGCTTGATGATATTGGCGACTGGGCGAACCGCTTTACGGCTTTTATCGCCGATCTTGAAACGCTGTTGACAGATAACCGTATTTTTAAGCAGCGGACCGTTGATATCGGCGTGATTACCGAAGAGGCTGCGCTTGATTTGGGGATGACAGGCCCGTGTCTTCGTGCCAGCGGCGTTGCGTGGGACCTTCGTAAATCGCAGCCCTATGATGTTTATGCGGAAATGGACTTTGATATTCCGGTTGGTAAAACGGGTGATTGCTATGCGCGCTATCTGGTTCGCATTGAGGAAATGCGCCAGTCGCTGCGCATTATCCATCAATGTATCAGAGATATGCCCGAAGGCCCTGTTCTGGTTGAAAACAACAAGCTTGCTCCCCCAAAGCGCGGGGAAATGAAAAATTCGATGGAAGCTCTGATCCACCACTTCAAGCTATACACCGAAGGGTTTCATGTGCCGGAAGGCGAGAGCTATACCGCCGTCGAAGCGCCAAAGGGTGAGTTTGGTGTCTATCTTGTAGCTGATGGGTCAAACAAGCCATATCGCTGCAAATTGCGGGCGCCCGGGTTCTATTTCATGGCGGCGGTTGATTATTTATCACGCGGTCATATGCTGGCAGACTCGGTGGCCATAATCGGGTCGCTGGACATTGTTTTTGGTGAGGTTGACCGATGAGCATTGATGCTAGAATTGCTGATGACCAGCCTTCAAGTTTTGCGTTTACCAGCGCGAATGAAGCCGAAATTAAGCGTATCATCGCGAAATATCCAAAGGACCGGCAGGCCAGTGCCGTAATGCCGCTTCTCGATCTGGCGCAACGCCAGCACGATAACTGGATTCCGATGAAGGCGATTGAGCTGATTGCAGATAGACTGGGCATGGCTGAAATCCGCGTGCTGGAGGTGGCAACCTTTTACACGATGTATAATCTAAAGCCGGTCGGGACATATTTTCTGCAAGCCTGCACAACGACTCCCTGCTGGCTTCGCGGATCAGACCTGATGATGCGCTGCATCAAAGACCGCTATGGTATTTCCTCTGGCGAGACCTCGGATTGTGGACGGTTTTCTCTGCTGGAAGTCGAATGTCTTGGCGCTTGTGTGAATGCGCCAATCTTGCAAGTGAATGATGATTTTTACGAAGATCTGGATTATGCCAGCACTGGCGCGTTGCTGGACTCGCTGGAAGCTGGCGCACCCTTGCCCGTTGGCTCGGTCGCTGGACGGTCCGGATCAGAGGCTTCGGGCGGGGCGACAAGCCTGGCCGAGTTGAAGCCATCGGCATCAGGAGAACAAAATGCTTAAGGATGATGACCGTATTTTTACCAATCTTTACGGATGGACGGATCCGGGTTTGGCCGGGGCGAAAAAGCGTGGTGACTGGTCCAACACTGCCAAGCTGATCAAGCTGGGGCATGATGAGATCGTTGAGCGGATTAAGGCGTCCGGACTGCGTGGTCGCGGCGGGGCCGGGTTTCCAACCGGACTGAAATGGTCATTCATGCCAAAGGAAGTTGGCGCACGCCCGCATTATCTTGTGGTGAATGCCGACGAGTCTGAACCCGGTACATGTAAGGACCGCGACATCATCCGCCATGAGCCACATAAGTTGCTGGAAGGCTGTCTGGTTGCTGGTTTCGCAATGCGTGCCAACGCTGCCTACATCTATATCCGTGGTGAGTTTGTGAATGAGGCGCGGCGTCTGCAAGCCGCTATTGACGAAGCTTATGATGCCGGTCTTCTTGGCGATAATGCTGCAAAATCCGGCTGGAAATTTGATATTTATCTGCATCGCGGCGCCGGTGCTTATATTTGCGGCGAAGAAACAGCATTGCTCGAATCACTGGAGGGCAAAAAGGGCCAACCGCGCCTAAAGCCGCCTTTCCCCGCCGGAGCTGGTCTTTATGGCTGCCCGACGACAGTGAATAATGTCGAATCAATCGCGGTTACGCCGACCATTCTGCGGCGCGGTGCCGACTGGTTTTCCGGACTTGGTAAGGATAACAACACCGGCACCAAGCTGTTTTGTATCTCGGGACATGTGAACAAACCCTGCAATGTCGAAGAGGAAATGGGCATTCCGCTTCGTGATTTGATCGAAAAGCACGCTGGCGGGGTTCGCGGCGGATGGGATAATCTGCTGGCAGTGATCCCGGGCGGATCATCAACGCCGTTATTGCCGCAGGCGGTTTGCAGCACTATCACGATGGATTTTGATGCCCTGCGTGACGCTGGAACGGGTCTTGGCACCGCCGGTGTTATCGTGATGGATAAAAGCACCGATATTGTTAAAGCCATCGCCCGGCTATCCTATTTCTACAAGCATGAATCTTGCGGGCAATGCACACCGTGCCGTGAGGGTACGGGCTGGATGTGGCGGATGATGGAGCGTCTGGTTCGCGGTGACGCTGAAATTCATGAAATCGAAACTCTCCAGCAGGTGACCAAGCAGGTGGAGGGCCACACAATTTGCGCCCTTGGGGATGCGGCTGCCTGGCCAATTCAGGGATTGATCAAGCATTTCCGGCCGGAAATCGAACGCCGGATCGTGGCACACCGGGCTGCTGCCTCGGTCGAAGCCGCGGAATAAGGAGCAAATAGCAATGCCAAAGCTGACAGTGAACGGCATCGAGGTTGAGGTCGAAGACGGTGCTACCGTTCTTCATGCCTGTGAGGCCGCTGACGTTGAAATTCCCCGGTTCTGTTATCACGACCGGCTGTCGATTGCTGGCAACTGCCGAATGTGCCTTGTTGATCTTGAACGCGCGCCAAAACCGGTAGCGTCTTGCGCGATGCCTGCGGGTGACGGAATGGTGATACGCACCGACACCGACCGCGTTAAACGGGCGCGCGAAGGGGTGATGGAATTCCTGCTGATTAATCACCCGCTGGATTGTCCGATCTGTGATCAGGGCGGCGAGTGCGACTTGCAGGATCAGGCGATGGGTTACGGTATCGATACCTCGCGCTATGAAGAAAATAAGCGCGCCGTCGAAGATAAAAACATGGGCCCGCTGATCAGCACAACGATGACGCGCTGTATTCATTGCACCCGCTGTGTTCGGTTTGCGACTGAAATTGCCGGCGTGTCCGAGCTTGGCGCAATTGGCCGTGGTGAATCGATGGAAATCACCACTTATCTCGAAAAAACTCTGGCGTCCGAGCTTTCGGCCAATGTCATTGATCTGTGTCCGGTTGGCGCACTGACCTCAAAACCCTATGCGTTTGCGGCGCGCCCTTGGGAGTTAACCAAGACAGAATCCATTGACGTGATGGATGCGCTGGGCAGCAATATTCGCGTTGATGCCCGCGGTGCGCAGGTGATGCGGGTTCTGCCGCGTCTGAACGAAGATATAAATGAAGAGTGGATTTCCGATAAAACGCGGTATGCCATTGACGGGTTGCGGCGTCAGCGCCTTGACCGGCCCTATCTTCGTGGCAGTGATGGCAAGCTGGCCCCGGCAAGTTGGGATGAAGCTTTTGGCGTGATTGCCGCCAAGCTGAAAAAAGCGAAATCAGACAAGATCGCTGCGGTAGCCGGTAACCAGTGCGACGCTGAATCAATGTTTGCGCTGAAGACGATGTTTGAAAAGCTGGGCAGTGAAAACATTGATTGCCGTCAGGACGGGGCTAAAATTGGCGGGGCCCGTGCTGGCTATCTGTTCAATTCGACAATTGCCGGTATTGATGATGCCGACGCCTTGTTGATCATCGCCAGTAACCCGCGCATCGAAGGCGCAGTGATGAATGCCCGCATTCGGCGTAACTGGGTGGCAACCCAGCTTCCCATCGCGGTGGTTGGTCCGGCGATGGATTTAACCTATGACACCCTAACGTTGGGCGATGATCCGTCGATTCTGTCAGATATTCTATCGGGCAAGTCAAAATTCGCCGCCAAACTGAAAAAGGCCAAACGGCCGATGATTATAATCGGCATGGGCGCATTAACGCGCAGCGATGGGGCATCAATTCTTGGTTTGGCCCGCCAGATTGCCGATACTTACGGCGTTGTCAGCGACGACTGGAACGGTTTTAACGTTCTGCATCATGCTGCGGCGCGTGTTGGCGGCCTTGATCTGGGATTTGTTCCCGGGCGCGGTGCGATGGATATTGCCGGCATGTATAAGGCTGCCGAGGGCGGCAAGCTCGATTTTGTCTGGCTTATGGGCGCGGATGAGCTTGATCATTCCCGCCTAAAAAGCGCGTTTGTGGTTTATCAGGGGCATCACGGCGATCAGGGTGCGCATCATGCCGATGTGGTTTTACCCGGCGCTGCCTTTACCGAAAAAGACGGCATTTATGTCAATACCGAAGGCCGGGTTCAATATGCTGGCCGGGCGACATTCCCGCCAGGTGAAGCGCGTGAGGACTGGACAATTATTCGCGCAATGGCTGGCCGCCTAGGGGTGCATCTGGGATTTGATTCGCTGGTTGAGCTTCGCGAGGCGCTGTTTGAAGCGGTTCCGCATTTCGCCGATCAGGACGAAGTGGCCGCGGCCAAATGGACAAAATTCGGAGGTCGCGCAAAAATAACAGATGCTGCGATCAGAACGGCGCTGGACGGGTTTTATATGACGTGTGCCATCAGCCGCGCGTCAGAAACCATGGCTCAATGCATAGTGGCGTTGCAGGCGGATACCGCCCGCGATGCAGCGGAGTAGCATGATGGAATTGCTAAACAACGGCTATCTGATTGAATTGGCGATTATTGTTGGCAAAATTATGCTTGTCGTCGGGCCGCTGCTTATTGCCGTTGCATATTTGACCCTTGCCGAGCGGCGGGTAATCGGCTTTATGCAGCTTCGCAAAGGCCCGAACGTTGTGGGGCCGTTTGGCTTGCTGCAACCTTTTGCCGATGCGCTGAAATTGATGGTAAAGGAAACCATCCTGCCGGCGGGTGCGAATAAAATCGTGTTCATGCTGGCGCCGATGTTGACGTTCATTCTGGCGCTGGTTGCGTGGGCGGTGATCCCCTTTGGTGAGGGGCTGGTGATCGCCGATATCAATGTTGGCATTTTGTATCTGTTTGCCATTTCATCGCTTGGTGTTTATGGCGTTATCATGGCTGGCTGGGCTAGCAATTCAAAATACGCGTTTCTTGGCGCGTTGCGCTCGGCGGCGCAGATGGTGTCGTACGAGGTGTCGATGGGCCTTGTGATCATCAATGTTTTGATCTGTGTCGGATCCTTGAACCTGTCGACAATTGTTGAGGCACAGCGCGGCATGTGGTTTGCCCTGCCATTATTTCCGATGTTCATTGTTTTCTTTATTTCGACGCTGGCCGAAACCAACCGCGCGCCGTTTGACTTGCCTGAGGGCGAGTCTGAACTGGTTGCCGGTTATTTCGTTGAATATTCATCGATGAGTTTCGCGCTCTTTTTTCTTGGTGAATATGCAAACATGATCTTGATGAGCGGAATGACAACGGTGCTGTTCCTTGGCGGCTGGTTGCCTCCCTTTGATATTTGGCCGTTGAATGTTATTCCGGGCCCGATCTGGTTTGTCTTGAAGGTCTCAATGCTGCTGTTTGTTTTCTTGTGGGTTCGCGCCACGACGCCGCGTTACCGCTATGATCAGTTGATGCGTCTTGGCTGGAAAGTGTTCCTGCCATTTTCACTGCTTTATGTTGTCCTGACATCGGGCTTTTTGCTGTGGACTGGCAATCTGCCGGTTGCGATAGCCGGTTAGGGGAGAGAGCTAAATGCTTAAAACGATTGATAGTTTGCGCTCATTTCTGCTGCTTGAGCTTGGTAAAGGGTTGTTTCTGACGCTGAAATATTTTTTCAAGCCGAAGGTCACAATCAACTATCCGTACGAGAAGGGCACATTATCGCCCCGTTTTCGCGGTGAGCACGCCCTGCGCCGGTATCCCAACGGCGAAGAGCGCTGCATTGCCTGCAAATTGTGTGAGGCTGTATGTCCGGCGCAGGCCATTACTATTGAGGCCGAACCACGCGATGATGGCAGTCGCCGCACTACGCGTTACGACATTGATATGACGAAATGTATCTATTGCGGTTTCTGTCAGGAAGCCTGTCCGGTTGACGCAATCGTCGAAGGTCCAAACTTTGAATTTGCCACCGAAACGCGCGAAGAACTTTATTACGACAAGGATAAGCTTCTGGCCAACGGGGATCGCTGGGAGACCGAGATCGCGCGTAATCTGGCAGCAGACGCAAGGTGGCGCTAGGCGTATTAGGCGGGGATGGAAGTCGGGGAGGACGATGATGACACCAAGGGTAATCCGGATAACAAGCCATGATTGAGGCGTTGTTTTTCTATTTGTTCGCCGCAGTAATGCTGGCCAGCGGGATGATGGTTGTCATGTCGCGCAACCCGGTTTTCTCGGTGTTGTTTCTAATTCTGGCATTCTTCAACGCCGCCGGTTTGTTCGTTCTGATTGGCGCAGAATTCATCGCCATGCTGCTGGTTGTTGTTTACGTTGGCGCGGTGGCGGTCTTGTTCCTGTTCGTCGTGATGATGTTGGACATTAACTTTGCCGAGATGCGGGCGGGGTTTCAGAAATATCTGCCACTGGGTCTGATTGTTGGCGGTATTCTGGTCTTTGAGCTGGTTGCTGCTATTTATGGTGATGCTTTTGACGGTATTAGCCTGCCGGTTGCAAGCGAGATCAGCAACACGCGCGCCTTGGGCAATGTGCTCTATACTAAATATATGTATTTATTCCAGATTTCGGGTCTGATCCTGCTGGTGGCAATGATCGGGGCAATTTCGCTGACCATGCGCCGCCGGGTTGGTGTTCGCCGTCAGGTGATTGCGGATCAAAACGCGCGCAGTCGCGGCCAAAGTGTTGAAGTTGTCGAGGTGCAAGTTGGCGCCCCCGGTAGAACCATCGCCGATGTTCCGGCGAGTAAGCGAGAGGGGTAGAGCATGTTTGAACTTTCGCTCAACCATTATCTGGCCGTTTCGGCCATTCTATTTGCGCTTGGCGCTTTTGGCATTTTTCTGAATCGAAAGAATGTCATCACCATTTTGATGTCGATTGAGTTGATGCTGCTTTCGGTGAACATCAATATGGTTGCCTTTTCGGCTTTTAACGGTGATCTCGAAGGGCAAATCTTCTCGCTGTTTATTTTGACAGTTGCCGCTGCCGAGGCTGCAATCGGCCTTGCCATCCTAGTGGTCTTCTTCCGCAACCGTGGGTCTATCGCGGTTGAGGATGTGAATATGATGAAAGGCTAATTCGGGATGTATAGTTTAATCGTTTTTCTTCCGCTTTTTGGCGCGATCATTGCCGGTATCCTCAGCCTTAATGGTCGTGACCGTATGGCCGAGCTGATTACAGTCACCGGATTGCTGACGTCGCTGTTGCTGTCGGTGATTGCGTTTGCCAAAGTTGCCATCGGCGGTGAGCCAATCACCATTGATCTGGCGCGCTGGATTGTTTCGGGTGACTTTGAGGCGATGTGGCGATTGCGCTTTGATACGCTGACTGCGGTAATGTTGATCGTTGTTACTGGCGTGTCGTCGATGGTCCATATCTATTCCATTGGCTATATGTCGCATGACAACGCGCGGGCGCGCTTCATGTCGTATCTCAGCCTGTTCACCTTTGCCATGTTGATGCTGGTGACAGCCGACAATCTGGTGCAGCTATTTTTTGGCTGGGAGGGTGTTGGTGTTGCCTCTTATTTGCTGATCGGTTTCTGGTACAAAAAAGAAAGCGCACATACGGCGGCGATGAAAGCTTTTGTCGTGAACCGTGTTGGCGATTTCGGCTTTGCCTTGGGTATTCTGGCGATCTATCAGATTTTCGGGTCGGTTCAGTTTGACGATATTTTTGCCAACTCTGCGGTAAAGGCGGGATCGCAGATTAACTTCCTTGGCAGCGCGCTTCCGGCGTTAGAGGTTGCTGGCATCCTGTTATTCATTGGCGCGATGGGTAAATCAGCCCAGCTTGGCCTTCACACATGGCTTCCCGATGCGATGGAAGGCCCGACGCCAGTGTCGGCGCTGATCCATGCGGCAACGATGGTGACGGCGGGTGTGTTTATGATTTGCCGTCTGTCGCCAATGCTGGAATATGCGCCTTTATCGCTGGATATCATCACCATCGTCGGGGCACTTACAGCGATATTTGCGGCCACGGTTGGTATGACCCAGTTTGATATAAAGCGCGTGATTGCCTATTCGACCTGCTCGCAGCTTGGCTATATGTTCTTTGCCGCCGGTGTTTCTGCTTATCCTGCTGCGATGTTTCATCTTACCACGCACGCCTTTTTCAAGGCGCTGCTGTTTCTGGGGGCAGGTTCGGTCATTCATGCTATGTCGGATGAACAGGATCTTCGCAATATGGGGGGAATCTGGCGCAAAATTCCAATGACCTACGCGATGATGTGGATTGGCTCGCTGGCACTGGCAGGATTTCCGTTCTTTGCCGGTTTCTATTCAAAGGACATGATCCTCGAAGCTGCCTATGCGGCGCAGTCGGGCGTTGGCTCAATGGCTTTCTGGCTTGGGTGTCTTGCAGCCTTTTTGACCGCATTTTACAGCTGGCGTTTGTTGATCATGGCCTTTCATGGAAAGCCGCGCGCCTCAGCTGAAATTATGTCGAATGTCCATGAATCACCTCTCGTTATGACACTGCCGCTATTCGTTCTGTCGATTGGGGCGATTTTCTCGGGCTGGTTGGGGTATGAGCTTTTTGTCGGGCATAATATGGCTACATTCTGGGGTGATAGCATCCTGATCCTGCCTGAACATCCTGCCATGGAGGGCGCGCATCATGTGCCGGGATGGGTGAAAGCCCTGCCGGTTGTTTTGGCGTCATCGGGGGTTGTTCTTGCGGTTTTGTGTTATTCTGTCTGGACGAATATGCCAGCGGCGATAGCGCGTGCGTTCTCGCCCCTGCACACCTTCTTTTACAATAAATGGTACTTTGACGAGCTCTATGATGTTGTGTTTGTCCGTCCGGCAGTGCGCATTGGCGAATTCCTGTGGAAACGGGGAGATCAGCGAACAATCGATGGTCTTGGCCCGGATGGAATTTCGGCGTTGGTAATCCGTGTCTCCAGCTATGCGTCTCGCCTGCAATCAGGCTTCGTCTTCCATTACGCTTTTGCCATGTTGGTTGGCGTTGTGGTGCTGATGACCTGGTACTACCTTCGCTTTGGGGGGATGTAAGCGATGATTGCCAACTGGCCACTCCTGACGATCATCACTTTCCTTCCCACGATCGGCGTTCTTTTTCTGCTGATGATCCGGGGGGATGATGAGGCGGTATCCCGCAATGCGCGCTATGTTGCGCTTTGGGTTAGCGGCTTCACCTTCGTGATTTCACTGGCGTTAGTGCTTAATTTTGACTCAGCGCGATCAGGCTATCAGTTTGAGGAATTTCGCGAATGGCTGCCTAATACAGGGATCAGCTATCATCTTGGTGTTGATGGTATTTCGATGCCGTTTATCCTGCTGTCTACCTTCTTGACGCCGCTGGCTATTCTGGCGAGCTGGAAGTCGATTACCGTTCGTGTTCGCGAATATATGATCGCCTTTCTGGTGCTTGAGACGATGATGGTTGGTATGTTCGCCTCACTGGACATGTTGATGTTCTATCTGTTCTTTGAAGGCGTTCTGATCCCGATGTTTATCATCATTGGGGTGTGGGGCGGGGCGCGCCGTGTTTATGCTGCCTATAAATTTGTCCTCTATACGCTGCTTGGTTCGGTTTTAATGCTGGTGTGTATGCTGGCGATGTATCTTGAGGCTGGCACCACTGATATCCCCGGAATGACCGCGCATGGATTTTCGGCTGGAATGCAGACCTTGCTGTTCCTTGGTTTCTTTGCGTCATTTGCTGTTAAAGTGCCGATGTGGCCGGTTCATACATGGCTTCCCGACGCGCATGTTGAGGCGCCGACGGCTGGCTCAATGATCCTTGCCGGTGTGTTGCTGAAGATGGGCGGTTATGGCTTTATCCGCTTTTCCTTGCCGATGTTTCCGCTGGCATCCGAGCTGTTTGCACCGTTGATTTTCACCTTATCGATCGTTGCGGTGATCTACACTTCGCTGGTTGCGCTGGCGCAGTCGGATATGAAAAAGCTGATCGCCTATTCGTCGGTTGCGCATATGGGGTTTGTGACCATCGGCATCTTTACGCTGACCGAACAGGGCATTGCCGGGGCGATGTTCCAGATGATCAGTCATGGTCTGGTATCGGCGGCGTTGTTCTTTTGTGTTGGTGTTGTTTATGACCGCCTACATACGCGTGAGATCGACGCCTATGGCGGGGTGGCGCAGGTGATGCCGCGCTATGCTGTGTTTTTCATGTTTATGATGCTGGCCTCTGTCGGATTGCCGGGCACCAGCGGTTTTGTTGGTGAAATGCTGGTTCTCGTTGGGGCGTGGAAAGCCAGTAGCTGGGTTGCATTTTTCGCGGCAACCGGTCTGGTTCTTGGCGCAACTTATATGCTGTGGCTGTACCGCCGCGTGATGTTTGGCAAAGTCGTCAGCGCCGAGGTCGAAGTTATGGACCGGATTAATGGCCGTGAAATTTTCATTTTTGTTCCGCTGACGATCCTCGTTCTTTGGTTCGGTGTGTATCCGGCGTCACTTCTTGATGTGATGGCAGGAAGCATTCAGCAAGTTCTTGACAGTGTTGCCGCGGGCGGCGCGCTAGTGATTGCGGAGAGATAGACCATGGTGCAGTTTTCAATGGTCGATATGCTGCCAGCCCTCCCGGAGATTTTTCTGGCTGCGGTGGCACTGGCACTGGTTCTGGTTGCTGCCTATGGCGGGGAGAGCGCGCGTAATGCCCGGCGGGTGACGCGCCTTGCGATGGCGGGAATTGCCGTTTCCATGATCATGGTTCTAAGCGGGAATGCTGGCTCGCTCTCGGCTTTTGGCGGCATGTTCGCTGCTGATAGTTTCGGTGCCTATATGAAGGTGCTGGTGATGGTTGGCACTTTTGCTGCGCTGGCCATGTCGCTTCGCCTTGGCGGTAATTCGCAAATGAACAAGCCGGAATACAGCTTACTGGTGCTGATGGCGCTTATTGGCATGATGCTGATGATTTCTGCCGATAATCTGATGGCGCTTTATATGGCCGTTGAATTGCAGTCATTGCCCTTATATGTGGTTGCGGCGATGCGCACCAATTCGCTGCGTTCATCCGAGGCGGGGCTGAAATATTTTCTGCTTGGTGCGTTGTCGTCGGGGATGTTGCTTTACGGTGCTTCGCTTGTTTACGGCTTTTCCGGCACCACAGATTTTGACGGTATCCGCCTAGCCTTAGAAGGGCGTGAATTAGCACCTGTATTTATTATCGGAATGGTGTTCATGATTTCCGGACTTGCCTTTAAGGTCTCGGCGGCCCCGTTTCATATGTGGACACCCGATGTTTATGAAGGCTCGCCAACGGTGGTAACTGCGCTGTTTGCGATTGCCCCGAAGGTTGCTGCTATTTCGATGATGATGCGCCTGACTTACGGCGCGTTTGGCGGGATTGCCGATCAATGGTCGCAGGTCCTTGTGGCATTGTCGGTTGCCTCTATGGTGATTGGTGCATTGGGCGCGATCATGCAAACCGATATCAAGCGGATGATGGCATATTCCTCCATCGCGCATATGGGGTATGCGCTTGCCGGACTTGCGGCTGGCACGCTTGCCGGGGCAACGGGCGTGATGATCTATATGACCGGCTATGTATTTATGGGGGCTGGAACATTTGCGATTATTCTGCTGATGCGGCGCAATGGTGACGAGGCCACCCGGATTACTGATTTGACCGGATTGTCAAAGACGCATCCGATGCTGGCCGTAGGCTTGCTGGTGATGATGTTTTCTATGGCGGGTATTCCTCCGATGGCAGGGTTTTTTGGTAAATGGTATGTATTCCTTGCTGCGGTTGAGGCGGGCCTAGTCCCGTTGGCCGTTATCGGTGTGGTGACGTCGGTTGTTGGCGCGTTCTATTATCTGCGGATTATCCGCCTGATGTATTTTGAAGATACTGATTCCCCGCTTGATGGCGGCGTTCCTACAGCCAACCGGGTTGTTCTTGGGGTCAGCCTTGCCGTTATTCTGCTTTTCTTTGCCGGGCTTGGAACAGTGCTTGGTGCGGCGGAAACAGCGGCGCTGTCTTTGATGACATCGGGCTAAAACTGGGCCTATAGGCATGACAAAATCCACGGAATTATTGATGACCGTGGTGGACAGCGCCACATCATCATCTGACCTTGCGTGGCGGGCTGCCGCGGACGGGGCGCTGGCGGGCGCCGGGTTTCTGGTCAGGGAACAAACCGCAGGGCGCGGGCGGCGCGGTGCTGGCTGGGTATCACAGCGCGGCGGGATGTATTTTTCACTTTTGCTGCGCCCGGACATTCCGGTCCGTGACTGGTTTGGGCTTTCCTTTGTTGCTGCGCTGGCCATTCGTGAAGAGATTGCCCGCTATCTGCCGGACCGCAATGTTGGGGTGAAATGGCCCAATGATCTTATTGTTGGCGGCGGTAAGATTTGCGGTATTCTGCTGGAGGGCCGCGATGGCGCTGTGGTGATCGGCACCGGCGTAAATATCGCCTCTCAAGCCGGGATTGTGGGCACGAACCTACCCGCCGCCTCGATTGCTGATTTTTCTGATAGTGAGGTTGACCCCGAACTGCTGGCACGGGCTTATGCCGGTAATCTTCTGGCGCGTGTATCGGCATATGAAAAAAACGGATTTGCACCGGTGCGCACGGAATGGTTGGAGCATTGCGTTCATATTGGTCAGACACTCAGGGTGATGCTCGCCGGCGGAAATGCCAGTGGGGGGAGTACCAGTGAGGGGGATGCCGGGGTAAGAGAAGGTGTTTTCGCTGATCTTGGCGTGGATGGGGCTTTGATGCTGGACGCATCTGACGGAACACATCATAAGATTACGACTGGTGATGTTGAACTGATGGGGACGCTTTGAATGCTGCTGGCCATCGATGTTGGAAATACAAATGTCGTTCTTGCCGTGAAAGACGGTGCGGGCACCCTAAAGATGTGGCGGATGGAAACGGATGTGTCCGCGTCCAGTGATGAATATTGCCGCCGCATTCAGGATTGTCTTGGTGATAGTGCTGCACAGATTGATGATGCGGTTGTTGCCAGCGTTGTCCCCGACGCTACGCCGTTAATCTG
>CALLKZ010000053.1:0-10543 GCA_938082345.1 uncultured Alphaproteobacteria bacterium
TTTTACGGGTGTTCAAGTTTGTCTGACAACACCGTCTTATCCGAAATTCCAGCCTTACGGTAGGAACTCACGACATTCAACCCATCATGTAAATGTACGGCGATCTCACGCAAAATATTTAACGCATCTTCGTCCGAATACCGTTTCTGTGCCATTCCTAAAACCTCCTGTGACCATTTAGTAATGGCATAGTTTTAGTTGGCTAAGACAAATCTAGTTAATATAACCGATGTCTTGAATGGCCTCACCAGAAGCGCCTCGATAATTATGGCATGATCTCTTCGATTGAAATGTCCGGTGCGGTATAGCTAAGATTGCTTCACCTGCCGCGTCGAAATGCCAAAATCCCTGTTACATACACGCCTCAAACAGGGCTGTTAAATTTTTGGTGGTAAGGTCCACCGGGTTGCCCCCGCATGATGGATCTTCCAGCGCCATTGCTACCAATTCATTGATGCGCTCGCCATCCACACCCATCTCGCCAAGGGTGCGCGGGATGCCCATGCTGTCATTGAATGACTGCACAAAATCACAAAACCCATCAAACCCGTCACTAATCCCCAAATAGCTAGCCGACATATCAAAGCGTTCTCTAATGACAGGAGCGTTCAGTTGCAGCACTGCCAACATACACACTGCGTTTGTGGTGCCGTGATGTGTATTAAAAACGGCCCCGATGGGGTGGCTCATCGCGTGAATGGCGCCCAACCCCTTCTGGAACGCGGTTGCGCCCATCGCGGCGGCGCTCATCATATGCGCACGTGCTTCCAAATCATCCGGAGTTGCATAGGCGCGCGGCAAATATGTTTTGACCAACCGCATACCTTCAAGCGCAATGCCTTGTGACATCGGGTGGTAATGCGGGCTGCTGAACGCCTCAACACAATGCGCGAAGGCATCGAGCCCGGTTCCGGCTGTAATGAAATCAGGCATGCCGACGGTCAGTTCCGGATCAGCGATAACCACTGTTGGCAGAACTTTTGGATGGAAGATGATCTTTTTAACATGCGTTTGTGAATTGGTAATCACGCTGGCCCGGCCAACTTCGGATCCAGTTCCGGCCGTTGTAGGCACAGCGATAATCGGTGCAATCGCATCGGCGTCGGCCCGTGTCCACCAGTCCCCCACATCCTCAAAATCCCAGACCGGGCGCGATTGACCAGCCATGAAGGCCACCATCTTGCCAAGATCAAGGCCCGAACCGCCGCCAAACGCAATCACACCATCATGCGAGCCAGCTTTATAGGCGGCCACGCCAGCGGCAAGGTTAATCTCGTTCGGGTTAGGATCGACTTCAAAAAATAAACCGGCCCCCAAACCTGCGGCCTCCATAATCGCAACTGCATTTTTGGTGATTGGCAGGTTGGCCAGCCCGCGATCAGTAACCAAAAGCGGCTTTTTCATTCCGGCCTGTACGCAGGCGTCAGGAAGTTCTTTGATACGGCCTGCGCCAAATTTTATAGCAGTGGGATAAGACCAGTTTCCGATGAGATTCATGACGTGACTTTCTTCAAATGATAAGATTTTGGACGGGTAAGATTATGATAACCAATGACAGACAGACCGCCGCCGCGTCCGGTGTCCTTAACGCCGGTCCAGCATAATCCGGGATCAAGATAATCAGCGCGGTTCAGAAAAACAGTCCCAGTTTCAACTTTATTGCCAACAGTTTCAGCGCGGTCAATATCGGCGGTCCATAGGCTGGCGGTCAGGCCATACCGGCTATCATTCATCAGCGCAATTGCTTCCTCATCAGACGCGACCTTCATGATGCCAACAACCGGGCCAAAGTTTTCCTCGCGCATCACCTCCATATCATGGGTGACATTTGTCAGAATTTGCGGGGTCAGATACGCGCCGCCATCATCGGCTGGCATAGGGTCAATATGCGCTGTTGCACCGGCCGCCACCGCATCCGCAATCTGTCTGCGAACAAGGGCTGCAAAACGGGGATGCGCCATCGGACCTATCGTCGTTTCCTCATTCAGCGGGTTGCCCAGCACATAACTTTTAACCAGCTCAACCGACCTTTCCACAAACGCGTCATACAGGCTTTCATGGACGTAAATGCGCTCAATCCCGCAGCAGCATTGTCCGGAATTAAACATCGCGCCGTCAATTAATGTGGCGACCGCTGCATCCAGATCGGCATCCTCCATAACGTAACCCGGATCCTTGCCGCCCAATTCGGTTCCAACGCCGGTAAAGGTGCCAGCCGCCGCCTGTTCCATCGCTCGTCCGCCGCCGACTGATCCGGTAAAATTCACAAAATCAAAAGCGTTTTCGGCGATTAGCGTGCTGGTGCTATCGTGATCCAGAAATACGTTGATGAAGATATCTTCGGGCACACCGGCAGCCTGAAATGCCGCTGCCATACGTTCGCCCACCAGCAGCGTTTGCGTTGCGTGCTTCAGAACCACCGCATTACCGGCGATCAGGGCAGGGGCGACAGTGTTTATCGCGGTCATATAAGGATAATTCCACGGGGCGACGACAAAAACTACGCCGTGCGGGATGCGCCGGATAAACCGCCGGAAGCTTTCATCCTCACCAACCTTGATGTCGGCCAGCGATTCCGCCGCGATCTGGGCCATATGACGGGTGCGCTCTTCAACGCCGCCAAACTCGCCGCCATAACGAACCGGACGGCCCATCATATGTGCCAATTCGGGAACGATTTCATCATTCATCGCGCCCAGAGCTTCCATGCCGGCGATTACCAGATCAATGCGTTCGGGCAACGGGCGCGCTGCCCATGCGGCCTGTGCATTGCGGGTTTTGGCGATTGCGGCATGAGCGTCCTCTAGCGTCATAACATCGCGTTGGGCGAAAATCGATCCGTCTATTGGTGAAGCGCATTGAAGGGTTTTCATTGGGGATTTCTCCAAATTCGGGTATCTTTACGACAGCAATAATTGGTTATTTATCTTAATAAGATCGAGACAAGCAAAATGCCAACAATAAGTGTAACGCCGGTCATTCTATGCGGTGGGTCCGGCTCACGATTATGGCCTCTTTCTCGTAAAAGTCTGCCAAAACAATTTGCCCCGCTGATTGGCGATACCAGCTTGTTTGAGCGGACGTTGAAAAGGGTTGATGGGCCGGAATTCGCACAGCCATTGGTGGTGGCATCACATGATCACAGGTTCCATGTCCAAAAACAAATGAAAGCGCAAGGCGCGGCTGGTGACATTGTTTTGGAGCCGTTGGGCAAAAACACGGCGCCAGCGGTCATAGCTGCTGCCTTACATCTGAAAGATCGGGCGGATGGAGGGTTGATGCTGATCCTTCCTTCAGACCATTTGATGCCGGATGTCGAGATGTTTTCAACAGCAATCGCTGCGGGGATGGTGGCGGCTAATGAGGGGGCGATTGTGACTTTTGGCATTGCTCCTGACAGGCCGGAAACAGGGTACGGCTATATCCAGATTGATCAGTCCGGGTCGGGGGGGCATTTTTCGGTAAAATCCTTTCATGAAAAACCGTCCCTTGATAGGGCCAAGGCGATGCTTGCCCAAGGTGGTTACTTCTGGAATGCCGGCATTTTCCTGATGACCCCGGACACCGTGCTAGAACTTGCGGCAAGGCATCAGCCTGAAATGCTGGCATGCACCAGGGCCGCTTTTGGTAAAGCCCGGCGAGACGATAGTTTTATCAGGCCTGATACCGCCAGTTGGAATGAGATTGTCGGCGAGTCTATCGATTATGCACTGATCGAGAAAGCGGAGAATATCGCCTGTGTTCCCTATAAGGGTGAATGGTCGGATCTTGGAGATTGGAATGCGCTGGTAGCAGCCAGCGCCAGTGACACCAGTGGAAACAGGCTGCGCGGCGATGTAACAGCCGTTGATTGCCAGAATACAACGCTGTGGTCGGTTGACGATCAGAAGCATCTGGTGGGGCTGGGATTGGACGGTATTATCGCCGTTGCGACCAAAGATGCGATCATGGTGGCCGATGCCAACCGGACCCAAGATGTCAGGAAAATTGTTACGGTTTTGGAGGCTAATAACGTTGCCCAGGCCACTCAGCACGCCCGCGATTATCGGCCTTGGGGCTGGTTTGAAAGTCTTGTCAATGTGCCCGGCTATCAGGTAAAACGCCTGCATGTTGATCCGGGGTCAAGATTGTCATCGCAGAGCCATAAGCATCGGTCCGAGCATTGGGTGATAGTTGATGGTACGGCTACAGTCGTCATTGAAGATGAGCAACTGATTGTGGAGGCAAACCGGTCAGTATATATTCAGGCTGGGCAAAAACATCGCCTATCAAATCTTACAAATGATCCGTTGACTGTGATAGAAGTGCAAACCGGTTTGTATCTCGGTGAAGATGATATCCTGCGCTACAGTGATGACTTTAACCGCACAGAAACTTTATAATCCCTATGCTTGGGACCTTCCGAAACTTAAAAAATTATAGAATAGGGAATTGAGTGCATGGCCATTTCTATAATTGGCTTGGGGTATGTTGGCCTATCTTTGTCAGTTCTGCTCGCGCGAAAATATCAAGTATTTGCTGTCGATATTGACCAAGCTAAAGTTGACATGGTAAGTGCCAAGAAATCACCGATTCATGATGATGATATCTCCCGCTTTCTTGGCGAGGATAATCTTGATTTAACGGCGACAACGGATTTTGATGCAGCTGTCGCGGCGTCCGATTTTGTCGTTATAGCAACGCCTACCGATTATGATGTTGCAGCAAATTATTTTGATACATTCAGTGTCAAGACGGTGGCCGGGCGCGCGCTGGAAGTGAATAGCGATGCCACAATCATTATTAAGTCCACTATCCCAATCGGTTTTATTGATGGTCTTCGGGCTGATCTGGGCAGCGACAACATTTATTTTTCACCTGAATTTCTACGCGAGGGTAGCGCCCTTCACGATAATCTGTATCCATCGCGAATCATCTTTGGCGGTGATACGCCAAAGTGCCGGGAATTTGCGTCGATGCTGTCTGAATGCGCTGAAACTGATGATTGTCCGGTGCTTTTTATGGGCGCAAAAGAGGCCGAGGCGGTGAAGCTTTTTGCCAACACATATCTTGCCATGCGTGTTGGTTATTTCAACGAGTTGGATAGTTTTTGCATGTCAAAGGGCATGTCAACGCTGGACGTCATTAACGGTGTATCGTTGGAGCCGAGAATTGGTAAAGGATACAATAATCCCAGCTTTGGATATGGCGGGTATTGTTTCCCCAAAGACACTAAACAGATGGTCGCCAATTTTGACAATGTACCCCAAGCGCTGATCTCGGCGGTGGTTGCGACCAACACGGCGCGCTGGGATTTTTTGGCGGATCAAATTCTGCAATCATCTCCAAAAACGGTTGGCGTATATCGGCTCAACATGAAATCTGGCTCAGATAATTATCGGCATTCAGCAGTTTTTGGCATTGTTAAACGCCTGCTTGATGCCGGGGTGAAGGTGCAGTTTTTTGAGCCTACTAGCGATGAAGATGAGGTTGAAGGAATGCGCCACCTTGATGACCTTCAGGCTTTGAAAGACGGCAGTGATATTATCCTAGCCAACCGTATCACCGATGAAATAGCCGATGTCAGTGATAAGGTTTTTAGCAGAGATTTATTCCATATCGACTAAATGCGTTGTACTGACGGCATCGTGAATCAAAAGAGGCTGAATAATGCGGGTATGTTTGACAGGCGGTGCCGGATTTGTAGGCAGCCATGTTTTGCTCGATCTGATTGCCCAACAGCATGACGTTCTGGTGCTGGATAATTTTTCGACCACCTCGCCGACTAGCCTTGTACGCGCCCGCTCGCTATCGAACGGAAATTTTGAAATCGCCACTGAAGATGTTTGCAATCTGGCTGGCGTCACCTCGTTGTTTCAAGAGTTCAGGCCCGATTGTGTGATCCATTGCGCAGGCCTAAAAGCTGTCGGCGAGTCTCAGGATCAGCCTTTGCGCTATTACGGTGAGAATGTTTCAGGCGCGATAAACTTGTTGAAGGCGATGGATGTGTCGGGGTGCAAGATGATCATTTTTTCATCCTCGGCAACGGTTTATGGCGAGCCGCATTATCTTCCCTATGACGAGGCCCATCCGGTTAAACCAACCAACGTATATGGGCGTACCAAAGCAATTGTGGAAAATATTATCGAGGATTGGGTGGCTGTTGAGCCTAGCCGTTCCGCAGCATTGTTGCGATATTTCAATCCGGTCGGAGCGCATAGTTCTGGGGAAATAGGTGAGGACCCGCTTGGCATACCAAATAATCTGATGCCCTATATCGCTGATGTTGCTGTTGGTAATCGCGATAAGCTGGCGATTTTCGGGGATGATTACGCTACGCCGGACGGTACCGGCGTTCGTGATTACATCCATATATCGGATCTGTCTTTGGGGCATTTGGCAGCGCTAGATTTTCTCGATAGCAATCACGGCGTGCATATATTCAATTTGGGATCAGGCAAAGGCTATTCAGTTCTAGAAGTGGTGCAGGCGTTTGAGACAGCCAGCGGTAATGCTATTCCTTATGAGATTGCGCCGCGCCGCTCAGGTGATATTGCGGTGTTTTATGCCGACCCGGGCAAGGCCAATAAATCTCTGGGCTGGGAAACGAAATTGGACCTTGATGATATGTGCGCCGATATATGGCGTTGGCGGACCAAAAATCCGACCGGATATAGAAGCTAATTTTCGGCTAAAGCCTGAAATATAGCCTAGGCCCGTTCAAAGCCGCGGGCAATTTCATGGTCGGTGACGACGCGGTCATGTTCTTCAATTTCCCATTCGGCGGCGCGCCCATAATGCACAACAACATCATCGCTAAAGGCAGCGCGTAGCATCTTTGACTTCAGCAAGGCCTCGCGTGCATCGCGTAAATTCGTTGGTAACATAGCGGTTTTACCTTTATAGACATCGCCCTTTGCTGGCGGGCCAAGGTCCAGCCTTTCCTCGATGCCTGCAATTCCGGCGGCCAGCAATGCTGCCATCGCCAGATACGGGTTCAGATCCGATCCACCAACACGGCATTCAACGCGAATGGCCTTGCTGCCTTCACCAACCATACGAAAGCCAGCGGTACGATTATCAACCGACCAGATAATCCGTGTCGGAGCGAATGTGCCTTTGGCAAACCGCTTATAGCTGTTCACATAAGGCGCCAGAAAATAGGTGATGTCGGCTGCGTATTTCAACATTCCGGCCAGATAATGCTTCATCAAATCAGACATGCCAAGATCATCATTGGCATCAAAGAATGCCGGTTTGCCATCCTGCCATAATGATTGGTGAATATGGGCGGCGGATCCCACTTTGTCATGGTGCCATTTTGGCAGGAACGAGACAGCGTGCCCCTGCTGCCAGCCAATTTCTTTTAGCGCGTGTTTTGCGATGGTGTGATAGTCGGCAGTATTCATCGCTGGTGCATATTTGATGTTCAGTTCCTGCTGCCCTGTTTCCGCTTCCCCCTTTGAATTTTCAACCGGGATACCAGCCTTGCGAAGATGATTGCGCGCCGGGCGCATCACATGTTCTTCCTTGGTGGTTTGCAGAATACTGTAATCTTCATTATAGCCGCTGATCGGGGCCAGATCACGAAACCCGCCTTTGCGGATTTCATCAAAGCTTTTCTCGAAGATAAAAAACTCTAATTCGGTTGCCATCATCGCCTCAAACCCTAACGCGGCGAGGCGGGCGATCTGTTTTTTCAAAACGGCGCGCGGTGAGTGCGGGACCTCTTCATGCGTGTGATGATCAACAACATCGCACAGCACCATTGCGGTAGCTTCCAGCCATGGCACAGGGCGCAGCGTCGCCAAATCTGGCTTCATCGTATAATCACCGTATCCCGACTCCCACGATGTAGACTGGTATCCATCGGGTGTGGCCATTTCAAGATCGGTTGCCAGCAGATAGTTGCAGCAATGCGTTTCTTCCCAAGCGCTTTCGACAAAATGTTCGGCATGAAAACGTTTTCCGGCAAGGCGCCCCTGCATATCGATCATGCAAGCCAGAACCGTATCAATCTCGCCACTTTCGGCTTTCGCTTTAAGCTCATCAAAAGTCATTTTACCAGACATTTATCTTTTCCCGGCTATTTACTGCCAAAATTTAAACTGAGCTAACCCGAGATTTCCGGTCCGGATCAAGGGACGGGATCGCCGAGAGCAATGCCCTAGTATATTCATGCTTTGGCGCCGCAAAAATATCCCTTGTCGGGCCCTCTTCGACAATCTCGCCAAGATACATCACCGCGACATAATCGCAAATATGGGCAACCACGCTCAGATCATGCGAGATAAACAGAAATGTAAGGTCCATCTCACTTTGAAGCTGTTTTAGAAGGTTCAGAATATCCGCTTGAATTGATACATCCAGCGCCGCAACACATTCATCCGCGACGACGAATTTCGGACCCGCCGCCAAGGTGCGGGCGATCGAAATGCGCTGGCGCTGACCTCCGGAAAATGCGTGCGGATAGCGCCGCAGATGTTCAAGATTTAACCGGCATTTCGAGGCAATTTCACGAACACGCTCATCGGCTTCTTCTCTGGTATTGGTAATGCCCAGCACCTCCAGCGGTTCGGCGATAATATCACGCACCGTCATGCGCGGGCTGAGAGACGCATAGGGGTCTTGAAAAATCAGTTGCGCCTGCGAGCGAAAAACACGCTCATCCTTGCGCGACATGGTGGCGATATCATATTGCAGCGTGCCATCATCATAGGTGATTTTACCGCCGGAAATTGGTGAGGCCTTCAGGATCGCACGGCCAAGAGTGGTCTTGCCAGATCCACTTTCCCCGACCAGCCCGACAAAACTACCTTTGGGAATTTTTAGCGATACATTATTTACCGCTTTCAGCATCGGTGGATCACCAAGCAGCTTGCGCCCCAATGGAAAGGCAACGGTCAACTGATCAATATCAATAAGGGGTTTGCTCATTATGATTTGCCTCCCTTTTTGGAAACCGTTTTTTTGGAAACCGTCTTTTTGGGGGCGCGCTTTTTTGGTGCCACCTTTTTGGGTTCCGATTTCATGGGAACGACATCCTCTGGAAACAGCGCAGCAAAATGCCCGGGGGAGACTTCGCTCATCGGCGGCACTTCACGCTCATACCGCGATCCCGGTTCGAGGTTCACATTGCGCGGATGGAAAACACAGCCCGGCGGGCGCTCCAACGGTGAGGGAATATCGCCCGGAATAGGCGTCAATGGGGCATCAAAATCATCCAGATTTGGCAGGGCGTTCAACAGACCTTGCGTATAGGCATGCGCTGGATTGCGCAGTACATCACGAACAGGTCCGCTTTCCAGAATACGCCCCAGATACATCACCGACACCCGGTCGGCGGTTTGCGCAATCACCCCCAGATCATGGGTGATGAACAGGATGCTCATACCAAAATCCCCGATCAACTCTTTCATCAGGTCAATGACTTGGCGCTGGATAGTTACATCAAGGGCTGTAGTGGGTTCATCGGCAATCAATAGTCGCGGCTTGGTCGTTAATGCCATGGCGATCATTGCACGCTGGCGCATTCCGCCGGAAAACTCGAACACATATTGATCAAAACGCTGGGCTGGTTCGGTAATGCCAACGCGGTCCAGCATTTCGATGGACAGCTCTTTGGCGGCATTTTTGTTCATATCTGTATGAATAAGCAGCTGTTCAACCATCTGCGCACCAACAGAAATTGCTGGTGCGAATGACGCCATCGGCTCCTGAAAAATCATCGAAATGGCCCCGCCCCGGATCGGCAGCATATCGCGCTCGTGCTTCAAGCTCAAAATATCGATATCCTGGCCGCCGGCCTCGGCGTCGCCATGCAGAATAACCCGCGAGGCGGGGTCATAAACGGTGTTCTTGCCGTTCAACTGCATCAGGGATTTTGCGGTAACCGATTTCCCTGATCCGCTCTCGCCGACCAGTCCCAGAACTTCACCCGGTTGAATATCAAAGGATACATTTTCAACCGCGGTAATAAGGCCTTCATCGGTTTTGAACCGGATTGTCAGATTATCGACTGAAAGGACGCTCATCGCCTGACCTCACTAGTTTTGGTCCCTGATGCCGCTGGAGATAGGGTAAGGCAGCGCATCATTTACTGGTATCCGAATACGGGTCGGCGGCATCACGAAGACCATCCCCAACAAACACAAACGCCATCACCAGCGTGATAAAGAAAATCACCGGAATGAAATACCATTGATAGTTCAGCAGCACATCGGCGCTGGTCACGTTCTGCAACATCACCCCAAGCGAGTTCACCGGATCCTTCAGCCCCAACCCGATAAAGCTAAGCGCAGTCTCCGACAGCACCATATAGGGGAACGAAATCACCAGATCGACGATGATATAGCTGGTAAAGCTAGGCAGCAGGTGCCGACGGATAATGTGGCTGGAAGAGGCCCCGCACATTTGCGCCGCCAGAACATATTCCTGATTGCGTTCCGTCAGCAAATGCGTTCGCACGCGCCGCGCCAAAGTTGGCCAGCCGATTAATCCCAAAATTAGGGATATAAAGAAGAACCGCATTTCTGCCGTCCATTCTTGCGGAATAAAGGCGGCA
>CALLKZ010000054.1:0-11030 GCA_938082345.1 uncultured Alphaproteobacteria bacterium
CGGGCAGATCAGAATGATTGCTACGTCCAAAGATATGCCGACTGATCATTAAGAACTTCCCCCGAAACGGATATTTGAAAAAGTTGGTGGCCGAAATTTCTGGTGGCCGAAATTTAAGGATGAATTATGGTTTGGCCCCGGCTGGTTTTGACAGAGAAAGTTTGGTCTGACGGCGACGCTGAAGCCAAATGATAAATGCCAACAGCAATAGGGGCGGCCCATAGAATAGCTCACGCGCTGGCCGACCCGGAGTTTCAATATAGACTGCATTCAACAACACCGGCTTATCAGCGTAAAAATCAAACACGCTAAGTTCTTGAAACAAAGGTGAGCCCGGAAATGGCTCTTCAACCACCGCGCCAGCTTCATCCAATTCAATCATAAGACCTGTTGCCGCCAACCGGTCATTGGCCGCCACCGAGCCATCCAGCGTGATAATGGAATTTCGGTCAATAATCCGGTCAGCATCGTCAAAATCGGGCCCGCTAAATTTGATCCGCACAACTTTATCGCCGGCCAAGCCTAGCGGTCCGGTATCGTCAAGCAGAGCGATGATCTGTAGTCCGGCGATTTCTTTGTAAGGCGGTTCTACACGGTCCTGCCAGAAATCCGGGCGGAACAAAGAAAAGGCAATCAAGATAAGACATAAGCTCTCCCAAATGCGATTTCGCACCAGAAGGTAATGTTGAATAGCCGAACAAAAGGCCAGCATGGCAAGTGTTGCGGTAACAAAAACCACAACGCCGTCAATCACCCCCACGTTAATCAGCAAAATATCGGTATTGAAAATAAACATGAAGGGCAAAATGGCGGTGCGAATATCATAGCTGAACCCCTGAATGCCGGTGCGAATTGGATCACCTTTGGAAATAGCCGCGGCAGCAAAGGCCGCCAGGCCAACGGGCGGGGTATCATCGGCTAGAATACCAAAATAAAAGACAAATAGATGCACTGCCACTAACGGCACAATAAGTCCGTTTTGCGCGCCAACCATCACAATCACCGGCGCCATCAAAGATGATACGACAATATAATTTGCCGTGGTGGGCAGCCCCATTCCCAAGATCAGGCTCATGATTGCTACCAGCAGCAGCATCACAACCAAATTACCCGATGAAACGGTCTCAACAAACTCACCAATGAATTGATGGGCGCCAGTCAGCGACACCGTGCCAATAATGATCCCCGCAACCGCCGTCGCAATGGAGATGCTGATCATGCTGCGGGCACCATTTTCAAGACCGCGCACCAGATCATCAACGCCCCGTCGCCAAATCTTGCTGGAAATGGTTTGTTTGCGGAAATATGCCTTTAATGGATGTTGTGTCAGCAGAACGAACATCATCGCCAAAGTCGCCCAATAGGCTGACAAGCCCGGCGACAGGCGGCTGACCAAAACACACCATAGCAACACAATAATGGGGAGAATATAATGATAACCAGTGGTGGCAACGGATTGCAGTGACGGCAACTGCTTCATCTCGGCGGCGCTGAGGCCAATCTCTAAATCCGGGCGCCTGGCCGCGACCCAGACCAGCGGTACATAGGCCAATAAAAACACCGCAACCACCACCGGAAATGACGCTGCGGGCAAGCTGCCACTAGTCCATGAAAACAAGCTTTCAATGATGATTGATATCACCGCCAATGCACCAAAGCTAAGCAGAAATAAGGTCATCCGGTGCAATAGGGTTTTGGAGGGAGCCGCTTGTTTCATACCCTGAAGGCCGAGCTTTACCACCTCAAGATGAACGATGTAAAACAGGGCGATGTAAGAGACCAGCGCTGGTAGCGCGGCGTGCTTGATCAAGTCGAAATAGCTAACGCCGGTGAATTCGGCGATCAGAAAAGCAGCAGCCCCCATCACCGGCGGGGTCAACTGGCCGTTGGTTGACGCGGCAACCTCAATGGCTCCTGATTTTTCCGCAGATAGACCGGTGCGCTTCATCAACGGAATGGTAAAGGTGCCAGTGGTTACTACGTTGGCAATCGAAGATCCTGAATAAATGCCCGACAAGCCCGAGGCAACCACCGCTGCCTTTGCCGGTCCACCGCGCAAATGTCCAAGGGCAGCAAAGGACATTTTGATGAAGTAATTGCCCGCACCAGCACTTTCCAATAACGCGCCAAACAGCACAAACAAAAATATCATCGAGGCAGAAACACCAAGCGCTACACCAAACACGCCTTCGGTTTGCATCCAGAAATGCCATGTTGCCTTGTTCAGCGATGCCCCCTTCCACCGCATAGCGTCAGGCACAAAGTCACCATGACCAAACATCACATAGAGCAGGAAGAAGCCGGCAACAACCAAAAGGGGCAATCCAAGTGAGCGATAAACCGCCACCGCCAGAGCGCTGATCCCAGCTATCGAGAAAAACAAGTCCCAACGGTTTGGTAAACCCGCATGGTTGGATATTTCCAATTTGAAAACATAAAGATAAAGACAGGAGGCAACGCCAAGGATGATCAGAAGATATTTGACGATCGGATCAAGCAGGGGATGAAGCTTATGCAGTGCCGGATACGCCGCCAAACCCAGCCCAAGACCAAAGGCTAGGTGAATTTGGCGCGATTCCTGACCATTAAACACCAATTTCAACCCGGTAACTTCGCTAAGATAAAAGGGGAAATCAGAGGCAATCCACAACTGGAACAACGACCAGATGATACAAATGACAGAGATTGTGCGTCCCGTCAGTTGTTGGCGCTGGCGAAACTCAGGAATAACTGGTTCGGGCGAGGGTGATAAGGTTGATCCGACGGTTGTTGTCATTTGATTCGCCAGACTGTTAGGTTTTCAAAGACTGTTAGGTTTTCAAAGACTGGTAGGTTTTCAAAAAAAAAGAGATGCGCGGGCCATGACAGCCCACGCAAGCGACAAACTTACATCCAGCCGCGTTCTTTGTAATACTTCATTGCACCAGCATGAAGCGGAGCAGACAGACCATCGCTGATCATCTCTTCTTCCTTTAGATTGCGGAATGCGGGGTGCAATTTCTTGAAATCCGCAAAATTGTCAAAAGTGGCTTTTACCACCGTATAGACAACATTTTCCGGCACATCAGCAGAGGTAATCACAGTTGCTCCAACACCGAATGTTGAAGTTGCGTTCGGTGTTCCGGCATACATTCCGCCGGGTATTTCGGCCACACGATAGAAAGAATTATCAGCAACCAGCTTATCAATGGGCGCACCTTTCACTGATACCAGTTCAACATCACAGCTTGATGCCGCTTGTGTAACAGCCGCTGCAGGGTGACCAATGGTATAGATCATTGCTTCGATTTTGCCGTCACAGATTGCTTGGGCCTGCTCGGACCCTTTCAATTCAGATGCCAGAGCAAAATCGCTCATCTTCATGCCAAAAGCATCCATGACAACTTCCATGGTGGCGCGTTGACCCGAACCGGGGTTGCCAACATTGACTTTTTTGCCCTTGAGACCTTCGAACGACGTGATGCCCGACCCTTTGCGCACGATCAGCGTAAAGGGCTCAGGATGCACGGAAAATACCGCGCGCAGCTTGGTGAATTTACCTGCATCACTGAATTTTGAGGTGCCACGATAAGCATGATACTGCCAGTCAGATTGAGCCACACCAAATTCCAACTCGCCAGCGCGAACGGTGTTGATGTTGTAAACTGACCCACCGGTTGATTCAGCGGAACAGCGAATGCCGTGTGTCTTGCGATCTTTATTAACAAGACGGCAGATCGCTCCACCAGTTGGATAATAAACGCCGGTAACGCCCCCAGTGCCAATGGAAACAAATTGCTCGGCAAAGGCTATTGAAGCGCCGAAGGCTGTTAGGGATGCGATAACACCCCCGTAAACGAACTGTTTAAGTTTCATTTCGTACTTCTCCCTTTGAATTAAATTCATTTTAACAAAACACATTGAACACATTTTGGGAAGCGTCTTATGAGAATCCAGTGCCCGCACTGAGGCGCTTCCAATTTCGCTTATACCCACCGTAAAAGGCGAGGTTGTTTATCAAGCAAAAAAATCTAATATGGGGAAATCAAGGCCACTAGGGTCGGCGGGTGTATAAAGATGCAAACGACTGCCAAAAATGAACTGTCGGTCATGCAGCGTGCGCGTGGTGCAATTGACCTTGCTGTTGTGCAAGGCAAGTTAGAGCGGTTTTATCAGTCGGGCTCTGCCAAGATATTTATGCCTAAAACCTATGCAGCAACAATCGAGGCAGTGTTGGTAAATACTGCGGGCGGCCTTACTGGCGGCGATAAATTTCAGGTCAAGCTCAGCGCGGATGGCGACACACACTTGACCGTTTCCACGCAAACAGCCGAACGGATTTACCGTGCGCTAGGCCCCCAGAACGCGGAAATGCGTGTTGATATGGCGCTGACCGGTCCTGCCAGTCTGCATTGGTTGCCGCAGGAAACAATCCTTTTTGACGGTGCGGGGTTTTCGCGCCAGTTGAATGTTGAGATGGATACCGAGGCAAGCTTTTTGGCCAGTGAAATGATAGTGTTCGGGCGGACGGCGATGCACGAGTCCGTACGCCAAGGCAGCTTGATGGACCAATGGCGGATTAGGCGCGGCGGTCACTTAATGCATGCCGAAGCCCTGCGCCTTGATGGTGAGATTGCCAGCAAGCTTGATCACCAAGCCAGTGCCAGCAACAGTATCTGTCTTGCGACAACATTATATATCAGCCCCGCTGCCGATGATGCTGCCGGCGTTACTGCGGTGCGGACGTTTTTCAAAGATTACCCCGAAGTTAAAACGGCGGTTTCGGCGTGGGACGGCAAGCTGGTCATCCGCAGCCTTGGCGATGATACGGCGCGGATGAAAAAACTGCTGGCACATTTTATTGAACAGTTTCGCAAAATTGCAAACCCCCGTGTCTGGAATTATTAGGCCCGGGTGTGATGTTACTAAGGGGTCGGATGTGATGTTACTAAGGAGATTTAGCCAATGAAATTAACACCGCGTGAAAAAGACAAATTGCTGGTGAGTGTCGCCGCGATGGTGGCAAGAGGCCGGCTGGAACGTGGCGTCAAGCTGAACTATCCTGAAGCCATTGCCCTGATTACCGATTTCGTCGTCGAGGGCGCACGTGATGGTCGCAGCGTTGCCGATTTAATGGAAGCCGGTGCGCATGTCATTGGCGAGGGCGACTGCATGTCCGGAATTGCCGAAATGATCCATGATGTGCAGGTAGAAGCGACTTTCCCCGACGGCACCAAACTGGTGACCGTGCATCATCCAATCCGCTAATCTAACTCTTATGACAAAGGAAATCCCATGATCCCCGGAGAAGTTATCGTTGCGAAGGGTGACATCGTCCTGAATGAAGGGCGGGAAGCGATCACTATAAGCGTGGCAAATACCGGTGATAGGCCGGTGCAGATTGGCAGTCATTATCATTTTGCTGAAACCAATGCCGCCCTTGATTTTGACCGGGGAAGTGCGCGCGGGATGCGGCTAGATATTGCTGCCGGAACAGCGGTGCGCTTTGAGCCCGGGCAAACCCGTGATGTTCAGCTGATCCCGATGGCGGGGACCCGGCGGGTTTTCGGTTTTAACGCCCAGATCATGGGGGATCTCTAAATGCCTGCAAAAATTTCCCGAAGCATCTATGCCGATATGTATGGACCAACGCGCGGTGACCGTGTCCGCTTGGCGGATACCGAGCTGATTGTCGAGGTTGAGGACGACCTTACCAGCTATGGCGAGGAAGTGAAATTTGGCGGCGGTAAAGTCATTCGTGATGGTATGGGCCAGTCACAGGTAACGCGGGCAGATGGCGCCGTTGACACTGTTATCACCAATGCCCTGATTATTGATGTTTCCGGCATTTACAAAGCTGATGTTGGATTGAAGGAAGGGCAGATTTGCGGCATCGGCAAAGCTGGCAACCCGGATACCCAGCCGGGCGTCGATATAATCATTGGGCCGGGCACCGAGGCGATCGCAGCCGAGGGGCATATTCTAACGGCGGGTGGTTTTGACAGCCACATCCATTTCATTTGCCCGCAACAGGTTGATGATGCGCTGCATTCCGGTCTGACTACAATGCTGGGAGGCGGCACCGGACCGGCGCATGGCACTTTGGCCACCACATGTACACCGGGAAGCTGGCACATCGGGCGGATGCTGCAAGCGGCTGACGGGTTGGCGATGAACCTTGCCTTTGCGGGCAAGGGGAATGCGTCAATTGCAGCGGCGCTGGAAGAGCAGGTTGTTGGCGGGGCCTGCGCCTTGAAACTGCATGAAGATTGGGGAACGACTCCGGCGGCGATTGATACCTGTCTCTCGGTTGCTGATGAAATGGACGTTCAGGTGATGATCCACACCGATACGCTGAACGAAAGCGGCTTTGTTGAAAACACCGTGAACGCGATAAAGCAGCGGGTCATCCACGCTTTTCATACCGAGGGTGCGGGGGGCGGTCATGCACCCGACATTATCAAGATTTGCGGCGAGGATTTTGTGATCCCGTCATCAACCAATCCGACGCGCCCCTATACGGTCAACACGCTGGAAGAACATCTCGATATGCTGATGGTCTGTCATCATCTGGATAAATCCATTCCTGAAGATGTGGCTTTTGCCGAAAGCCGTATTCGGCGTGAAACGATTGCCGCTGAGGACATCTTGCATGATATGGGGGCGTTTTCGATCATTGCATCGGATAGTCAGGCAATGGGACGCGTTGGTGAGGTTATTATCAGGACATGGCAAACCGCGCATAAGATGAAGGTTCAGCGGGGGCGGCTGCCCGAAGAAACTGGCGAGAATGACAATATGCGGGTCAAACGCTATATCGCCAAATACACAATAAATCCGGCGATTGCGCATGGTATTTCCAGCCATATTGGCTCAATTGCGGTTGGCAAACGGGCTGATCTGGTTTTGTGGAAACCTGCCTTTTTTGGGGTGAAACCTGAAATGGTTTTGCTTGGTGGTAGCATTGCCGTGGCGCAGATGGGGGATCCGAATGCGTCTATCCCAACGCCGCAACCGGTATATACGCGCCCGATGTTTGCCAGCCTTGGTCGGTCGGTCGAACATTCGGCGGTAACTTTTGTTAGTAACGCGGCCCAGACCATGGGGATTAAATCCCAACTGGGTCTTGCCAAATCAACACTGGCAGTTAGTCATACGCGGGATATATCGAAGGCTGACATGGTTCATAATAACCATTGTCCTGCGATCGAAGTTAACCCGGAAACGTATGAAGTGCGCGCCGATGGTGTTTTGTTAACCTGTGAGCCGGCGAACGAGTTGCCCATGGCGCAGCGTTATTTTCTCTATTAGGGCGGTGTGTAGCGATGGATAAAGCTATGAGTTCAGTGCTTTTACAGGCAGGCCATATTCACCGCGCGGCCATAGGCGGGGATAAAGATATGGCAATCACGCTGGATTTTGAGGCGCGATTTTTGCGGCGTAAACGGCTGGCAAGTGATTGCGGGACCGAATTTATGGTCGATCTTGCCGAGACTGTTTCGCTTAATGCTGGCGATGCTTTTATGCTGGATGATGGCCGTCAGATAATCATTCACGCGGCGGTTGAACCGGTGCTTGAAATCCGTCATGAAAACCTTGCGCGGATTGCCTGGCATATTGGTAATCGGCACACCCCATGCCAGATCGGGGATGATCATCTGATTATCCGCCGTGATCATGTGTTGGAAGATTTGCTGATCCGGCTTGGGGCTGATCTGGTGAAAACCGAGACCTCGTTTAATCCTGAAGGCGGGGCTTATGGTGTTGGCCGCACGCACGGTCATTCTCATGATCATAAGAATGCGGATTGATCATGGAAACATCCTCTTCTTATGCCCAGATTGCCGCATCTCAGATTCCTGAATCTCAGATTCCTGAAACTCAGATTCCTCAGGCACAGATTTTGGCGGCGCTGTTTTCGCCTGCCTTCCCAATAGGGGCGTTCTCATATTCCCACGGAATGGAGGCCGCAATTGCCGCTGGTGTAATTTGTGATTTCAGTGCGGCGCAGGACTGGATTGAAACCTGCTTGATCGGGGGTAGCGGACGTAATGATGCAATCCTGATGGCACGCGCCTACGACGCGGCGCATGATAACGCCGACATTGCGGCGGTAAACGCGCTCGCTTTTGCGCTGTCGTCTGGGGCCGAGCGAGCTCAGGAAAGCCGTGAGCTTGGGACGAACTTCACCCGCATGGTCGAACAGGTTTATAGTGTGGATATCGCCTTACCCGAACTTGCCTATCCGGTTGCGGCCGGTCTTGCAGCGCGGCATCTGGGGTGCGAGTTGCCTATCAGCCTGACATTTTTCCTGCAAGGCTTTGTGGCTAATTTAATCTCGGTTGCGGTGCGGGCAGTCCCGTTGGGGCAATCTGACGGGCAAATTATTCTGGCGCGATTGATGCCGGTCTCCACGGCGCTTGCTGTTGAGGCTGCTGCCGCGCCCCTAGCTGATATTGGCGGTTATGCTTTTCTGGCAGACCATGCGGCTCTCCTGCACGAAACACTGGAAACAAGGATCTATCGGACATGACCCATCAGAATGCACGCCGCAATGGCCCCATTCGTGTTGGTATTGGGGGGCCGGTTGGGGCCGGCAAAACCAGCATGACCGAAGCTTTATGCCGTTATCTGGCGCCCGGCATTTCCATGGCGGTGATCACCAATGACATTTACACGCGGGAGGATGCGGAATATCTGATGCGTGTTCAGGCCTTGCCGATTGAGCGTATTCGCGGCGTTGAAACGGGCGGCTGTCCGCACACAGCTATTCGTGAGGATGCGTCGGTTAACCTTGCCGCGGTGGCTGATCTTTGTACCAGTATTCCGAATCTGGATGTGGTCTTGATCGAGTCTGGCGGCGATAATCTGGCGGCAACTTTCAGTCCCGAGCTAGCCGATCTAACGATCTATGTCATTGATGTTTGCATGGGCGGTGATATTCCGCGCAAAAAAGGCCCGGCGCTGACCAAGTCAGATATGCTGGTGGTGAATAAGATTGAGCTTGCCCCGCATGTTGGTGTGGATTTGGACGCGATGCGCGCGGATACGGCACTGGCACGCGGCGCCCGCCCTTATATTTTTGGCTCGATGCGTAAGAATGAGGGCGTTGCCGCTCTGGGGGATTTTATTCTCTATGAGGCTGGGCTGGATCGCTAAACCTACGCTGGGACCTGATGAAATTAATGAAAAAAATTCCAGAATATGATGCTGATTTCTATTCGGATTCTTTTATCAGAAATCCACAGCCACACTATGCGGAAATGCGAAAACTAGGGCCGGTTGTTTATCTTACCGCGCACAATAATTTTGCCCTTACACATTACGCCACGGTCAAAGCTGCACTCCGCAATCACACAGATTTCGTTAGTGGCCTAGGTGTGGCTGGGGATGATGCTGGATCAAAGATTTTGCGGGGAAATATTGTTGCATCTGACCCTCCCCGTCATTCTGAAATGCGCAAAGTCATGCTGCCGACCCTTGCCCCCAAAACTCTGGAAAATTTGCGCGGACAATTCGATAGCCTGGCCAATGATGTTGTTCATCATTTGTTGGGTAGGGATGAATTTGATGTGGTTGCCGAGTTGGCGGCTGTTCTGCCTTTGAATGTAGTTCGTGAGTTGGTGGGTTTGCCGGAAACGGGCAAAGACAACATGCTGAAATGGGCGGGTGCTGCATTCAATATTCTTGGTGTTCAGAATGAGCGCGGCAAAGAAGCGCTGGCTTCGATGCAGGAAATGCGGGCTTTCATCACCGAAAAGCTTACGGCAGAAAATGTGCAAAAGGGTAGCTGGGCAGCGCGGGTTTTTGAACTAGCTGAAAAGGGCGAGATCAGCGAAGAACACGCCGCCTTTCTGGTGCGTGATTATATCGGCCCGAGTTTGGATACGACGATATCTGCAATCTGCCACTTGCTGGAACAACTCTCACATCATCCGGCTCAATGGACTTTGCTTCGCAGCCGTCCGGAGCTGGGAAAACGGGCGATTTCGGAGGCCATAAGATTGGGAACACCCATCCGTTCCTTTGCCCGCATGGCAGCAAGAGATATCGAAGTTGAGGGCATTATGATCCCCGAAGGATCGAGGGTGATGATGCTTTTTGCGTCTGCAAACCGCGATGAGATGGTGTTTGAAAACAGTGATCAATTCGATCTCGAGAGACCTGTGGCCGAGCATTTGGGCTTTGGCCATGGGATTCATACATGTGTTGGCGCACATTTAGCCCAAATGGAAATGCAAGCTGTGCTGAAGGCGATGCTATCGCAGGTTGAAAAAATCGAGATTTTAGAAGCGGTTCCCCTACTCAACAATACAATCTCGGGGTTTTCTGTGCTACGCGGCAAAATCAGGTAGAGTGACGCCTCATATCTAGATAGATATGTTTGGTCTCAAGAAAGTCATTCATCGCCTCAATGCCATGAAGCCTGCCGATACCGCTCTCTCTATATCCGCCTGTCTCGACCTCGGCCAGAAGGCGGTTGTGGCAGTTCATCCAGACTGTACCGAACTTTAGTTTTCTGCCCATCCGCATGGACCGGTTAAGATCGGATGTATAGACGGATGCTGCCAGCCCGTAGCGGGTGGCGTTTGCCTTGGCAAGCGCCTCCTCCTCGGTGCCAAACCGCTCCAACGAGACGATTGGACCGAAGAGTTCATCCTGAACCAGATCGTGGCCTGCATCATCGATTTCGAACATCGATGGTGTGATGAAATATCCCTTGGCAAGGTCACCTTGCCCAAGGCCGCCATGAACAACCATGTCTGCTTCGCTGGCGGCACGGTCGATGATGCCGGCAAGGCGTTGCTGGTTTGCAGCGTCAATGATTGGGCCGAGTTCCGTTGTATTGTCGCTGGCATCGCCTGCTTTCGCCGAAGTGAGTGCATCTGTCAGACGGGTCTTCATGCTGTCATAGACGCTGTCCTGAACCAGAATACGGCTGATGCAGGTGCACATCTGACCGTTCAAAGCCAACACACCGCGGCGGACTTCAGCCACCGATTTGTCGAGGTCAGCGTCATCGAAGACAAGCGCCGGTGCCTTGCCGCCAA
>CALLKZ010000055.1:0-11270 GCA_938082345.1 uncultured Alphaproteobacteria bacterium
TAAAAAAATAAATAAAACAAATCAAACTGGGCGAGAAAAACGCGCCCAGTTTATTTTTTGGAACATGGTGTTGAGAGCGAATTTGCAAATCAACTCAACGTTTAATTAGGCTCCGGTATGTAGGCTCCGGCTTACTATAATTCCCGGATAATTGTCCGGAAAAATAAGGTTACGGTTTAGCGCAAGCTGGAAGGGTGTAGCCAGCATCTTCCCAAGCTGCAACTGCGCCGGGATGGTACTTGATTGGCAGCGCGCCGCACATATCGGTAATTTCCATAGCGGTCTCACCATGCCACGCAGACGCCATAAACGGTGCCTTTGCCTTATAAAGATCCAGCCCGTCGATAAAGGCAGCTGTCAGGGCTTTCGCAGTATCGAAATCCATGCTGACATTAACCACCTCACCGCCAACAGTGCCAAGGCCGCGGAAATTATCATCTTCCGTGACGACAGTCACACCGCTGCTATACCCCATTTCCGAAACCGGAATTTCAAATCCAACAGTGCCCGGCATGCCCGCAACTTTCTGGAAAGATTCACTTTCAAAAACATCGGTCGGAACCGAGAAGATGGTCATATCACCCGAAGCCAGTGCGGCGGTGATCCGGCCATCCGGAAATCCCATCGGCAACACGAATGCGTCGGCCGATCCGTCCTGAATTGTCTTTACAGCTTGGCCCCAGTTTACCTGAATACCGGTGTAGCCCTTGCCGTCTTCAAGACCAGTGTTCAATTTGATCAGCAAGCGTGCTTCGGTCAGTGCTGCCCCGCGGGGTGGGCCATTGTAAATGCGTGAGCCCTTGATATCGTCCCAACCGCCAAAATTGCTGCTGTCATAAGCATAAAGGCCGCCAACCGCGACGCGGTAAGTATAAAGAACCGCCAGCTTTTCAGCCAACGCGGCACCTTTGTCCTTGCCAAGCTTGGCATAAGGGCCAACGCCCTTTGACATCAGAAACGGCAGAATAAAGGGTGAAGCTGCAATATCAGTTTTACCTTCGGCAACGTTCTGGATCGAGTTGGTCAAAGTCTGACCAGTTGTCACCTGAATGTTGGCCGCCCCCGATTTTGCTGCCACTTCGGACAGGGCAATCACGGAAGCGCCGGGCGCGCCCGTTGGCGGACCTGTTTCAGCACTCAAATTTACCTGGGCCATCGCCGGCACTGACAGGATACTGGCAATTGCCAGAGTGGTTACTGCAATTTTATTTATCATGGTTTCCTCCTTTGTTGTTTCGGCCTTTGTTGTTTTGGGCCTTGTTGTTTTGGGCGATTTATTCCCTTTTCAGTCTCGTTTAATAGATTTTTCGAAATAGGGAACCGGAGCTATTTTGGCCCGGATACTTGATAATTCATGATCTTCGACGGTACTGCGTTGTGAATTCGGCTCTCCCCATAATAATGTGACCTCTTTGCCCATTTCGATAAAATCATTGTCAATCAGTGCTGTAGAAAGAATTGCTCCGGCGTTGGATGAATATGTGCTCCATTGGGAGAGACCAATTAATGTGTCATTCATCAGCACTTGATTATATTCAAAAGTCGCATACATCGGAATAGGTAACGAGATGAACTTTGACCGCGGCTGGCCAGTGCCAACAGATTGCTGCATCACCCGAAACACATCATCATTGTTCCATTCCAGCGTTACCTTGGTGCGGCGCGCGGCCCCTTCTTTTTTCATCAGCGCATCACGGCCAACGAATTCATGGTCAAAATTCACCATGCGGGCGTATCCAACCTCATAGGGCTCGACACAATAGTCGCTAGGATTTTCCGATACAAAGCTGCCGCCAAGCGAACTTGAACCTTCAAACGACTTTGCGGGCAGCCACTCGCGGAACTCTTTTAGGTCGGGAGACGAGTAAATCGCCGGAAACGGGCGCGGCATCCATCCTGATTCCTGCGCCGCCGTTGGATATGTAACTGAACCCGCCTTGCGCAGGCCGTAGGCGGCGCCTGCCTCTTCAACGCGCGCACGCACGGCTTGTTGTGTATCCCAAGGGCCGTAAATCTCAAACCCCGGGCGCCCTGCCATGCCGTGACGAAGCGCACGAACAGTCTGGCCGGCGATCTTAAACTCGCCGATATGAAAGAATTTAATCTCGGGCAATTCGCCATCGACAATTTCACGCAATAGCGGCAACGCATTCGGGCCCTGCAATTGAAAGCGGAATACATCGCGGCTAGGGCGCGGAATGATCATATTTTCATTCCGCGTGATTTCGATCTTCATTCCGCTTTTTTCAGCATTAAACTGCAACCAGTTGCTGGCAGTTGGCGGGCCAACAACGCGCAGAAAATCATCAGATTCGCAAAACACAATAGCGTCCGAAATCAGATAACCGGCAGGGTCCACCATGACCAGCTGTTTGGCGCGCATCGGCACCAGATCGTCCAGCTTATTGGTGGCAAATTTGGTGATGAAGGCACGCGCATCGGCGCCCTTCACATGCAGTTCAGTCATGTGAAAAGACTGCTCAAACATCACCACCGCCTTGTGCCAGGCGCTTTGCTCGTCCCGCCAATTGGTGAACTCCGGCGGAATGCCCGGAAAGATCACCGACCCCAGATCCGAGCTACGAAGCATTTTTAGAACACCGCCCGAGGCATTGATTTTATCCTCAAGACTGGTGTTGTCGGTAAGTGTGGCATTATCCGCCATAACCGGTTTTTCCATTTATTTTTCTCCAGATGGACTCACTTAAAATTTTCCGCCGTGATGAAACGGTATAATCGAAATATTGGCCCCGATATCAATGGTCATCATATCTTCGGCCACAAGGACTATGCCGTCATATTCCGCAGCAATTTCTGCTGTCACAAGATCAACCGGCATAGGATTGGGCGGCAACAGCACCAGATGCGTCAGCATGGCAAGTTTTGGCCGCGTTTTAGCAAACACCCGTCCCACCTCAACCGGTGATGTGTGGTGATCCATAGCGACCTTTACGCCGGGATAATTGGCGATTGTGTCGGGATGCGCTGAGCCGACCTCATGCACGAAAACATCTGCATCCTGCGCCTGCGCAATTAGATTTTCATTGTACCGCGTATCGTGGCTATGAACGAAAACATGGCCCTTATATTCAACACGGAAGGCATAGGCCGTCGAAATGAATTCACCATGATCAACTTTAATCGCGGTAATTTTTAGACCGCCGCGCTCAAAAACAACGCCCTCGCTTTCATAGGTGTGCGGTATCATCCGCATATGTTCGGCGTCAACTTCGTGGTCGGCAACTCTGATTTTGCGGTCAGGGCCAGTGGCCAGCCATGCACCTTCGGCAATATCCTCAATACCGGGCGGGCCATATACGTGCAACGGGGCGCCGCGATTAGCATAGGGTTGGGGGATGGTTCCCGTCATCAGCAAATCAAAAATGCCAGCATAATGATCCGAGTGATAATGCGAGAAAATAACACTGCCAATGCTGCCTAGAGAAATATTCATTTGCCCCATGCGGATAACTGTACCGCGCCCACAATCAATCAGCACACGCTCATCGCCAGCCTCAATAAGTGTCGACGTGCCAAACGCGTTAATATGAGGGTTCGGAATTCCCGTCCCTAGCATGGTTACGCGTAATGTATTCTCGCCGACTTTACTGCGCATAATCAGATGCCTCCACAACCAACCCGGAATCACGGTTGCACGATTTGAGACATAATGTAAAATACCAAAATATTCAGTTCACATAGAAAAAATCTATACCTTATGGACCCAAAATATCTCACCCAATTGGCGATGATTGTCGAACTCGGTTCGGTAACAAAAGCGGCGCAAAAACTGAATGTGACGCAGCCAACATTGTCGCGAACGGTAAAAATGATCGAAGACCGCATTGGCGGTGCGGTGCTTCGCCGTGGCCGACATGGGGTTACGGCAACCGATATAGGCATGCGGTTAGCCCAAGAAGGTCGTGAGATCATGCGGCGCTCTGAGAAGGCACAAACGGCCATTCAGGAGTGGAGGCACGGGCTGGCCGGGGAATTGCGGATTGGCGTTGGCCCCATGCTGGGGGCGTCATTGATGGGGGATTTTCTGGTCAAAACCGTGCTTGATCCGCCCCAATATGCGGTGAAGATATATTGTGAATACGCCGCCCGGCTGGTTGATCGTTTGAAGAATGACCAGCTCGATGCCGCGATCATCCCCTATGATCTCAATCGCAGCGAGGAAAGCTTGTTGCGCGAACAGCTTTTTCAGGATCAGCTGGCGGTGTTTGTGGGGGCAAACGACCCGCTGGCGAATGCAGAAAAAATATCGCCGCAAGCGCTGCAGAATCATCAATGGATTTCGATTGGCGAGATTTCCGGACTTTTTAATACCGCACGGGAAACGCTGGACCTGCTGGGCCTGCCTTCCACGGTCCCTAGGTTGGAGATTACGGGCGATGTTCACATGATTTTCCACATTCTAAGAACCACCAAATCATGCAGCATTCTGCCGTTTCGCCAGCTGGCAACCTTTCCGAGGCAGTTTCAGATTACGCCGATTGATTTGAACATCCAGTTGGCCACGCAAAATGTCGCACTCTGGACAACGATAGCTGGACGCGACCGCCCTGAAATCATTGATTTTCTGGGCCGTATTTCCACCCACCTCACCCAGATTGGCCTTAGAAAAACCGGCTAAAAGACCTCTAAGAACACCATTTTAGCCAGCCGGTAATTTACACACTCCCGAAAATCTATCTATGATTGCCCAGCTATCTATGATTAAAAGTGTGTTTTTAACCAAGTTTGCTTGCGTTGATTAATATTGAGGTTGGAGAGTGGTATGGATGAAGTGGAGCAGCAGGAAAAAAAGCTGATGGAAGCCCTGACCGAATTGCTGGCTGAGTATGGAAATTATGATCCGCCCCGCATTCGATATGATGGTGACATTCAAATTCCGCTGGATGTTGATTTAAAACGGCAGCGGACGCGGCGCAGTAACCTTGCCAGCGCCTTTAGCCGGATGATGGCTGATGATCTAGGCCCGCCCAAGCGACGTTCAAGCTGGATTAAATAAAGAAAACCCCCACCGAACGGAGTTCGGCAGGGGCTAATCGTCACGCGGATTACATCTAGCTGTGACGAATGACAATTCGGACCGTCGGGTCAAAACCACTTGGAGTTAATCGCCTTCATCGACGGTAACGACGCTTCGTCAGATTTGTTTAATACAGCTTCAGATTTTCTCGCCCGCCAGCACATTTACCTCAGCGATGGCCTCAGCGGTGACGGTTGCGTAAAACGGCAACGGCGTCATCAAGCGACATCTCAGCATCGGCTAGAAGAACCATCATGTGGAAGAGCAGATCGGCAGCCTCATTGGCGATTTCTTCGCGGTCGTCTTTCATTCGCGCAAGGGCCAGTTCAACCCCCTCTTCCCCGACCTTTTGTGCAACACGGGCCTTGCCTGCCGCAAACAGAGTGGTGGTGTAACTGCCGCCGGGCGCCGCATCACGCCGGGAATGAACGACCGCATCCAGATAGGCAAGAAATCCGGCCCCAGATGGCGGGGTATCGGTAAAGCAGGTTCGCGCCCCGGTGTGACAGGCTGGTCCGGCCGGATGCGCCTGCACCAAAATTGTATCATGATCACAATCAATAGTTGCGCTGACGAATTTCAGAAAATTGCCTGACGTCTCGCCCTTGGTCCAAAGTCGTGATTTTGAACGGCTGAAAAAAGTCACTTTACCAGATGTGAGTGTTTGTTCTGCCGCCGCGCGATTCATGTAGCCAAGCATCAGAACTTGCGCGTTGGCGGCGTCTTGAATGATTGCCGGAACCAGACCGCCAGCTTTATCCCAGTCAATCCTCTCGAGCGATGCCTGATCCAGCGTATTTGCGCCCTTGTCTACTTCGGTACTCATCTTAAATCATCCCCCTCGGTTGGGTCCAATCGTATCTCAATATTTCGGTCAGCAAGATAGCGTTTTAAGTTCGGGATAGCGATTTGCCCACTGTGAAAGACCGAGGCAGCCAGCCCGCCATCAATTCGGGTGGTCTCGAATAGCGCGGCAAAATGTTCATAATCCCCAGCCCCGCCCGAGGCGATCACGGGAAGGGAAACTGCGCCGCGAACCAAATTCAGTTGCGCCAGATCATAACCGCGTTTTACCCCATCATTATTCATGCAGTTCAACACGATTTCTCCGGCGCCCCGGTCCTGAGCTTCACGCGCCCAACTCACCGTGTCACGTTTTGAGGAAATGGTTTTAGTTTCATCGCCAGTATATTGATAAACAACATATTTATTATTTCCTGACTGATCAGTTTCCAGACGACTATCGATGCCAACAACAATACATTGCGTGCCAAAAGCATCGGCAAGTTCGTTGATGAATTCGGGGCGTTCCAGCGCCGGGGAATTGACCGAGATTTTGTCGGCACCATCATTTAGAATGGCACGCGCATCCGCAATTGACCGGATACCGCCTGCAACACAAAACGGTATATTGATCCGCCGGGCAACTTGATTCACCCAGCTTTTATCAACAACGCGGCCATCACTGCTGGCGGTAATGTCGTAAAACACCAGCTCGTCCACACCTTCATCGGCGTAGCGCTGCGACAATTCCAGAATATCGCCCATATCGCGGTGATTGCGGAATTGCACCCCCTTCACCACGCGGCCATCCCGCACATCAAGGCAGGCAATGATACGTTTTGTGAGCATCAGCTCATCCCTCCGGTTTTGAGATCCGTTTTGGACGCCATTTCCCTACCCAGTGCCAACGCATCGGCAAGGTCAATGGCCCTCTCATAAATGGCTTTGCCGATAATCACGCCATCGGTTGGCAAATCGGCGAGGTCTGATATTCCACTAACGCCGCCTGACGCCTGAAGCTGAATTGCCGGAAAAGTATTCTTTACCGCGCTGTAAAGGGCTGTGTTAGGGCCTGTCATGGTGCCATCCCGGTCAATATCAGTGCAGAGAACATGGCGTAATCCAGCCGTCATAAAACTGGTAATGAAGTCAAAAAGCGGCAGTTTGCTGGCCTCTTGCCACCCCGATACGGCAATCATGAAATCATTGTTTCCCGAACCATTTGGTCCCGAATCATTTGGCCCCGAATCATTTGGCCCCGTATTGGGTATTGCGCGAACCACATCAGCGGCGAGGCAAATCGATTCCGGACCAAAATCTGCTATCATATTCTGGACGAGTTCGGTTTCGCGAACCGCCAATGAGCCGATAACAACGCGGCTGGCACCGGCGGCAAGCAATGCCTCAACATCGGCGCGGCTGCGAATTCCACCGCCCGTCTGAACTTTTAAACCTGATCCTGCAATAATGTCCGCGATCAACGAAATTTGCCGGTTTGCGGGGTTTTTAGCACCATCAAGATCGACCAGATGCAGCCAGCTGGCACCAGCTTGGCCATAAGCGCTGGCAACAGCAACAGGGTTGGTGCCATATGTTGTCTGCTGTTCAAAATCACCCTTGTGAAGGCGAACAACATTGCCGTCGATCAGGTCAATGGCTGGATAAATAATCATAATGCCTCACGGGACTATTTTTTTTCTGGTCTCTTTGATATCTGGTTTTTTGGTAACTGATCCACTTCCGCAAAGCTTACAGATCAATGAAGTTCTGCAGTATTTGCGCCCCAACCAATCCGGATCGCTCTGGGTGAAACTGCGCGCCCATAAAATTGTCTTTTGCCACCAGCGCCGTAAATTCACCGCCATAAGTACAGCTTGCAATCATATCGGGCACAGTTGGCACCCGAAAACCATGCACGAAATATACATGCGCCCCATCAGGAACATCACGCAGCAACGCATGAGAGGCGCCTCCCGCAGTGTGGTTCAGCCGGTTCCAGCCCATATGTGGCACGCTTAGGGCTATATTGGCCTCAAACTCATCGCAAACACCGTCAATGATGCCAAGCAAAGGCGTATCACCCTCGCTGGAATGTTCGAAAAGAAGTTGCATCCCAAGGCAAATTCCCAGCACCGGCACTTTTAAGCCGCGGATACACTCAACCAGACCGGATGATTGCAGTTGCGCCATCGCGGTTTGCGCTGCCCCCACCCCCGGAAGAATGACTTTTTGGGCATTGGCAATCACGTCGGCATCATCCGTTAGCTGGCTGTCCACGCCGCACCGCTGTAGCGCAAACCGGATCGAGGCAATATTGGCACCGCCGCTATCAATAAGGACAATCATCACAATACCCCCTTGGTGCTTGGAAGATCAGCGCCTTCAAGACGGATTGCCTGACGAAGCGATCGTGCAAAGCCCTTGAAACAGGCCTCAACCATATGGTGCGCATTCTCACCCGTGACCTCAATGTGCAGATTAGCCTGCAGATTCTCCGCCAAAGACCGGAAAATATGCTCAATCATATCGGTCGGCAAATCACCAACCTGATCAGCGGGAAAATCTGCTTTGAAATCGAGAAAATACCGGCCACTAAGGTCAAGCGCGACGGTCACCAAAGCCTCATCCATAGGCAGGCAAAATCCGTAACGACCAATACCGCGCTTATCTCCAAGCGCCGAGCGCAGCGCAACCCCCAGCGCAATCGCGCAATCCTCAATCGTGTGATGCGGGTCAATATGCAAATCCCCATCACATTCAAGCTTTAACGAAAACCCGGCATGTTTGGCGATTTGATCCAGCATATGATCATAAAAACCAATCCCCGTCGAAATACTAACGGGGCCTTTGCGGTCAAGATTAACCTCAACCGCGATAGATGTTTCGCTGGTGCGCCGGACATGACTGGCAACTCTTGCGGGGGCAACTCTTGCGGGGGCAAATATTGCCGGAGTAGGTGAAGACGCGTGACGTCCCTCTTGGCGCATTACGGCCAATAGCCTGTCCATCTCATCGGCGCTGCCAATGGAAATACGGACGCTGTTGGCAAGGCCGGGTTGATGCGATTGGTTGCGAAGGATAAAGCCACCTTGACGGGCAAGATCACAAAAGCTTTTTGCGTCATCAACAACCAACAACAGATAATTGGCGTCCGACGGCAGCACGGTTTTAACCGACGCCAGACTGCCGATGGCAGCCGCAAATTCATCCCGGCGGCGAATAATGTCGCCGCGCCGTTCTGCCAGTCTTTGCTGATTTGCCGGCGTCATGATCGCCGCCGCGCCCTGTACGACCGGCTGGGCCAACGGATAGGGCGCCAGAACCTTGCGCAATAGATCGCTTACATCTGCCCGCGCAATTGCCGCCCCGCACCGAAGCCCCGCAGCCGCATGTGACTTTGACAAAGTGCGCAAAATCACCAGATTTGCAAACTGTTCCAGCACATCTGACATGCTGGGCGTTCCGGCATAATCAATATAGGTCTCATCAACGACCACTAGCGCGCGCCCGTCCAGCCCCTTACACAATGCCTCAATATCATCGCGGGCCATCAGATTACCCGTCGGATTGTTCGGAGAGCAGACAAAAACCATTTTTGTATTGGCATCAACGCTGTTCATCACCGCATCGGTATCAAGACCAAAATCTTCGGTCAGTTGAACCTCACGAACGTCAACGCCCTGCAAAATTGCTGATTGCCGATACATCGCAAAAGTCGGCGGGCAAATAATCACATTATCAACCGCCGGCGTGCAAAAGGCCCGCATCAGGCAGTCGATAGCCTCATCAGCGCCTCGCATAATTGTTAGATTGCGTGAGGAAATATCCAGCCATTCGCAAAAAGCACGAACCAGATCATCCGGCTGCTGGACCGGATAGCGGGCTAAATTCTGCGCACCAATATAGGGCTCAAAAGCGCATTCATTGGCATCGAGAAAGGTAAGCATCTCGCCGCCACCAACCAGGGAACGCGCCGAGCTATACCCCTTCATCGCCAAGATTTCCAGGCGTGCCCGCGATGCCATCCCCTGCTGCCAACCTTGGCCAGATTGGGGCCTATCTTGGCCAGATTGGGGGCCGGAATTGCCAGTTTCGGCGCGTTGAGCCGTTTCATTTACATTTTTTGTCATGCTGATATGTCCTGATTAATCGAGCATTTTTTCAATGGGAACAACAAGGATAGAGCTGGCACCGCGCGCCTTTAGATCTTCCATTGTTGTCCAGAAAACGGCCTCGTCACAAACCGCGTGAACCGCAACCATGTCATCGCGCCCCTGAAGCGGTAGGACCGTTGGCGATTGCGAACCCGGCAAGATAGCCTTGATATCATCAAGCGCCTCAGTCGGACAGTTTAGCATGATGTAGCGGCTGTTTTCAGCGCTAAGAACAGCTTTTATTCGCGCCAGAATTTTTTCGCTTAATGAGTCAATGTCGCTCCGCATAACATTGTTTTTAATGATAACTGCCTGTGATTTCAGAATTGTTTCCTGCTCGCTCAACCCGTTTGATATCAGGGTATTGCCTGTCGAGACCAGATCACAGATGGCATCCGCTAAATGTGTTCGAGGGGCAACTTCAACCGCGCCTTCCATTGTTACGATGTTGGCGTCAACCTTATATTCGGCCAGATATTTCGCCAGCAAACCGCGGTAGGATGTGGCAATCGTACGCCCGTTAAGGCTGTCCGGACCGGTATATTCCATATCATTCGGAACGGCGATTGACAGTCGGCACCGACCAAAGCCAAGCGGCATAACCTGTTGCAAACCGCCAAACGTATCAGGGTCTAGCTGCTGCGATTCCAGCAGAGAGTTTTGGCCCATGATGCCCAGCTGGCAAACATCATTAACCAGAAAAGCTGGAATATCGTCATCGCGCACCAGAAAAATATCCAGCGGGAAATTATGCGCACGGCACAAAAGCTGATCTTTGCTTTTCTGCAGCGATATTCCCGCTCTTTCCAGCAAGGCAAAGCTTTTTTCTGAAAGGCGGCCTGACTTCTGGATGGCGATTTTCAGGCGACCATCATCGCGGCTTGATTTCGATGTCATTTGATTTAATCCACTCTAAAAATGTCTAAATTTTACCAAGACGCCGCATAATCGTGCGGTAGCCATCATTTCCATTGTTCAAAAACCGCGCCACGCGAACAATCGTCGCGGTGCTGACTTTGGTCTCGGCGGCAATCTGGCGGTAGGGAATTTTGTCTACCAACATTTGTGCAACACGCCACCGGTCAACCAACCCTTCCAGCTCGGCAGGCGTACATAAATCATAAAAAAACCGCCCCACCTCTTCGCTATTCTCTAAGTGCGAAATAGCTGCATAGAGATCTTCAGCATGGGATTTATCAATGTGACTGCGTTTCATGATCTTGTTGACCCAAGTGCTTATTGACCTAAGTGCTTATTGCCCCGCGGTGCATTAGCACGCACTAACTCTGGCGATT
>CALLKZ010000056.1:0-3408 GCA_938082345.1 uncultured Alphaproteobacteria bacterium
GATGGCGCGGGTTCTGGATAATCTGGGACGCGGTGCCAATCTCTACAATCCGGCCAAGATACATTACGGCGATACGGTCGCTCATATGGCGAATGACTGACAGATCATGGCTGATGAAAATAATCGATAGACCCAGTTTCTGCCGCAGGTCAGCGATAAGATTCAAGATCTGCGACTGGATGGACACATCAAGCGCCGAGACAGACTCATCCGCGATGATCAGCTTTGGATTGAGGGCAAGCGCACGCGCAATGGCAATGCGCTGGCGCTGACCGCCGGAAAATTCATGCGGGTATCTGTCGCCAGAATCCTTTGGCAAACCCACCAGATCAAACAATTCGGCGACGCGAGCTTCCTGCTCGGCGCGGTTATTGATGCGATGCACGATCAACGGCTCACGAATGATGTAGCCAACCTTGTGACGCGGGTTAAGCGAGCCAAACGGGTCCTGAAAAATAATCTGGATGTCACGGCGGCAAAGATTTAGCTGGGTTTTGCTGGCCTTTGCCAGATCAATGCCCCGAAAAACAACCTCGCCGGAATCGGGTTCGATCAGCCGCAAAATAGTCTGACCGAGGGTGGATTTGCCGCAACCGGACTCGCCAACAACGCCTAGCACCTCCCCCTCATTCGTCGAAAAGGAAACGTCGGAAACCGCCTGAACCTTGGCACCATTCTGGCCGTCAAAGGTCTTTGATATATGTCTGACATCAAGAAGGGTCATGAAACCGGGTTCCAGCAGGCCGTTTTATGATCGCTACCTTCAAGCGGAGGCGTATCGGTGCGACATTGCTGCGTGGCCGCCGGGCAGCGCGGATGAAATGCACAGCCTTGCGGACGCATCAAAGGTTCGGGCACAGTGCCACTGATTGCCGGAAGCCGGTCCCCCGGAGTGTTGTTTGAGGGGATCGTGCGCATCAACGCTTCGGTGTAGCGATGTTGCGGGTTCAAAAAAAGCTCGTCGGCGGCAGCGAATTCGACAATCTGACCGCAATACATGACCGCCACTTTATCACAATGCTGCGATACCACACCCAGATCATGCGTGATCAACATCACCGCCATTCCCGTTTCAGTCCGCAGATCATCAATCAGGCCCAGAATCTGCGCTTGCACCGTGACATCGAGAGCTGTCGTTGGCTCATCAGCGATTAACAACCGCGGCTCACAGGCCAGTGCAATGGCGATCATCACGCGCTGGCGTTGCCCGCCGGATAATTGATGCGGATACCGCGATAGCGCATCCGCCGGTGCAGGAATACCGACACGGGCAAGCAAAGCCTCGGCCATCTGACTGGCCTGCCGGTTTGACACATCGCGGTGTAACAGGATCATTTCCTTGATCTGCTGACCGATGGTAAAAACCGGATTGAGCGAGGTCATTGGCTCTTGAAAAATCATCGCAATATTCTCACCGCGCAGGTGGCGCAGCGCAGCCTCATCAAGGGCGAAGACGTCAATGCCGTCAAAACGGATGTTGCCGCCGGTGATCTGCATCGCAGGTTCAGCCAGCAGGCGCATGATCGACAGCGCAGTGACCGATTTTCCCGATCCAGACTCGCCCACCAGCCCCACCATCTCGCCCGGCATAATGTCCAACGAGACCGCCTTTATTATCGGCGTAGAACCGACATTGATATAAAGATCTTTTACCACCAAAAGCGCGTCGTCTTGCACAAAATTGCCTTTCACCGGTTCCAGAGGAACGCCCTGCTCACCTAGAGACAGACGCTAGGTAGGATACGCGAATGCCATAGTATCTGAAATGGTTTTATTTTCGCAAGATGAATACCAAAATAAAACCAAATCAAGGAAAAAATGCCCTTGGATTATTTTGGTATTATGATACGCTTTGCCTTCAAAAATATGTTCGGTGACCTTTACGGGCGAATTATCGTATAAGTCTAAAAAGTGCCGACAAGGAGGAAATATGCGAACAAAAACACTTGCTGCCGGTCTTCTTATGTCCACTTGTCTGTTTGCCAATGCGCATGCGGCCACATTGGAAGTAGCGGTTGATTCATCGCCCGCGGGTCTTGATCCGCATCTTATCACAGCCTTTGCATCGGTGCTGGTCGTTGGAGACACGATATATGAAGGCATGACCACAATCGCCGAAGATTTATCTGTTCAGCCCAGTCTGGCAGAATCGTGGAACATCTCGGCCGACGGGCTTACCTATACCTTCTCGCTAGCTAAGGGCGTTACGTTCCATGACGGATCAGCAATGACCGCGCAGGATGTTGCTGCGTCACTGCGCCGGGTTCAAAATGAAGAGATGGCCTCGCCGCTGGCTAGCCGGATTTCTCCAATTACCGGAATCAACATTGTTAATGATTCGACAATCGCTTTGAAGCTTGATGCACCGTTTGCACCAATCCTGACGTCGCTTGCGGGCATTGCCATCGTTCCGGCAGAAGTTGAGATGGACAAAGATTCGCTGCAAAAAGTGCCGGTCGGAACTGGCCCTTTCAAGTTCAATGAGTGGGTTCCAAACGGCTATATCAGCCTGACCGCGTTTGACGGATATCGTACCAGCGGCCTGCCAAAAATTGACGGTGTTAAATTCAACATTGTTCCTGAGGCGGCAACCCGCCAGGTTGGACTCGCATCCGGCCAATACCACATGTTGCCCGGTGTTGATCCGGCAACAGCATTGCAGTTGCAGTCTGCTGCTGGGGTAACTGTGCATGAAACCCGTGATCTGTCCTACACGCTGATCGGGATGAATGTGCAACGCCCGCCACTGGATAATCCGGTTGTTCGCCGCGCCTTTAATATGGCGGTAAATCGTGATGAAATCATCGCTGCTGCGCTGTATGGTAACGGTGTTCCTGCTGGCCCGCTAAGCCCGGCACTGGTGAATTGGGCGATGGCTCCATCGGCTTTTGATTGCTATTCAGGCAGTGCTGCTGACGCGGCCGCCATGTTGGCAAAAGCCGGAATTGAAACGCCAATCAAAATCTCTATGACCGTTCTTCCGCGTCAGGATATCAAAGACATCTCACAAGTCGTTCAGCAACAAGCCAAAGCAGCTGGATTTGAGATTGAACTTTTGAACATGGAAATCGGCCAGTTTGTTCAAGATTGGCGCAATTCAAACTTTGACACATTCGCCTCAGCCAATGGCGGTAATACTGATCCAGACGGCTATTTTTACCGTACATTCTACAGCGGTGGATCGACGAACGTGTTCAAATACGACGACAAGCAGGTTAATGGCTGGCTTGATGATGGTCGTACATCCAGCGATAACGCAGCGCGCAAAATGGCTTATGACGCGGTGCAGAGTAAGGTCGCTTGTGAAGGACCGATTGCGCATATCGCTTATGGTGCGGTTTCAACGGCAACCCGCGACAATGTTTCAGGGTTCGTAATCAACCCTAACCGTCGTTTGTCTAGCCTGAA
>CALLKZ010000057.1:0-39610 GCA_938082345.1 uncultured Alphaproteobacteria bacterium
TATATTCTGCAACCACGGGTTGTAAAAGATGGATACGCGAATTTTACCAGTCACTTCGGACGTACAAGCGTTATAGAGTCTATTAAGAACGCCAATAAAGATCCAAAGAAAGGTATGATTTTTGTCTTTGGTGCTGGCAATAATGGATGGAACTCCGAGACAGGTATGGTGCCAGTATACAGCCAGAAATTCACGGGAGAGGATATCCACAAATATCGGAATGCTGGCGAGCGCGTTCGCCCAAAATATATTAGTGCAAAGGCAACGGAGATTGCCCGCACAGGAACCCCTGCAAATTTACCCACCCCGATAAGTGCCGCTTTTTTGGGTAATCCGGAATTAATGGGATTATGGCTGGCCGTTGTGGCGGTAAACCGCGATAACAAAATTGCATACTTCTCGAACGGCTGTGGTGAGGCGAAGGATTATTGTCTCGCCGCCCCCGGCGTCAAGATCGCCTCGACTGTTCATATCAGGGAAGAAAGGAGAACATGGAGATCTCCTGGAATAAAGATTCCGGGCGGGCGTGATTTTGCCTATGACGCCTATTCTGGAACCTCGATGGCGGCGCCGGTTGTTTCTGGCGCGGCGGCGGTTATTAAATCGGCCTCTCCCACCCTGACGGCAAAGCAGGTTGTCGACATCCTGCTGCGAACCGCGACCGATTTTGGCGATCCCGGAGTTGATAATGTTTATGGCCGCGGTCTTCTTAATTTGGAAAAGGCGTTAAACCCCATCGGGTCTGTAACTGCGGCCTCGGCCCGCGGCAATGCAATGCCAGATGCCTTTGCCCGCGATACGCGTCTCAGTTTTTCATCTGCATTCGGAAATACTGCATCAACCAAGCGGCTGCTCTTTGGCGCGTTTGATGAATATAAGCGGGTCTATAATTACCGCGCACCAATGCTGGAAAAACGCCTTGATGGGCCGTCACTAGACAATGTCCTTGCCCTGAATTCTTCTCTCAATAATGTCATGCAGGACGCGGTGGTTTCCCCTAAAGACGGCAATAGCGTGGGGTTCCAACGGTCGAGCAATCCGATTAGCCCGCTTGGCGACGGCACGATGGTCACCTTTAAGGGTAATTTTGGCGGCATTCAGGGTCATCTCGATGTGGCTCATAGTGCGCACCGCAAATCATCAACACTCTCTCCGGCTTCGGCTTTTATTAGGGATAAGACCAGCAGCGGTTTTGTTAACAAAAATGCACCTGCGTCAGCTCTGCTTACATCGGTCCTTGGATATCTGGCTCCCGAAATGCGCGATATGGTTGGCGGCGCTACCAGGTTAAAGCTTGCCCAGAACCTTTCGGCGGGACTGTTTTTTAATCAGGGGCTGGTAGACGGGTCTAGCGCGCGCACTGAGAAATATCCGGTTCAGGATTTTGGCACCGAAATGATTTTGCAAGGTGAACAGCGCCATCTTCGACTTCGCTTTGGACAGATCAATGAGCGTGACCATTTTCTGAGTAGCAAGCCTGAGGGCGGCTATGCGCTTCATGGTGCCACAAAAAGCAGATATCTGCGGTTTGATGCTCAGACCAAAATCAGCCCGCGGATAGGGGTTGGCGTTGATGTTGTGCATCTTCGCAGCAACATTGATTTCAAGCATGATGAATTTGTTCGCGACATGAAGCTGCGATCACAAGCGGTTGGTGCCCATGTGTCGGTTACTGATACAATAGAGGTTGGTGACCGGTTGACGCTGCAAGTGTTTCAGCCGTTGACGGTTACGAAGGGCCAATTGCATCAGACCAGCGTCAACGGATATACCGCTGCCGGAGGGTACCGCCCCGCCGATCATCATATTGATCTGTCTGTTCGCAAACGGCACACCGCCGCACAGCTTGTATATCAACGTCCTATCATGCCGGGTGTCAGCGCGTTTGCTGCTGCCGCACATCACCGTCATTGGGGTAATATGGCATACCAGAATAACAATCTGATGATGGCTGGCGTGTCGATCAAGTACTGATAGGCCGCAAATACTGATAGGCCGCAAATATTTTTCATCCTAAACATGCTTTTCATCCTAAACATGCACGGCATGGAGTGGCCGTATGCGGCATCTTCGCCCATATCTATATGAGGCTCGGATGCTTATATGAGGGTGGTAGGAAAAAAACCCCTTCGGGTATATGCAGGCTCACTGGACATATGTCATAACAGATGGACGCTCATGACATTACCGATCAAATCATCACCAGCAAAGCCGCCAACCATGACCGTTATTCGGCGCGGGCTGGCACAGCGCTGTCCGGCCTGTGGTGATGGACAGGTTCTCTCGGGGTATCTGACCCTTCGCCCGAACTGTTTATCCTGCGGAATTGATCTGTCACAGATCAGCGCCGATGACGGTCCGGCGTGGGCAACGCTACTTGTTGTCGGGCATTTAATTGCCCCGGCGATGGTATATGTTGGCCGTGAGGAATCGATACCTATCTGGGCCGCAATCTTGTCGTTGACCGCTGCCACATTGTTGGCGGTTTGGTGGGTGTTGCCGCGCGCAAAGGGGCTATTTATCGCCCTGATCTGGGCAACGGGCGCGACCGGTGAGGATATCGATATTAAGGCCGCAAAAGATGCGCAGCCCAAGCCGCCAGAAAAGCAAAAAGACGCGTAAAAATAAGCGCTCGGCGGCCACCCTTAAAAAAACCATCAATTTTTTATTCTGTGATGAAAAAATATTTGATTTTTTCATTCAATACGCGCAACGATTTTGTGGGGGAGAAATCATGTGCTGATAAAGCTGAACAAAAAAGACGTCGATAATAAACGCATCGATAATAGTCTCGCAGATGATAGTCTCGTCGATGAGGGGGGAGGCGCCAAGCCAAACGCTGGCGACGGCTTGTCCAGAGGCCCCTCTTCTTCCCAAAACCTTTCGGGCCAAAACCGTCTAGGCCAAAACCTTTCGGGCCAAAATCTTCCGGGCAGGCGGCGTTCTTCACACGGGGCGCCGGATGCTGGTCCTTTGCGATCTTCGGGGGCGATGGGCGCGGACATCCGGGCGTTGCGCCGGTCCCGCAACTGGACGTTAAGTGATCTTGGCGATCATCTGGACCGGTCTGTTGGCTGGCTGTCGCAGGTTGAAAGGGGTGTGTCCGAACCGGCCCTTGCCGATATTCGCCATATTGCCGCGCTGTTTGATCTTCCTGTCAGCTTTTTTTTCAGCCAGAGCCCCGATACCCCTGAGGGGGGTTACATTGTCCGGGCCGAAAGCCGCCGCGCGATGAGCGATGAGGGCAAGGGGCTGGTTGAAAGCCTGTTATCGCCCGATCTTGGCGGGGCTTTTGAGATTGTTCATTCGGTTTTTGCTGCCGGAGCGCGGTGCCCACAACCCTTTGTGCGTCCCACCGAAGAGGCGGGGTATGTCATCGACGGTACGCTGACGCTGATCATCGATGATCAGGTTTTCAATTTAAACAAGGGCGACAGTTTTAGGTTTTCCGGCGAGATGGTCTCTTGGGTTAATAACGGCGACGTTCCGGCCGTGTTGATCTGGGTGATTGCCCCGCCCGTTTATTAAGCATTGAGATCAGAGGCATAAGCATCATAGTAAGAGAGATAGCGTGATGGATGAAGCAGCGATAAAAAATCAGGAATCGAAGGCTACGGCAAAATTGCCCGCGGCAGCTCGTGTTGTGGTGATTGGCGGCGGTGCGGTTGGCGCATCGATCTTATATCATCTTGCCGAAAAGGGCTGGAACGATGCGGTATTGTTGGAAAAGAACGAGCTGACATCCGGGTCGACATGGCACGCTGCTGGAAATTGCCCGAACTTTGTCGGGTCATGGACAATGATGAAAATTCAGTCCTATTCAACCAGCCTCTATCGCAAGCTGGGTGATCTTGTCGATTACCCGATGAACTATCATGTCACCGGTGCTATCCGTCTGGCGCATTCCCGCCAGCGTATGGAAGAGTTCAGGCATGTTGAACGTATGGGCCGCCAGATGGGTGTTGAATTCACCGAAATGTCGCCTTCCGAAATGCAGGATATTCATCCATTTCTGGAAACGCATGATCTTCATGGCGGGCAGTGGGACCCTTTTGATGGTGATATTGACCCCGCGCAATTGACGCAAGCACTAGCAAAAGGTGCGCGCGACATGGGTGCCAAAATCATCCGTTTTTGTCCGGTCACGGGGGCTCGCCGTGACCATGATGAATGGGTATTGAGCACGCCGGAAGGGGAAATTCGTTGTGAATATGTGGTGAACGCAGCGGGGTATCGGGCCAATGAGGTTGGCAAGATGTTTGGCCGTGATGTGCCTTGCGTTTCCTTGGCGCATCAATATCTTGTTTCCGAGGGCATTAGTGAACTTGCGGAGCGCACCGAAAAGGTACCGCTGCTTCGTGACCCTGACAGCTCTTATTATCTTCGTCAGGAAAAAGATGGCCTTTTGCTGGGGCCGTATGAAAAGAATTGCCGGGCGCATTGGACCGACGCAAATGATCCGATGCCTGATGACTTTTCCTTTCAGCTCTATTCCGACGATCTGGAACGCCTCGAATGGTATATTGAGGATGCCTGCGCACGGGTGCCGATTTTGGGAACTGCGGGGATCACCCGTGTGGTCAATGGCCCGATCCCTTATACGCCTGACGGGCTGCCGCTGATTGGCCAGATGCCGGGCGTACCGAACGCTTTTGAGGCTTGTGTCTTTACTTTTGGCATTGTGCAGGCAGGCGGTGCTGGCAAACTGATGGCTGAAATTATCGTTGAGGGCGAGTCTGAAACGGATAGCTGGGCCGTTGATCCGCGCCGGTTCACCGATCACGTTGATCCTGCCTATACCAAGGCCAAGGCCATTGAGACATATAGCCATGAATATGCCACGCATTTTCCGGGTATTCAGTGGCCTGCGGGACGTCGGGCGAAAACCTCTCCTTTATATGACACGCTGGCAGAGGCCGGGGCGTCTTTTGGATCTTACGGCGGGTGGGAGCGCGCTGACTGGTTTGCGGGCAATGCAGCGGCGGGGGATGACCGGCCAGTTGACAGTTATGACAGGCAGCCTTGGTTTGATGCTGTTGGTGCTGAATGCCGCCATGTGGCCGAACATGTCGGGGTACTGGAATTAACTGGATTCTCGCGTTTTCATCTTGAGGGCGCTGGTTCGGCAGACTGGCTTAGAGGGCTTATCACCGGCGGTCTGCCAAAGATAGGCCGGATCGGGCTTATTTATTTTGCCTCGGAAAAGGGTAAAATTCTAACTGAGATGACAGCGACACGCCTCGGCGATGATGAATTCCTTCTTATGAGTGGTGCCGGGGCTTATTGGCATGACCGTGATCTTCTCGATTTTGCCCTCCCCGATGATGGGTCTATCAGCATCACCGATGTCACCAGAGAAATGGCAACGCTTCTTGTCACCGGACCGAAATCGGTCGCCCTGATGGCTGACCTTACTGGCGGCGCGGTAGATCATGCCAGTTTCCCGTGGCTGACATTTCGCAAGATGCGAATTGGTGGTTTGGATGTGACCGCTATCCGGGTGTCCTTTGCGGGTGAGGCTGGATGGGAATTGCACTGTCCAATGGCTGATATCAAAACGCTGTATGACGCGGTTTGGACAGCGGGCAGTGCCCATCAGATTGGCAGGTTTGGGATGTTGGCACTTGATTCCATGCGACTCGAAAAAGGCTATCGGTCTTGGAAGTCCGACCTGACCTCGGATTATACAATGTTGGAAAGTGGCCTTGGGCGCTGGGTGAATCTGGGCAAAGAAGCCTTTGTCGGTAAAGCGGCCCTGGAGCGCGAACATCAGGCCGGGCCAAGCCATAGTTTTGTTACGCTGACGCTGGATGATCCACTCGCCGATGGGCAATCTGATAATGCGCCATTCGGTGAGGCCGTCTATCTCAGCACAGTGCTGATTGATGACAAGGATGCAGGTCTGGTGGTGTCCGCCGGATATGGGCACCGCGTCGGCAAATCAATCGCCATGGCGGTGATTGACAGCAAAGCACTTGAAACTATCCACAGCAATGGCGGCGCTATGAGCGTCGATGTTCTTGGCCGAATGCGTCCTGCACATCTTGTTGCGGGCGGGGTTCTCTATGATCCGGAAAATGCAAGGATGAAGGTTTAAAATCATGAATGTGCCTACAAAAGCCCGTGCGGTAATTATTGGTGGCGGTGTTATCGGGTGTTCGATTGCCTATCATCTTGGCAAGCTTGGCTGGAAGGATGTGGTTCTTCTTGAGCGCAAGCAATTGACCTGCGGTACGACATGGCATGCTGCCGGTCTGATCGCCCAGCTTCGTGCCTCACAAAATATGACGCGGCTTGCTAAATATTCTCAAGAGCTCTATTTCGGGCTGGAAGCTGAAACCGGTGTTGCCACGGGAATTAAGCGGAATGGCTCGATGACTGTTGCGCTGACGGGTGAGCGGATGGAAGAGCTTCGCCGCCTCGCCACGATGGCCCGGGCCTTCGGTGTTGAGATTGATGAGATTACGCCGTCCGAAATTGAATCCAACTATCCGGGCCTGAAAGTCGATGATGCGGTCGGCGGTGTCTGGCTGCCGAAAGACGGGCAGGCTGATCCGGTGAATATCACTCAGGCGCTGGCTAAGGGCGCGCGCAATTACGGCGTCAAAATTATCCAAGGCGTGAAAGTAACCGACATTCACCAGACCGACGGTCGTGTCACCGGTGTGATGACCGATCAGGGGCCGGTTGAGGCTGATTTTGTGGTCAATGCTGGCGGCATGTGGGCGCGTGAAATTGGTGCCAAAGCGGGGGTGACAGTCCCGCTTCATGCGTGCGAGCATTTCTATATCGTCACCGAAGGCATTGCCGGATTGAAATCAAATTTGCCGGTCCTTCGGGTGCCTGATGAATGTGCCTATTACAAGGAAGATGCAGGCAAGATTCTTCTGGGCGCGTTTGAACCTAATTCAAAGCCATGGGGAATGGATGGCATCCCCGAAGATTTTGAATTTGACTCCTTGCCCGAAGATTTTGACCATTTTGAACCTATTCTGGAACGCGCGGTTGACCGTTTGCCGGTGCTGGCAACGGCGGGCATCCAGACCTTTTTCAATGGTCCGGAGAGCTTTACTCCTGATGATCGCTATATTCTGGGAGAGGCGCCTGAGCTGCAAAATTTCTTCGTTGCTGCCGGGTTTAACTCGGTTGGCATCCAATCGGCTGGCGGGGCTGGAATGGTGCTTGCTGAATGGATGGATACCGGCAATGCGCCGATGGATCTGTGGGATGTTGATATCCGCCGGATGCAGCCGTTTCAGGCTAATCGCAGCTATCTTCGTACCCGTGTCTCGGAAACGCTGGGCCTTCTCTACGCCGATCATTTTCCCTACCGGCAGGTTGAAACGGCGCGCGATGTTCGCCAATCCCCCCTTCATGACCGGCTAAAGGCTGGCGGTGCCTGTTTTGGTGAGATCAGCGGCTGGGAGCGGGCTAACTGGTTCTTGCCAAAAGCTGAACTGGATGCCGGAAAGCTGCCCGAATATCACTATAGCTGGAAACGGCAGAACTGGTTTGAATACAGCGCTGATGAGCATCTGGCCATCCGCCAGAAAGTCGGAATGTTTGATCTGTCCAGCTTTGGTAAAATCCGTGTTGTGGGCCGCGACGCCGAGGCCGTTCTTCAACGTATTGCAGCCAATAATATTGCCGTTCCGGATGGCAAGATTGTCTATACACAGTTTTTGAACGAAGCCGGGCGCATCGAGGCTGATGTAACCGTAACACGCATGTCCAGCGATGAGTTTCTGGTGGTTACTCCTGCGGCAACGGTGCGGCGTGACCTGCATTGGATCAATGGTCATATTCCAGATGGTGCGCATTGTTTTGCAATTGATGTGACGGTGTCAGAGGCAGTACTGGCGGTGATGGGGCCAGAGGCGCGTGATTTCCTGCAACCGCTAATTCCGCAAAGTCTGGCAAATGACGATTTTGCTTTTGGTACCACCCAGCAAATTGAAATCGGATATGGAATTGCCCGTGCGCACCGGGTTACCTATGTAGGTGAGCTGGGCTGGGAGCTTTATGTCTCCAGCGATATGGCCAATCACGTTTTTGATACGCTGATGCGCAGAGCTCAGGATCACCGGCTGCGGCTTTGCGGTCTGCATGCGCTGGATAGCTGTCGCATTGAAAAAGCCTTTCGCCATTTTGGCCATGATATTTCCAACGAAGAGCATGTTCTGGAAGCCGGACTTGGCTTTGCTGTCAAAGAGCGTGAGGAGGGCCGCTTTGGTGCCATTATTGGCGCGGATGCGGTGAAGGCCAAACGCAATGACGGGCTTAACCAGCGCTTAATGCAATTCCGGCTGACCGATCCTGATCCTCTGCTTTATCACAATGAGGCGATCCTGCGGGATGGCGAAATTGTGGGGTATCTCACCAGCGGAAATTATGGCCATCATCTTGGTGGAGCCATTGGTCTTGGCTATGTGAAATGTCGTGAGGATGGCGAAACCGCAGAACAACAGCTTCTCTCGGATTACAGCATTGATGTCGCTGGCCAGATCGTGCCTGCCGAGGTCAGTTTCCGAGCCATGTATGACCCCACAGCAGCCCAAGTGCGGCTGTAACAAATCAGGAGAACAGGTATGATTAGAAACTTATTCATGCCAACCACGATGGCTAGTAGAAGATCGGGCGGCCGTGCGGTCCGAAGAATGGAAAGAGCAGCACCCCTTCGCGACGAATTGCGCCCCATCCGGGCAGGTATGTCGGGCGGCACCTATAAGCCGCTTGATGAAGCTGGGGTTCGGGCGATTGATCAAGCCGTTTATCAGATCCTAGAAGAGATTGGCCTTAGCCAGGCGCCCGAAACTGGTGTCGCCTACATGACGGCAGCCGGTGCCATTGCCGGAGATGACGGGCGGATGCGCTTTCCGCGCGCACTGGTTGATGACATGCTGGCAAAGGCGGCGCGGAATATTACGCTGCATGGCCAAGACCCGAAACATGACTTGCTGTTATCAGGATCACGCGTACATTTTGGCACTGCCGGTGCTGCGGTTCATGTCGTCGATGTGGAAGGAAACAAGTACCGCGAATCCCATCTTGCCGATATTTATGACGCCGCACGAATTGTCGATAAAATGGACAATATTCATTTCTTCCAACGCCCGATGGTGCCGCGCGATATTGCCGATCCCGCAGCATTGGACCTGAACACGCTTTATGCCTGTGTTAAGGGGACCAGCAAACATGTAGGCACCAGCTTTACCGAGGCACCTTTTGTTGGCACCTGTATTTCGATGCTGCATGAAATTGCTGGCGGTGAAGCGAAATGGCGTGAACGTCCGTTTGTTTCCAACAGCAACTGTTTTGTCGTGCCGCCACTGCGCTTTGCTACGGAATCCTGCATGGTGATGGAAGAGGTGGTTAAGGCCGGAATGCCGGTTCTACTTTTGTCTGCCGGTCAGGCCGGGGCAACGGCACCAGCGGCGATTGCCGGTGCGGTGGCGCAGGCAGTCTCAGAAGTGATCGCCGGTATTATCTATGTTAATTCGATGGCGCCCGGGCACCCGTGCATCGTTGGCACTTGGCCGTTTGTCTCTGATCTTCGCACCGGTGCAATGTCCGGCGGATCGGGGGAGCAGGGGCTGTTGTCATCGGCCTGCTCGCAAATGTTGCAGCATTATAATCTGCCAGCCGGGTCGGCCTCTGGAATGGCCGATTCGAAAATGCCTGATGCGCAATCAGGCTATGAAAAGGGCAGCACGCTGGTGATGGCCGGCCTATCAGGGTTGAACATGGTTTATGAAGCGGCGGGAATGCATGCATCACTTCTGGGATTTTGTCTGGAAAGCCTGATCATTGATAATGACATGATCGGTCAGTGCCTGCGCTGTGTTCGCGGTATTGAGGTGAATGAAACGACCATCGGCATTGATGTGATGAAAGATGTGTGCATTGACGGGCCCGGGCATTATCTTGGTCATGCGCAGACCATTGGTTTAATGCAGACCGAATATGTCTATCCGTCTCTGGCCGATAGATCCAGTCCGAAGGAATGGGAAGAGCTTGGCAGGCCGAATCTTGTGGCAGAGGCGGTCAAGCGCAAGAACCAGATTCTGGCTGAAACCGCGCCTCAACATATCTCGCCCCAGATTGACGCACACTTGCGCGACAATTATGACATTCGCCTTGCTTGAACAGGCCTCGTTCTGCGGCATATTGTCATAAATCAATCATAAGTCGCGGCGAGCTTTGCGCTATGGTATCATGGAATCTTGCCGGTTTCCGCTGATCTAAAAACAGACCTACAAGGCAGTTCTGTAGGTATAGGTGAAGATATGTATAACGCCCCAGTTGACGATATGAAATTTGTGCTTGGTAATCTTGTTGGTCTTGACGAGGTGGCGGCGCTGAACGGCTTGGATATAGTTTCCAAAGACCTTGTTGATGCTGTTCTGGATGAGGCAGGCAAGCTGGCCGGAGATGTTATTGCGCCGCTTAATCATGATGGCGATAAGGTTGGCTCAACGCGCAACGCTGATGGCAGTGTGACAACGCCGCCCGGGTTTATCAACGCGTGGAAGGCAATGTCCGAAGGCGGTTGGATTGGGCTGAACGCATCGCCTGATCATGGCGGTATGGGCTTGCCGCAATGCGTCAGCGCGGCGGTCAATGAGATGTGGAATAGTGCTAATTTGGGGTTTGCACTGTGCCAGCTATTGACCCAAGGTGCTATTCACGCGCTGGAAATGGTTGGCGATGATGACCAAAAATCAACCTATCTGCCGCGGATGAATTCAGGCGAATGGTCGGGAACAATGAACCTCACCGAGCCGCAGGCAGGCACCGATCTTGCCGCTATCCGGACCACCGCTACGCCGGATGGCTCGCACTACCGAATTCGGGGGCAAAAAATCTACATTACTTATGGCGAACATGATATGAGCGAGAATATCGTTCATCTGGTACTGGCGCGTCTTCCTGATGCGCCTGCCGGGGTGAAGGGTATTTCGCTGTTTATCGTGCCGAAATATCTGATCAATGACGACGGTAGCCTTGGCGCGCGCAATGATGTTCATTGTCTTTCGATTGAAAAGAAACTCGGCATTAAATCTTCGCCGACCGCGGTTCTGCAATATGGCGGGAATGACGGGGCGATTGGCTATCTGTTGGGCGAGGAAAACCGCGGCCTTGACTGCATGTTCCTCATGATGAACAGCGCCCGTTTTGATGTTGGCTTGCAGGGTCTTGCCATTTCTGAGCGCGCCTATCAACAGGCAGTTGGCTATGCGCGTGATCGTGTTCAAGGAACGCCGCTGGAGGGAGAAAAAGGCCAGTCCATCATTCATCATCCCGATGTGCTACGGCTATTAACGACCATGCGCGGCGAGATTGAGGCGATGCGGGCGTTGCTGTTGGTTGGCGGTCTATGTCTTGATAAGGCTGAACATCTTGCCGGCGAGGATGCTGTATTCTGGCAGGAACGCGCCAATTTGCTGATCCCGGTGATTAAGGGCTGGATGACTGAAAAATCGTTGCAGCTAACCTCTGATGCCGTTCAGGTTCATGGCGGCATGGGCTTTATTGAGGAAACAGGGGCGGCGCAACATTACCGTGATGCCCGTATCCTTCCCATTTATGAGGGCACTACCGCTATTCAGGCGAATGATCTGATTTTCCGCAAAACGCTGCGCGATGGCGGTGCGGCGGTGCGCCAATTGATGGCTGATATTCGCTGTGACATGGACGCGATTAAACCTAGTGGCAACAGCAATGTTGGTGCAGTTCTGGCGGCCTGTGATACGGCAGAATCGGCGCTGGATACGGTTTTGGCACGGGCTAATTCACCGCGTGATGCGGCGGCGTCCGGATCTGATTTCCTGATGCTGTTGGGTTATTTGACTGGCGGTTGGCAATTGGCGCGCGCCGCCGCCGCCGCCAGCAAGAATTTGGCCGCAGGTGAGGGCGATCCTGAATTCATGAAAGCCAAAGCGGCGACCGCCAGTGCCTATATGGCCTATAGTCTGCCAGAAGTATCAAAGCTTGCAGCCAAAATCACCGACGGTCCTGAAGCGCTTTTCGAAATGAACCCAGCCTGGCTGTAACAGCTCGAACCCTAGCCGTTAGGTCTGGTTAGTTCCGGATGGCCGCCCCGTCATCTAGCATGCTGGTAATGCGCGCATATGTTTGCGGCGTTTTGGCCAGATTGATGAAAGCGCGGCGTTCACGGGCGTAAAGATCATGCTCATCGGCCTCGCCTCCATCGCCGGTACCGCGCAGCATCACCCCGGCGATTTCCATCGCGACGGTTTTGTCATGTGGCATAAAATCACCTCGGTTGACGCCGTCCTGCATAAATTTATCCATTTTTTCACGCAGCGCCGGGTCGGCCAGCTTTGCCACCTGCAAATCTTGAACGCGATAGCCATCTTGCATCGCGCCCAGCATTTCAATGGCTTTTGTCAGCAGGCGGTCACGGTTCATTACGGTTTCATCGCGTCCGTCCAGAAAATACTGCATCCGCGCCGAAATCTGTGGCGATGATCCGGTAGCGCCATAGCCGATATTCATCCAAGTCTGCCATGCAGCATCGTCCCAACTGTCTTTGGCGGCGTGCCAGCGGAAATAGGTGTCCTTAATTCCGCCGCCGCCCGGAACCACGCCGACGCCCGCTTCAACCAGCCCCAGGACGCAATTTGTGTGGACGACCAGCTTGTCACAATGTGCCAACACTTCATAGCCGCCGCCAGCCGCCAGACCTGAAGGCGCGCCAACCACCGGAACCGGCGTGTTTTTCAGCTTGAATACGGCATCTTGAAACCGCTTTAGGAACGCGTCTATTCCATCCCAATCAGCAGCTTCAATCAGCGCGCGAAACGCGTTCAGGTCAACGCCGGCAGAAAAATGCTGGGCGTCATTGTGAATGATAATACCGGCGCCATGATCTTCGGCTGCCGCAGCAACAATCTGCATAGATTCGTCGGTCAGCGCGTTGGCTTTTGAATGAAACTCAACAAGCCGCAAATCACCCTCCAGCGCGAATAGGCTGGCAGCGTTATTGCTGGTGATCGGCGTTAATGTCTGGCGGGTCATATGAAACCGCATGACGCCTTCGGGAAGGGCAACGGGGGCATAAATATCGCCTGCATTTCGGACGTTCAGCGTGCCATCCATCACTGTATAGAAAGCCGCATCCGATTCCAGTGCAGGTGGCGGTGTCAGTCCAACCTCATTCAAAAGCGCGTGCATTCGCGCCACGCCAATGGCGTCAATCATCTCAAACGGGCCGCGCTGCCAGTTAAAACCAAGCTTCATCGCGTCATCAATATCCTGCGGCGAAGAGGTAACATCAGGGATCAGACTGGCAGAATAGGCCAGAATGCGGGCCAGCGTACGCCGCGAAAATTCTGCACAGGCATCATTACCATCCAGAATTTCCAACAAGGGCTCGCGCCGATTAGCTGACGCATCTGCTGCACGCGCTGCCGAATCTGGAATTTGCGAGGTAGCGGGGCGCCAGTCAGCCAGCGTTCCGCTTGCCCCGTTCAGCGGGCGTGCCAACGGCCTGCCGTCTTCATCCTTCATGTAAAAACCGCCGCGACCCTTATTTCCGGTAAACCCGTCCGCAATCATCGCCGTGATCATTTCATTCTCGCCGCCAACCGCGTGAAACGCATCATTCTCTGGCAGGATTGAGCGCAGTGAGGCAACCACATCAACCATCAGATCAATGCCAATCAGATCATAAAGTCCGAAAACACCTGTTTTGGGAATACCCATCGGGCGGCCCATCAGCGCGTCGGCCTGTTCAACGGTCAGCCCGCACCGCACTGCTTCATCAATGCCAACCTGAAGCGCAAATACCCCAACACGGTTGCCAAGAAAGCCCGGCGTATCGGCGCAGCGCACGACACCTTTGCCAAGAACCCGGTCATTAAAATCGGCCAACCTGTCAATCACGTCATCGCGCGTTTCGGTCCCGCGAACAAGCTCCAGCAATCGCATATAGCGCACCGGATTAAAGTAATGGGTAATCGCAAATCGGGCTCGAAATGCGGATGGCATATCTTCAACCAGCAGGCTGATCGGAATGGTCGACGTGTTAGAGGTGATGATACAATGCGCTCCAACAGTGGCATCCAGCCGCTTATAAAGCGCCTTTTTAATGTCCAGACGTTCAACGACGGCTTCGATGATCCAGTCGCAAGTAGCAAGCTGATCGAAATCATCTTCGATATTACCGGTGCTAATGCGCGCTGCATTTTTTTTATGCATGAATTGCGGCGGGTCAGATGCCAGCAACCGGTCAATAGCCATTTTAGCAGGCGATTTATCGCCGCTATTGCGCGCGGGAAGATCAAACAGCATGACATCATGTCCGGCGTTGGCAATCTGGGCAGCGATACCGCTGCCCATTGTTCCGGCGCCAATCACGGCAATGCGCGTGAACCCCATATCGCTCATGGTGCTATCATTCATAGCTTGTCTCCTGCTAAGCGTCTCGCGTTTAACGTGTCAAAAATGTTAAAATTGCGGAATTGACTTCAAGGGGAAGTTCCGATGGTAAAAAATGCCCGGCGCGCTCAAACATCTGTAGTTCTGCACCTTTAATCGAAGCTGCCATCTGTTTGCCGAACTTTGCCGGGGTCATTTTGTCGTGCGCTGCAATCAGGCACAAGGCTGGTTGGGTGACGCTGGCGGCGGCATCGCCGCCATCCACATAGGCGTTGCAGGCAACCAGATCAGCATGCAATGCCGCATCATCATTAAGGGCCATTACGCGGCGCCCATATCCAAGGTGTGAGTGGCCCGGCATGTTATTATCAAACTTATGTGCGGGCGGGCCATGCCCCCAACTGGTCATCATTCCAAACGCCTTGGTAGGGGCGGATTTCGACATCTCAACCAGCATATCATTTACCGGAATGGCCAATGCGCCGGCAATCAATGCTAGGCGCTGAACGCGTCCGGGGTAGCGCGCCGCCGCATCTAGGGCGACAAGAACGCCTTGCGAATGCCCTGCCAGTATTGCTTCTTCCACTCCCAGACTATCCAGCAGGTCGATCAGCCAATCGGTTTGCGCGGTAATGCTGGTAAGCGGGGTGCCGCCAGACAGGCCGTGGCCCGGAAAATCAGGGGCTAGAACGGCAAAGCCGCGATGCGCGAAAAACCGGCTCTGCTGAATCCATGTCAGATGGCACTGGCCGCTGCCATGAAGGAAGGCCAGCACCTTGCCGTTATGAGCTGAATGTTGTTCGGCAAAATCCAGCCCGCCGGTGGCAATATGGATGCTTGCACCATTCAAATCATGCTTCATCACCGTCTCCGTTGCTGATCTACGCGCTTATTTGGTAACCTTGGCAGCGGCTCGAAACCCCATTTTGAAATCTGTTTTTATATCTTCGATATCTTCTAATCCAACCGACAGCCGGATCATATCATCCGTCAGCCCGCCTTCGATCATCGCCTCGGCAGAAATGTGCGAATGCGTAGTGCTTGCCGGATGAATGACCAACGTTTTGGCATCGCCCACATTGGCAAGGTGCGACGCAAGCTCAACCGCTTCGATAAAGGCTTTGCCAGCGTCACGCCCGCCCTTCAGCCCAAAGGCAATGATTGAACCCGCCCCTTTTGGCAGCATCCGCTTGACCAGCTCATGACTGGGGTGGGACGGCAATGTTGGATGCTTAACCCATGCCACCGCGTCATGATTGGTCAGAAATTCCAGCATCGCTGCGGTGTTGTCCATATGGCGTTGCATCCGCAGGGGCAGTGTTTCCAACCCCTGAAGAATATGAAAGGCGTTCGTTGGCGCCATTGACGGTCCGAAATTATACATCCCCTCGGCGCGGAATTTTGCGGTAAAGGCGGCGGGGCCAAATTCCTCATGGAAATTGATTGAGTTCATCGCGTAATGGGGACCGGCAATCGTTGGAAATTTATCGTCCTTGCCCCAGTCAAAATTACCGCCATCAACAACAGCGCCGCCGATGGCAATACCGTGGCCGCCCATCCATTTGGTTAGCGAATGGATCAGAATATTGGCCCCCAGCGCGATCGGCTTTAACAACCAAGGGGTGTTGAAAGTACAATCTAACATCAGCGGAACATGCGCCTTTGCGGCAATTTGCGCCACCGCAGCAACATCCATGACGTCTAGTCCGGGATTGCCGATTACCTCCCCAAAAATGATTTTTGTATTGGGCTGGATAGCATTTTCAATGGCATCCAGATCGTCAGGCGCGACAAAGGTGGTGTTAATACCAAAACGCGGCAGGGTATTTTCCAAAAGATTGATGTTGGCACCATACATACGCGATGAGGCAACGATGTGATCGCCGGATGAGCAAATCGTCATAATCGCCGTGGATAACGCCGCCATCCCTGATGCCGTAGCGGTGGCGGCAACTCCGCCATCCAGCGCGGCAACGCGAGCTTCGAGAACGGCGACCGTCGGATTAGATATCCGCGTGTAGAGATGCCCGCCAAGCTCCATGTTGTAAAGCGCGGCCGCGTGGTCGGTATCGCGAAACACATATGAAGTTGTTTGGTGAATGGGGACCGCGCGCGATCCATGCTGAGCATCCGGCACCTGACCTGCATGTAGACTTAATGTATCGAATTTATAGTCGTCACTCATGGGATGCCGTCCAAATTTGTTTGATGACCAACTCTAAATGTTGCCAAGCCCTATTTGTTGCAAGAGTGGCTGGTGCAAGTCAATAAAATCGGCCTCTTCTTACTAGCTCAGGTGGGGTGAAATATCGCCACACCATTCTCAATCTCGCGGCTCATGTCACCAAGGGTTACCAGATGGTTCAGATGCGCGCGCGCCTCGCAACTGGCAAAGTATACTTCATGGTCGGTCAACTCCATCACAAACAGCCGTGACATAGCATCTGCGGTGCTGAGCGCGGCTTTCGCATCACGAAGCTGGTTCAGGCGCATATCATGATGGTCGATCAACTGGCGCGCGCGGCGGGCGCCGTCAAAATAATGCCAGTCATGCCCGCAGATGATACGCCAATCCGGGCTCAAATCATCAACGCCGCCAAGATAGGTGTAATAATGTGCCAGAACATCGGCATTCGGATCGCGAAGGCCGACCGAGATATTGGGTGAGATCCGGCCAAGCAGGAAATCGACCGCGATATAAATTTGGCGCTGGCTATCGTACAGCCCAAGATGCCCGGGAGCATGGCCTGCATCAAATCGAACCTGCCATTCACCGCTTTTGCTGGTAAAGCGGTGATCATGAGCAATCAATCGGGCTTCGGGAAAATCACCTACCAGCTGGCGGTAATAGTTGCCGATACTGGATGTGCGGGTGATCAGCTCATCGGCAAGGCCGAAATTGGCATAGGTCCCAGCCGCAATATCAGAAAAGCTTTCCGCGCTTTGCGCCAACGCCCAGCGCGCCATATCGTGTTCGATCTCGCCAATATAAATTGGCGCACCCGTGCGCACCGCCAAAGCTCCGGCATAGCCGATATGATCAGCATGATGGTGCGAGACGATAATTCCGGCAATTGGCGCTTGCGCCTCGAGCTGCGGTAGAATTGCGTCCCACTGTGCGGCCATTTGCTTGCTGTTAATTCCGCAATCAATCAGCATCCAGCCATCATTGGTATCAAGTGCAAAAAGGTTGATATGGTTCAGACGGAAAGGAAGGTCGAATTTATACCACAGCAGATCATCGGCAATTTTGACAATCTCGCCGGCTTCGGGTGTGGGAATATCAAGATGGTGTAACGGGTCAGATTTCACGGCAGCTACCATATTTTTTTGGGAAAGAGAGGTGCTAGGAAAAATTAGCGCCTTCGCACGTTCCTACCATACCTTGAAATCCGGTTTGTCGCCATGCTTCGTAAAGAACAATTGAAACGGCGTTTGACAGGTTCAAGCTGCGATTACCTGCCAGCATGGGAAGGTTGATTTTGAAGGCTTCTTCAAACCGGTCATGAATGCTGGTTGGCAGGCCGGTTGTCTCGGCCCCGAACAGCAAAGCATCGCCGGGCAAAAAACGCACAGAATCATATCGCTGGGCGGCAAATTTAGTAACAGCGAAAAGGCGGGGATGATCAATCTGGTCAAGGCAGGCATCCAGCGTTTCATGCTGTTGGACACGCGCCATGTCGTGATAATCCAACCCGGCCCGCCGACAGGATTTTTCATCCAGCGTGAACCCCAGCGGTTGTATCAGGTGCAAATTGGCCCCGCTATTGGCGCAAAGCCGAATGATATTGCCGGTATTGGGTGGAATTTGCGGGGTGTATAGGATGATGTTGAACATGCGCCGACCGGTCATCCGGCCGGTGGTTGGTCGGCTTCGGGGGTGGCGGCCTTAAACGCCGGAAGATCGCGGCAGGCAGCATCAATGGCCACGAGACGCGGCATATCATTCAGTGCAACACCCCACCGCCGCGCGTTATATAGCTGCGGGATAAGAACACAATCGGCAAGGCCGGGGGAATCCCCATGCAGAAAACGCCCCGTTGCCGGATGATCGGCCATCACTTCTACTGCGCGCAGCCCTTTACCAATGAAATGCTGCATCCATATTTTTTTATCCTCATCATTGCCGTCAAAGGCGGCGGCATGGTGGGCGACAACACTGGGATTACAGATCGGGTGAATTTCCATCGAGATGGCATGGGCAATAGCGCGAAGCCTAGCAGCTTCGCCCGCAACCGATGGTATTAATGCTGGTGTGGGGGTGCGCGCTTCCAGATACTCGATAATCGCCAGTGATTGCGTCATCATCATGCCGTCAATTTCCAGCGCAGGAACGAACCCTTGCGGGTTACGCGCCACATGTTCATCGCTTTTATGTGAGCCGTCGGTCAGGCTGACTGCAACCGTCTCAAAGCTGATACCTTTCAGATTCAGGGCTATCCGCACACGATAGCTCGCCGAAGACCGCCAGAAATTATATAAAACTGCTTCAGCCATACTTATCTCCCAAAATTCCCTTAATCTGCTTAGATTGCGTGGGTAAGCTTTTCAACAGTTTGATCAATGCGGCCAAAGATACTGGCACCGTCATCATCATGCATCTCGATGCAAACACGGTCACCAAAAACCATGAAGGGCGTCGTCGGCTTGCCGTTATTGATTGTTTCGACCATACGGATTTCGGCCAGACAGGAATAGCCCTTGCCGCCATCTGCGACCGGCTTGCCCGGGCTGCCATCGGCATCACGGTTTGAAATGGTGCCGGACCCGATGATTGCGCCAGCCCGCAAATTGCGCGATTTCACCGCATGTGAGACCAGCTGGCCAAGGCTAAAGGTGGCATCGATGCCTGCATTGGCACGGCCCAACGGCGCTCCGTTTAGATCAACCTTCATCACCCGGTGCAAAACCGTGTTCTGCCACGCATCACCTAACTCATCCGGAGTTACCGCGACTGGCGAGAAAGCCGTCGATGGCTTTGACTGAAAAAATCCAAACCCCTTATTCAGTTCCGCCGGAATTAGATTGCGCAGCGAGACGTCATTAACCAGCATAAGAAGCTTGATATGCTCGCCAGCTTTCTCGGCACTGGTTCCCATCGGCACATCATCGGTAATCACTGCAATTTCAGCCTCCATATCAATGCCCCAGCCTTGGCTGGCTTCGCCTGATTTCCCCGGCGGACAGCTTTCAATTGGGAGGCAAATTGGGGCGTGCGGCGGCATAAAATCATCCGACCCGCCTTGATACATCAACGGGTCAGTCCAGAAACTATCGGGCATCTCGGCGCCGCGTGCACGCCGAACCAACGCCACATGATTGACATAGGCGGATCCGTCGGCCCATTGATAGGCACGGGGAAGCGGCGAATGCGCGGCTTGTTGATCGAACGGCGCGCCGGTGGTCGGATCTGCCTCCAATGCAGCGAATAATTCTTCCAACTTTGGGGAGACGGCATTCCAGTCATCTAGGGCCGCTTGCAATGTTGGGGCGAGGGTGTCGGCGGCTATAAACCGGGACAAATCGCGTGATACTACCACCAGCTTTCCATCTCGGCTTGCGTCATTCAATGTGGCTAGTTTCATGCCTGTATCCTTTGCATTTTCGTCTTTTGTAAGAACAAACTTGAGAGGCAGGTAATTATTAAGGTGTGCCGTCGAAGCGCTTTTCCAGCCCCGCCCAACACTCAATATAGTCGGTTTGAAGCGCGGCAGTTTCGGCTGCAAATTTACTCACCTGCTGCGGGAATCGCGTCTCAAACATAAAGGCCATCGTGTTGGTCAGCTTGACCGGTTTAAGATCAGCTTTTGTGGCTTTTTCAAAAGCGTCACCGTCGGGCCCATGCGCCAGCATCATGTTATGCAGGCTGGCGCCGCCGGGAATAAACCCTTCTTCCTTTGCGTCATACTGACCGCTGATTAATCCCATAAATTCCGACATGATGTTGCGATGATACCATGGCGGACGGAAGGTGTTTTCCGCCACCAACCAGCGCTCAGGAAAGATCACAAAATCGATATTGGCCGTTCCCTCTGTCTCGGAAGGGGCGGTCAAAACGGTGAAGATTGACGGGTCGGGGTGATCAAAACTGACCGCGCCCACTGGCGAAAAGGTCGATAAATCATAGCTGCATGGTGCGTAATTTCCATGCCAGGCCACGACATCCAGCGGCGAATGACCCAATTGGGTTGTATGGAACCCACCGCACCATTTCACCACTAGCTGATGCGGTGTTTCATCCTCTTCAAAGCAGGCTACCGGAGTTTTGAAATCGCGTGGATTTGCCAAACAGTTCGCGCCAATCGGGCCGCGGTCGGGTAGGGTGAATTTTGCACCATAATTCTCGCACACATATCCGCGGGCGAAACCCCCTTCAATGCCGATTTTGGCCATCATCCCGCGCGGTAGCAGCGCGATATGCCCGGGCGGAACATGCATGCGACCCATCTCGGTAAAAATATTCAACGCGCCAACTTCCGGGATAATCAGCATTTCGGCATCGGCGTTCAACAGCACCCGGTCAGTCATGCTGCGCGTGCAGGCATAAAGACTGGCCGCCATACCAACATGCTGACGCGCATCGCCAGTGCTGGTCATTACATGCATACCGTCGATAAAGTCACAATCGCTGGCGGGGCTGGCCAGTGGATCCCAGCGAAACTGACCTAGCGGAAGATCAGTTGCATTGCTGCCGGTGCTAACGTCCGGAGCAGTTTTCCATAACGGCACATCAATCCGGGTAAAACGCCCGCTATGGCGAACCGACGGGCGGATGCGGTACAGCCATGAGCGTTCATTCGTTGACCGCGGCGCTGTAAAGGGTGATCCGCTCAACTGCTCGGCATATAACCCATAGGCGCAGTTCTGCGGTGAATTTCGGCCCTGCGGCAAAGCCCCGGGCAGGGCCTCGGTTTCAAAATCATTGCCAAACCCGGGCATAGTCGCAGCCGCCGCAGATTGACCAAGCGCGGACTGATTTTGCTCAATTAGCTTCGATATTGTCTCGTTGCTCATCGCAGCCCCTCCTGATGTTTATCCTGATAAAATAGGTATATTGACAATCATTTCAAATGCAATGATTGTCAAATGGAATCATCTCCTAAAAGGGGTTCAATTCAAAAATGAAGGGGGAATGATATGGGAAAAAATGGGTCCGTGTCGCAATCGGGTGAGAGCTTGCTGTCCCGTGATTTGCCTCTCTATCTTGACCGATTCTTGGCCTACCGGGTGGCACGACTAGCTACAGCCCTAAGCCGTTCATTGGCAGCGCATTATGAAAAGCAGTTCCAGATTTCGGTTGCTGAATGGCGCGTCCTGTTGCATTTAACGCAGCAATCAGAAATTTCCATTCGCGATATTTTTATCAGGGTTGATATGGACCGGGCGCGGGTGACACGCGCGGTTCAAAGGCTGGAAGCGCGCTCCCTTGTCTCAAAAATTGTCAATGCTAGTGATCGCAGGTTGATCCAACTGGCGCTCACAACCGAAGGTGAGAAAATGGCCGGGGAGCTATCGCGCATCGCACACCAGTTTGAAGTGAATTTGCTGCAATCGACGCCGCCAGATACCGGCAATTCCTTGCTGGCCGCTTTTGACAATCTGGAAGCTGTCTTAAATGATCCCAACCTTAAATAAGAGACGAATTCTATTCGAACATAAACAGCCACGCATAGGCAATCACCATGGCTGGCACAGATGAATAGAGCGTTGCTACAATGGCAGCTTTTGGCGCAATGGCTATCGCCGGAAACAGGGCGTCACCGTCATTGCTGATGGCATTTCCGATCTGCGCTGACAGGGGAATGATCCCCGCCAGATACATTGTAGTCACCAGAACTTGCGGACCGCACCCCGGCAAAAACCCCAAAAGAATTGCGATCATCGGGGTGAAAAGAACCCAGCCATCAAACAGTGTTTTCAGATCAAGGCTAAGGTAATAGATCGACAACTCAAAAATCAGATAAGCGACAATCACCCAGACCGTCACAAAATTAGTGTCAGAAATGGTGCGCCGGATAAGTCCGCCGCCCATGGCAAAATGCACATCACCCCGCAAGCCAAAATAGGGGGCAAGGTACATGCTGGCCCCAAGAACGCCGCCAACAACACCGAGCAGCGTTGCCGGTTTATCAAACATCGACGTGGCAAACATCGCATCCACGTCAACCTGAAAGGCAACCAGCCCTGCCAGAATGATTCCCGGAATCAGGATCGCAAGCCACAGCCGGTCAAGTCCGGGAGAAGATGTGTCGGGCTGGCCAGCCGAGATTTTCGTCCTGTTGGCACTATCGGGACTGCGCAGAAAATCGCGCCCGTGAATGAAATTAACAATCCAGCCGCTTAGGGTTCCGACAGTAAAACCAAGAACCACCATTAAAAGACCAGTCATCGGCTCACGCGCAAGCAATAGAAACGCCGCATCGCCCATCGTCGCTGTCAGCGCTGCAACCACTCCGCCAAAAGACAACCTGCCAGTGACATATTGGGTAATCACAATAATTGCGCCACCACAGCCGGGCAATGCACCTAGCGCCGATGCTGCTGGAACCTGCCAAACCGTGTTGCGATTCAACAAGGCGGTGGCATCAATCTTCAATAGCTTTTCAGTACCATAAACAATTAAAAAAGTTGCGGCAACAAACGTGGTGACCTGCAGATAAGCGTCCGAAATGGCGCCAAAAATAATGTCCAGAACTTCGCTATCGGCATTAATCAGAAGCAGCGCTGCAACCAATGCCGGCGCGATGATGGCAGCAAAAGATAACCCCGGATGTATATCTGAGGGTTTGCGCACCTTTCCGGTTTTATTTAAAGGCGCGGCTGTCGATGGTGATGTATTATACTTCATCTCCCATTATTAGCACTGCCTAACTTTGATCACAACTCCTAATTTAAGCAGTATCAATTAAGTTATGAATAGGGCGCTGTTTTTTGCAGTGATGCCATTCGGGGATTGCGTGAAGATGGTGTTTTGGGCACAAAATGGATCATGATAGATATTCCTGATCAGATTCTGACCTATACCAAGCCGGTGATTCTTGTGGGTGCCTCGCCAGTCCCGACCGGCGTGCTTTTAGATCGCCTGCCGGATGATTGGCATATCATCGCGGCGGATGGCGGTGCAAATGCGGTTCTGGATGCGGGCCGCAGGCCGGAGCTGGTTATAGGTGACATGGATTCGGCAGCGGCATTGCCGGATAATTTGGCGAAGATGCGGTTGGATGGGCAAGATGACACCGACCTTGAAAAATGCCTACAGCGGATCACTGCTCCCCTAATTATAGGGGCGGGGTTTCTGGAAGGGCGGTTTGATCATGCGCTTGGGGCGATTCATGCGCTGATGATGCTGCGTCATGACCGGCCAGTGATGTTGATTGGCAATCAGGATCTGGTGCTGCGGCTTCAGGGTGATGTGCGTTTATCACTGGATCCTGGAACGCGAATTTCCGTCTGGCCGCTTGGCCGCCAGAAGTTCGCCGCGTCAACGGGATTGAAATGGCCAATCGACGGGATGGAAATGATGCCTGGCAGGCTGGTTGGCACATCCAATGAGGTTAACGCCAGCACTATCGAGATCAGAACGTCGCCGGATGCAAAGGCAGGATCAGTGACGAATGACGGCTACGCTCTGATCCTGCCTATTTTGGCGATGGACACGGTTTTACGACAGCTTGGTTCCGCGAACTAGGTCCGAAAATCAGCCACCCAAAAGCGGTGTGGCCAGCCACAGACACCCGAAAACAGTAATCACCCAGGTTCCGGCGTTGACTTCAGAGGCACGTCCCGCCAGCGTGCAAATCACGCAATGCGCCAGAAATCCGATGGCAATTCCAGCCGCAATGGAAAAGGTCAGCGGCATCAGCACCGCCATCAGCAAAACCGGAACGCTGACGGCCATATCATCCCATTGCAGTTTGGCAAGCGGGGCCAGAAAACCGGCGGCCACAAACACCAGCGCAGGAGCCGTTGCATAGGCCGGGATTGAGGCAAAGAGCGGTTCAAAAAACAGACAGGCGAGGAATAGCGCCGACACGGTCAGCGCGGTCAGGCCTGTACGCCCGCCCGCCCTGATACCGGTTGCACTCTCAAGATAGGTGGTCATGCTCGATGTTCCGAGCAGACTGCCCACAACCGAAGCGCTGGTGTCGGCAACGACGGCGCGATCCAGATTTTTGATACTGCCATCGGTACGGCGCTTGCCAGCGATATCGGCAATTCCGGTCAGCGTTCCGGTGGTGTCAAAGAAATCGAGAAAAAACAGAACGAAGACGGCTGAAAGAAAGGCAAAGCTGGAAAGGGCGGAAAAATCCAGCTCAAAGGCTGCGCTCGCTACCGGCGGCGTTGACGCAAGGCCGCCAAAGTCGCTGATGCCAGTTATCCAGCCAATCGCGCTTAGGCCCAGAATGGTGATCAGAATTCCGCCGCGAACGCCACGTGCCTCCAAACCAGCCATCACCAGAAGCCCGGCTAACGCCAAAAGAAGTTCAGGCTGGCCCAGATCACCAAGCCGCAATAATGTGTCCGGATCATCGGTGACAAGACCCATGCCCTGAAGGCCGATCATCGCCAGAAACAGTCCGATACCGGCAGTAATTCCATATCCCAACGACGCTGGAATGGCACCAATCAACCAACTGCGAAGTCGTGAAAGCGAAAACAGCAGAAATAGAACAGATGCGATAAAAACCGCAGCTAGGGCCTGCTGCCAACTGAAATTCTGACCAAGAACGAGACCATAAGCAAAATACGCGTTAAGGCCCATGCCAGGGGCAACCGCAACCGGCCAACGTGCCCATAATCCCATAATGGCGGTGCCAATCGCGGTCGCCAAAATAGTGGCGACAAAACCGGCGGCAAACGGAATGCCGGCATCCTGCAGAAACATCGGATTTACGGCAATGATGAACGACATCGTAAGAAAAGTGCTGAGTCCGGCCAAAAGTTCCTGCCGGATTGAGCTGTTAGAGTCGCTTAAACCAAAAAATGTGTCTCCAGAAAAACGAGCCAATTTTTTCTCCTAAAGAAATTTTTGTCTGAGAAAGGCGAGGCAACGCGCTTCCTCCTTCCCAGAAAACTGTGTTTCGACGCACGATGCGCTAAATGAATGAATTGATAACGCCTATAGTTTGTAAAGAATGTCGCAAGAATTGTCTGTCGTTTTTTCTAGCTAAGTCGTTTTGTCGCAACCATTTTCATCGAACTGATTTGTTAGGGGGCATCGGATTACTTGTCTTTACCAACCATCCTTATATAGTCAGCTGCATTATTTGCGCTGGAATGGCAACGCTGTCCGATCCTATCAGATATGGCCGGTCACCCGGCACTTTGAAACCTGATCGCCAGCTTGCGGGTGCGCCGGTGATTACCGATAAGGTCTCCTATAGCTCTTGTAAGGTCTCCCATAGCGATTTTAGAGATTATCGTTGTAGATATTGGGAACTGGCTTGGATTTGAATAAAGGATACAGAAATGAACCTTCAAGGGTGTGACATGGTTGTTTGTAGCCCCGCCTATCAGCCGTTGTTTATCCGAAGCGCGCTGCTGCGGTCCTGCCCTAACTCAATCCGCCCGGAAGGCGTCTGATGCTGTCGGCAATTGCGGCTACGCTCGCAATTGTTGCTCTTGGGCATTTGCTCAAAAGAGTTGATTTTATGCCGGATGGGGTGTGGCAGTCGCTTGCCAGACTTTGCTATTGGGTTCTTTTCCCGGCATTGCTTTTCGAGTTGATGGTATCTGCCGATCTTAATGCCAGCTTTGTGGGGGCGTTCATTTTGGCACTGGCGGCGGGATGTACCTTGATCACACTTTATGCCGTGTTGGCAGCGCGGTTCATTGGACTTGACGGGCCGGCAACCGGGTCATTGATTCAAGGCGCGCTAAGGCATAACGGATTTCTGGTTTTGTCGATCGTTCATGGCGCATTTGGTACTGTCGCCTTACAAATTGGTGCTATTGCCATTGCTTTTCTGGTGCCGGTTTCGAACATAGTTTCGGTGATTGCTTTATTGATTTGCCGCGGGACGCATGATGGAGGCAGCCTGCGCAGTGCGGTGGTGGCAGAGACCGCACGCAACCCGTTGCTAGCATCTATTCTGGTTGGAGGTCTGGTGAATTGGTTTGGCATCCCGGTGCCCGAATTTTTGAACTTAACGGCAGAATTTTTGGGAGCAGGGGCGCTTCCGTTGCTGTTGCTAAGTATTGGCGCATCACTGCAATTTTCAGGCATTCGCGGATATTTTGCACCGATGGGCATTGCCGTTTTGGCCAAGCTGATGATCTTTCCCGCGGTTCTTGTTTCGATCGGTGCCGCGCTGGGCCTTGAGCCGTTGGCACTGGCAGTTCTGGCGGCGGTTGGGGCAGCCCCGACCGCAACCTCCAGCTTTGCCTTGGCTAGCGAGTTGGGCGGCGACACCCGCCTGATGGCCGGAATTATTTCGTCGCAAACACTGATGGGGGCAATATCAATGCCGCTATGGATATGGCTGTCACCCTCACTTTCTAGCTGGGTGAACAGCTTAATACCGTCCTAATTCCAAACTGATTCCATACATGGCCCCAAGCTAAAGGGACCTAGCTGGCGTATTAGAGAACCGCCATCTTGGTGTTGTCATTCACCGGCTGGGGCATCAGCGCATCAAAACTAGCTTCCAGATCAGCCATAGCATCATCGGCGTCAAGAACTTCAACTTCACCGCTGCTTTCCAGAATATCAAGAAGGCGGTCTTCCGGTGTTTCTGTTGATGAATGCAGGACTGTTACAGCAATTACTGCAGCGATGCTGGTCGCTGCCACCTCTTGGGCGGGGGTCCGGGGGATTTGAAACGGAATGACGTGGCATTCCGGCCGATCATTTCGGTCAGTCAGTCGCATGCTGGCGCTCCATTGACGGTGTCGAAGGAAGACGATTTCAGGGGGGTCGTATGGGCAGCTAACGCCGAATCACAATCGGGGCGGGGACCGGATATTGCGGATAAAAACCACCCCTGGGCGCTTGTGCGCGGGCTATCAACACTTAGGTGCAATAACTTATTTTCCATACTATATAGAGTGTGGACTGAAAGAGATTCTCTGCAAAGCAAAAAATGAATTACACCCCAAAAAAAGCGTTGATATCACTCTAAACTAGATTATTTTTACAGATCAAATCAAAAAAAAGGAACCAATCTTTGCCCCCTTCTTTGAATTTTACGGGTGAATTTTGCTAGCTAAGTAAAGCTACGGCAATCAGCCACCAACACGCCGGACAAAGATTGTTCCGGCCGGTTTATTGTTGACGTTCTGGATAGTGTTTGTCGCCTGACTAAAAATCACCGTTTCCACACCAAAACTATCAACAACCGCCACGCGGGCCCTTATTTGTTTATTTACCAGCAGTTGCGACAGGGCCAACTGGGTTGAACCAGCGGTTTCAATAACACGCCAGTTACGACCGTCAGTCGATGATTCCCAGCCAATGGACATGCTGGCAATACCGTCCTCGTCGGACACACCTTGCGTGCTGACCAGAATGGTTTCGCCCTCGGTCGGTTTGCCAGTGAGCAGAACTTCACCTTGAACCGGATCATCAACGTTCTTTACGGTCTCAGATGGACTGGTAACCAAAAGCTCTTTGGTGCCGTGGCCATCTATGTAGGAGACAACAGCACGATAGGAATAGCCTACATGCTCTTGTGCCAGTTGCAGAACCTCACCGTTGATATCCGGGAATGCCTGCCATTCGGTTTTGGTGCTTGACCGCTGCCAGATAATACTAAAATTACCAAGGCCGTCATCATCCGAGATCATGCTGGTATCAACGACCAGCGCATCTTCTTCCATCGCCGCGCCGACAAGTTGTGGTGCGCCGTTCGGTTTATCGTTCACGTTTTGAACGGGACTAGAGGGCGGGCTCATGATGGTTTCAAGGTTGCCCTGCCCATCAACATAGGAAAGTTGCACTCGAAGCTGGCGGTTAACATGGTGCTGACGCGGGGTGAAGGATTGACGAATTTCACCTGACAGGTTGGACCATGCGGCTCCATCATCGGAGATTTGCCACTGAACCTGCATACTGCCGACGCCGTCACCATCCACAACGGATGACGCATCAATGATCAGCGGATCATCTTCGATTGCGATAAACGAGCCAGCGGCAGCACCGCCATCATCGCCGCTTCCTCCCGCGCCGGAATTTCCCGCGCCGGAATTTGATGCCGAAGAGGCCGTTGTCTCGGATGTACCTGTCGCAGAGGTGTCGGTGGTAGCTTGGGCAGTTACTGTTGTGTCTGAAGAAGTAGAGATATCGTTTTGTGCTCCCGACGAAGCTGTTCCCGAAGAAGCAGATTCAGAAGAAGCTGATGTCTCATCTGTGGATGTTGGCAAGCCGCCTGCAAAAGCAGCGGTGCCTGCTGTTAGGACTGACCCAACAATCATATAGGCCCAAAGTCGGCGCATTACCCCTGACCCCCTACTTTAAATAAAAGTCGGCAATTGGATGCCGGACCATCAATAACGAAACTTACTAACGTGGTCATAAAGTATGAACACCTTGTTAACGTAAACTACAGCCATCAGAAAATCACCCAAAATCACGTCAATGTCTAGTGTTTATATATATTTATCGGAATTCTAGGGTGCAACACGGCTCTAGGTCATCCCGTTATTAACGGCAAAATTCTCGCTGATGTTACTCTGCAAGCCAGTTTTCCGAGCGTTTCTCTAAATTATTTACTGTGATAAATATATAAGATTACGATTCGATTACGGCAAGAGTTTTGAAAAAAATCATATCAACCAGAAACTTGAATGCCTTTAACCCGGATTTAGTCAGAATATAGTCAAATGTTTGGTGAAGAAATTTCGCATGATTGAAGTAAATTCCATCGACGCAAAGGCTGGCGAAGTCGAACTTGTTGTATTAGCAACTAATTATGTGGCGGCACGGCTGTTTACACCCCGCCAGCAAAAAGTGCTTGATGTCATTATTGATCTGACAAGCAAACCCGTCCGCGTTCCGTTAACGCGCAAAATGCTAACCCCGACAAAAACCGCTTTTGGCAGAAAAATGCCGCATCTTTTCGAAATGACGGTGTCTTCGGCAGCCGGTATTCGCGATGCCGCCGAAGTGATTGCGCATGAGCTTTTGCATATCTCGCAGGTAGTGAATGGCAGGCTGTGTCTGTCGTCGCAGGTAACACAGATCAATGGCAGAAAAAGAAAGGTCGATATAGCGCGTTGGATGGGCGGCAAGCCGGTGATGATTGATGCGCTTGCGTGGCATAACCGCCCTTGGGAAGTTGAGGCTTGTCAGTGGCAACAAGCGCTTGTCAGGGAATTTCTGTTGATGTCGACGGGCGCTGTTTTTGATCAACCCCTACAAAAGCCAGCACCGAAAAAGCTGGCGCTTTATGAGGTTGCGGTCAGTATGCCGGCGCTCGGAACGCTGCCAACCCCTGATGCCACACATAAAGGCGAGCCAGATTTCTCGTCAGTCGATAATGGATCAAAAATATTAGAGAGTAATGGGGCATCAATCAATGCCATCATCGGCAACGGCCTTGATGTATCGCGTAATATTGATCTTCGGGATGATTCGGATGCGCTGCCTATTTTTGATGAAGCCGGACCAGCACCCGATCCGGATATTTTGAGCGATGACGATATTGAACAAATTTTCGCGCTCGAAGCCCGGCGCATTCAAAAAACGGCTGATGGCATGGCTGATCATGATATCGGGGCCGATGGGCGGGACAGTCAAATTGCGGTTGATGTGCCCGGAATGGAAGTGCCGCGCCTTCTTGCCCGAGGCGCTGTATCAGCCAAGATGTCGGATCTTCGCTCGCGCGGGCTGGCAAGTTAGGGGATATCTCCCTATTTTTAACAGATGATTTTCTGACAGGTTGTGGGTAAGCTGACCTCGACTATTCTTTTGATTTTGCGAAAGCTCACAGAATGAACATTTATAAGGCGATCACCGAAGAGGTGTTGGTCCCTATCCATCCTGCCGGGTGGCCCTTTATTTTTATTTTCGTTCTGGTCAGCCTGCTGATTTCGGCATTCTGGACGCCGTTTATCATGCCGGGAACGTTGCTCAGCTTGTGGTGCGTCTATTTCTTTCGCAATCCGGTGCGAACGACGCCAGTCACCGACAATCTGGTCATTGCACCAGCGGATGGCAGGGTTTTGAGCATTGGTCCGGCGCCAGCGCCAAGCGACCTCGATCTTCCCGAAGGCGAGTGGCGGCGCATCGCCATTTTTATGAATGTGTTTGACACGCATGTGAACCGCGCACCTGTCTCTGGGCAAATTACGGCCACCAGCTATCACGCCGGCCAGTTCGTCAACGCCAATCTGGATAAGGCAGCAGAGGCGAATGAACGGCAGAATATCGTAATGACAACGAACAATGGTCAGGCCATTGGGGTTGTTCAGATTGCCGGGTTGGTGGCGCGGCGCATCCTGCTAGAGGCGTCGCTCGGCGATCAGCTGGCCGTTGGTCAGCAATTTGGAATTATCCGGTTTGGTAGCCGGGTTGATGTTTGGATTCCGGCATCCACTCCGGTTCTTGTGCTTGTGGGTCAGCGCACTGTCGCAGGTGAAACGGTGATTGCCGATTTGTCGGGCGTGGCGGTTGAATCGCAGCTTTCGAGGCAAAGCTGATGGCCGCAAACCGCCGGGGAAAGCGCCGGTTCCGGTCAGTTTCCATTTTCTGGTTGCTGCCCAATATTCTAACCGTCGCCGGGCTTGTCTGCGGATTGACGGCGCTTCGCTTCGCCCTTGATGGCCGGTGGTCGGGCGTGATCGGTTTGATCGTTCTGGCGGCGGTTTTTGATGCGCTTGACGGACGCACGGCACGACGGTTCAAGACCTCGTCGGCATTTGGTGCCGCTTTGGACAGCCTGAGTGATCTGGTTGTTTTCGGGGTTGTTCCGGCATTGTGTTTGTATTTGTGGGCCTTGCAGGATTCGGGCAATTTGGCATGGTGGGCGACGTTGTTCTACGCCGTTGCCATTGCGTTGCGGCTGGCACGGTTTGATTCCGAGCTTCGCGATCTGCCCGAACATTCAAAGAATTATTTCACCGGAGTACCGGCACCTGCCGCTGGATTTTTGGTTTTGGTGCCAATTTGTGTTGATCTTGAATTCGGGATTACCTGGGCGCGGGAGGCCACATATGTTTCGGTTTGGTTGGTGATGATTGGGGCGCTGGCGGTATCTGCGCTTCCAACATTTGCCGGCAAGCGGTTAAAGTTGCCCGTTGGTACCGTATTACCGGTATTGGCGGCAGGATCGGTGCTGATTGCGGGGGCGTTTGTTCAGCCATGGCTAACCTATCTTGTGCTGGCAGGCAGCTATGTGATCAGTCTTCCTATCGCGGTTATCCGGTTTTATCGCAGCGTGCCATCTGCTTAAACAGGTGATAGATTGATGTATCCCGCGTTTGGGCTCTTATTTACGGGGATTTCGGGCGTCGCGTTTTCACCGAGGCTTTTCTTGCAGTTTCGCTTTTGAAAAGGCAGAATGCGTGAGTTAATCTGAAGAGGTGTCATAATCCTTTCGTGACTACTGGCACGCACTCGAGTATCTTCCGCCGGAATTTATTCCGACATTATGTCGCGATTTTATTAGGGGCCCCATGTCCAAGAATTTGCTGCAAAACTGTCTTAGTAGAGGCATCCGTATGACCAGCCAGCGCCAGATTATCATTGGCGTTATAGGCGATGCTGAAGACCATCCGGATGTTGATGAGTTGTATCGGCGCGCTGTTGCCGAGGATAATACAATCTCAATCGCCACCGTCTATCGTACCGTGAAGCTTCTTGAGGAAGCCGGTGTTATTGACCGGCTGGAATTTGGTGATGGACGGGCGCGCTATGAAGAATCAGGCCAGCATCATGAACATCTTGTTGATGTTGAGTCGGGTGAAGTAATCGAATTTTATCATGCGGAACTAGAGGCGTTGAAAGAGCAAATTGCCCGCGAGATGGGCTATGAGCTTGTCGATCATCGGCTTGAGTTGTTTGGACGCAAACTTCCCTCCTGACATACCCTCCTGACATAATTGCCGCAGTCAGGTGGCCTCGTATCACAACAATCCCTAGGCAAACCAAAAATATCTGGCCCAAAATATCTGGCCCAAAATATCTGGCCCAAAATATCTGGCTAAGTTAACCAGCCTTGGTTGGAGCTCGCTGGCCTGATATCAACACTGTTGGTAATAACCTTAAGGTGAATTGTTGTGGATGAAAAACAACAAAAGCTGAACGTGCTCCGGCTTGCCGCGGCGCAGGCGCTGTCCATGACATCGATGAATGTCAATATCATCAATACAGCGCTGGTTGGGGTGTTGCTGGCCCCGGTGCCGTGGCTGGCGACATTGCCGTTATCCCTGCAATTCGTGACCATGATGATGGTTACGCTTCCCGCATCGCTGTTGATGGGGCGGTTTGGGCGGCGACCTGTTTTTATCGCTGGGGTACTGATTAGCTGTCTTTCGACCTTGTGTCTTGCCGCCGCCATTATACTGGATAATTTTTTCGTGTTTTGTGCTGGGGGCTCGGGGCTGGGGGTGGCGCTGGGAATTGCCAGCTATTATCGCTATGCTGCGGCTGATGGCATTGCTGAAAAACATCGCCCGAAAGCTATTTCCTATGTTCTGGCGGGCGGCTTGGCGGCGGCACTTTTCGGTCCTGAAATTTCCCGCCGTACTGTCGAGCTGATGCCAGACGCGCTGTATGCAGGATGCTTTCTGGTTGTTGCAGTGGTGCAGCTGACCTCGGTGTTCTTCTTGGCCGGGCTAAAGATTGAGAAACCCGACATTGAAAAAGAGGGGGGAGGTCGCCCGATTGGAGTGTTTTTGCGGATGCCCGTCTTTGTCGTTGGGATGTGCTGTAATGCTATTGGTTACGCGATGATGAGTTATCTTATGACTGCATCACCGTTGCAGGTGGTGAATATTGCCAAGCTGGGCAATTCTGCGAATGCCACAATTATCCAATGGCATGTGGTGGCGATGTTTCTGCCATCGTTCTTTACCGGCAATCTAATCAGCCGGTTTGGTGCGTCTAAAGTCTTATGGGTAGGGCTGGCAGCCTATGTCATTACCATTGTCATTTCGCTCAATGCGAGTGGGTTTTGGGCAAATGGGTTTTGGCCCTATTGGTGGACGTTGTTGATGCTGGGGCTGGGGTGGAACATTTTTTATGTTGGCGGCAGCTCGCTGGTAGCACAAGTGGCCGAACCTGTGGAGCGGGGGCGCGTTCAAGGCTTGTCCAACCTTGTAACAACAGCAACTGTGGCTGCCGCCTCATTAAGCGCCGGGGCCATCCATAGCCAGCTAGGCTGGTATGCAATGAGCCTTGCTGCCATTTTGCCGTTAGCAGTGTTGGCGGCGGCCCTAATCTGGCTAGCGGTATCATTGCGCTCGCCCAGCCCCCGACCCGCCTAACACGACCCGCCTAACACGACCGGCCTACTAAGGTTCGGCTCACGGGTAGCGTCGTCTGGCGGGAAGATTAGCCGCCGGTAACGCTCATATGGCGGCTGACGGCTGGGTCGCTATTATGCCGGTCAATGATAAAATCATGTCCCTTGGGTTTGCGGCCGATGGCCTCGACGATGGCATCATCCAGTCCGGCCTCACCGCCATCGCGCAGGGCACGGCGCAGGTCGGCTTTGTCGTCTTGTCCAAGACACATATAAAGCTCGCCGGTGCAGGTCACCCGCACACGGTTACAGCTTTCACAAAAATTATGCGTTAGCGGCGTAATAAAGCCCAGCTTGCGCCCGGTTTCTTCAATTTTTACATAGCGCGCCGGCCCACCAGTCCGAAAAGGAATGTCGGTCAGAGTAAAGCGTTTCGCCAGATCAGCGCGAACCCGCGATAAAGGCAGGTATTGATCCAGCCGGTTTTCATTCCCGATATCGCCCATCGGCATGACTTCGATAATTGTCATATCAAAGCCTTCATCGCCGCACCAGCTCAGCATATCGCCAAGCTCGTCATCGTTCACGCCGCGCAGCGCGACCGCGTTGATCTTGACATCCAGACCGGCAGATTGCGCCGCGCGCAGCCCGTCCAAAACCTTGTTCAAATCACCCCAGCGGGTGATTGCCCGGAATTTATCCTCATCCAGAGTATCGAGCGAGATATTCACCCGCCGCACACCTGCATTCGCCAGATCATCGGCCATTTTTGACAGCTGGCTGCCATTTGTGGTGATTGTCAGCTCATCGAGAATGCCCGACTTAACGTCAGCGCCCAAATTGTTGATCAGCTGCATGATGTTGCGCCGGACAAGGGGTTCACCGCCGGTCAAACGGATTTTCCGGACACCTGCCGCCATGAATCTGCGGCATAAAACCTCAAGCTCTTCAAGCGATAACAAATCAGCCTTTGGCAGAAACGTCATCTCTTCGGACATGCAGTACACGCACCGGAAGTCACAGCGGTCGGTAACAGACACGCGCAGATAATCGACCACCCGGCCAAAGGGGTCAATCAGCGGGGCAGCGGGCGTTTGTGGTGGAACTTCGATTACAGACATAATATCCGATCATAATATCAGAGACATAAATTGAGAGGGCGGGCTTTTACACCCCCTATCAAGAGTAATATTCCAAGAGTTCTAAATGTTCCAAAAGTTCTAAATGTTCCAAGAGTTCTGAATGTTCCAAGAGTACTGAATATTACATGAGTACTATAGGCGCATTCATAAATTGATTCTGGGGATCATCTAAATTTTCCTGATCCTAGACCGCTGACCATCGCGGTGGCAAGCGGCAACGCTGTCGCACTAACCGCGATCATCTTAGGGCGGGGTTGGCAGGGGCAAAAGCTTTTTGAAAACATCATCAGCCGACAGCCCCTCTTCGCGTAACATCTTAAGGCTGAGCGCTTTATTGCGCTTGGCAAGGCGAATACCGTCTGACCCTTTTATAAGGTCATGATGAAAATAGGTTGGCGGCGAGATATCCAGCACGGCCTGAAGCAGCCTGTGGACATGCGTGCTCGAATAAAGATCAGCCCCGCGCGTAACCAGCGTAACGCCATCAAGATGGTCGTCCACCACAACACTGAGGTGATAAGAGGCGGCGATATCGCGCCGTGCGATCACCACATCGCCGTGCTGGCCCATATCAATATCAATATCTGCTTTTGTACGGCTGTCATGCCAGCTGATTGGGCCAGCATGCGCTAATGCCGCCCGGGTGCGAAGGCGCCAAGCAGCGGGTTGGCCGCTTGCCTCCCGGCGCCCCCTCTCTTCAGGCGATAGAATATTTTCGTCAACATCAGGTGGGGCGCTACCCAGTGCCTCTGGAGTATGCGGGGCTGATAAAATCTCGGCAAGCTCGCGGCGGGTCAGGTAACAAGGATAAACAAGATCGAGCGATTTCAGCGTCTCCAATGCGGCGGCATATTGCGCAATCCTCGTGCTTTGAAAAACTGGATCACCGCGCCACGCCAGTCCCAGCCATTGAAGGTCATTATAGATTTGCTGGACGAAATGAGGGCGGCAGCGGGTGTGATCAATATCGTCAATCCGCAAAATAAATCCATCGCCCAACCGCTGTGCTACCGCGGCCGAATAGGCGTGCCCCAGATGCAACTCACCTGTTGGACTGGGGGCAAATCTGGTTATCGGCGGATGTTTCATTTGGTCCTATCGGCGGCGTTTTTTATCAAAGACGCCCATATCTTTATCAAGGGCGCCTATACAGGATTGGCATCTAGGGTTGGCATCATACTAAAGACTAGCCTATTTTGTGCCTAGCTATTTTGTAGCTGTTGGCCCGAGGCACAGTTGGGCAGTCAGGTAGTTGGGCGGGCGCAATCTGGGGTCCAGATTTGCCTGTTTAGATTTGGCCTAATACCGCAACGCAAATATAAAGGGGTGTTGGAGAATGAAGAGTTTTGGTGATTTGAGTGGGTTTTTCACGCCTCCAGCCCATGGCGGCAAGGCTTCCAGCTTGGTGATTATCATGCATGGATGGGGCGCTGATGCCGCTGATCTTGCTGATCTTGCCTATCCGATTTCACTGCGCTTTCCCGGAGCCGCGTTTTTTGTCCCGAATGCGCCCGATCCATGCAGCGCAAACCCCATGGGCCGCCAGTGGTTTGAAATTAACGATATGGTCAATGGCCCGCAACAGGCGGCAGGATTTATCGAGGCATCAGTTGCCGCCGCCTGCGCCGAGCTTGACCTTGGCATGGATGCAGTCGCATTAACCGGATTTTCGCAAGGCGGAATGATGAGCCTACATTGCGGCCTGCATATGCAAGATAGTCCGGCAGCGATCGTCAGCTTTTCCGGTGCGTTGCTACAATCGGCTACCATCCCGGCGCATCCGCGTCCGCCTGCGGTTCTACTGGTCCACGGCACCGATGATGCGGTGGTGCCCTTTGATCGGATGGATGCCGCGGCAAAGGTGCTGGCTGCCAAGGATATTGAGGTTGAATGTTTTGCCAGACCGGGTGTTGGACATGGGATCGATCCCGACGCGCTGACCAGGGCCATCGATTTTTTGTCAAAATATCTGCCTGCCTAGTTCCCTGACGACCGCAATATTTTGGGGCTGATTTCCAAAAGATCCTCAATATCTAGTGCACTCTTGTATTTTTGATATAGGCATGTTTTGTTTATGTATGCATGGCTCGTTGTTCCAAAATTCGCAAACTGGAACTTGATACCGGACTTAGATGGATGAGATGAGGGGATTATGAACGCAGGCAATTTTGCACCGGCACTTGTTCTAAACGCAGATTTCAGACCGCTTAACTATTTTCCTCTTTCCCTTTGGTCATGGCAGGATGCGGTCAAGGCGGTGTGTCTTGATCGGGTGACTATTGTTTCTGAGTATGACTGTTCGATCAGCTCACCCTCAATGGAGATGAAGCTTCCGTCGGTGATTGCGCTCAAAGAATATGTCCCGCAGATGCGCAATCCGGCTTTTACCCGCTTTAATGTGTTTCTGCGTGATCGGTTCACGTGCCAATATTGCGGGGAAGGACATGCCGCGTCTGATTTGACTTTTGATCATGTGGTTCCCCGGTCACGGGGGGGGCGAACAACATGGAAGAATGTCGTCGCCGCATGTAGCCCCTGCAATTTGCGAAAGGCTAATTTGCTGCCTGCACAATGCGGGATGCACCCGAAAAGCGCACCCGTAGCGCCGAATATCTGGCAGTTGCAGGAAAATGGTCGCGGCTTTCCGCCGAACTATCTTCACGAATCCTGGCGCGATTATTTATATTGGGATGCAGAGCTGCAACAGTAAACGCCCCCAAAATTTACCCGAAACGACCGGAAAAATTTTACCAATCAGACGCGTTCGGCGATGCGGATGGCGGTGCGACAGCCGCGCTGGATGATGTCACGAAGCAGCGTATAGTGCCGCGCCTCACGTCCATCATGATCAATGGCAATATCGCGATGTTCCAGCTCATCATCGCGGAATTTGGCAATTGTACTGCGAAGTTCGGCCTCATCCTCGCCCAGCGCATCGGCCTGTTTGGCATAATGCTCGCCAATCACTTCCTCAACGGCAATGGTGCAGGCCATTGCAGCTTTTGGGCCCATAATGGCGGTCACTGCCCCTAAGGCAAACCCTGCTGCCCCCCAAACCGGATCCAACAGCGACGGGCGCACGGCGCGCTCATTTAACAGCTTTTCAAACATCTCCAGATGTTCGACTTCCTGATCCATCATATGCTGAATTTGCGGGCCTGATGAATGCCGCCGCAATATGGCTAACTGGCCGCGGTAAATCTGCTGGGCAGCACGCTCACCAGCATGATCAACGCGAAGGAACCGCTCAATATCGCGGCGGCCAGCTTCGGGACGGAAGTTTTCGGTCATTAGGGCCTCGCAAACCGGTTGCCAAAGACAAGGGATAAAAGTGTCACGCCAGCGATATCAAGGCTGAGTAACATATTCCATCCTGCCATCGACAGTCCGAAAAGGGACCATGGCACGTCGTCGCACCGTACGACCGGTGTTGCTAAAAGCTGATCTACCAGCGCGCTGGTAGACATATTGCTGGCCAATGTTGATGTGCAACCAGACGGTCCGGCCCAAAGCTGCCATTCAACGCCGGCGTGATACCCGGCTATACCAGCGCTGGCCAGTGCTGCCCCGAAGCACAACACCAGACCCGTCCGCATCGATAGATAAGAAGAGACACGTCCGGCAAAAAGCCCCATTCCGGCACAGGCAATAATCGCAACATGCGCCCAGCGCTGCCAGATGCAAAGGTTACAGGGGGCAAGCCCGCCAACATATTCGAACAGAAAAGCCCCGCCCAGTAACGCCGATGAGGCAGCCGCTACAATGATCAGCCCATTTTTAGGAGCCAGCAAAACTGATAATTCTTGTGCTAATGAATTAGCCAAAATGCCCCTCCTATTAGACCTACAAGTGCGCTGAGCAACAAAATGACAATCCGCGCGTCGCCATGGTGCCGCGCGATGCCAGCAAAGATGGCAAAGCGCAGTCCGCGGCCAATAAAAGACACTAATAAAAAAGGAATAAGGGCGAAACCGGCAATTCCGGCACTGAGCGCTATCACCTTATAGGGAAGCGGGGTAAAAGCCCCGATAAATACAAGGATCAGGCCAAATTCAATAAACCCGTTCTGCACGGAAATGAACTTTTCCGGGGCGGCAATCGCCGGAGGAAGCAAGGCTATCACCTGCTCGATCCCGACGCCAAGAACGCTGCCAAGAGCCCATCCGATACCGCCGCCAATCACCGATGCCAGCGTGCACCCCAGCGTCAAGCGTATCCAGTTTGCCGGACGCGCCAGAACTGTCGCAACCAACAGCGGATCAACAGGGATGGGGATGATGATCGATTCTAAAACAGCAAATAGCAGCATCAGGCGCTCGGCCAATGCCGTTTCTGCTGCACGTAAGACACGGGCATATTGATCGCGGAAAAAACTTATCGGGCGCATCATCTTTACGTTTCATCTTAGAGGGGTCCGTCTCAAAACAAAGGGCCCTAGAAAAATTGAACCTAGATGTGCCAGTCAAGGCAGCTTAACAGTCTAGCCAGCTTAACAATCTAGGCAGCTTAACAGTCTAGGTTATATGACAGTCCTAGGTAATGTGACAATTTGTAAGGTGGTACGAGCGGGGGGACTCGAACCCCCAAGCCATTGCTGGCGGTGGATTTTGAATCCACTGCGTCTACCAATTCCGCCACGCTCGCATTAATCCGTCTTTTACT
>CALLKZ010000058.1:0-54326 GCA_938082345.1 uncultured Alphaproteobacteria bacterium
TCTCAATTGGTATTAAAATTGGGCGGCGCTCGCTGGATCTGATGGCGATGGGCTTCGATGGCAGTGTGTTACTGCGTGAGACTGAGCGTTTCGCGATGCCTGTTGCGCCGGCAATTCTGACTCTGATTGATGAAAAACTGCCAGCCTTGATTGCCAAACTGCCAACCGAACTGCAAACCCGTATTCTGGGTGCGGGCGTTGCTATGCCGCGAACGCTGGCGGGATGGGAGGATGAGTTGAACCTTCCCGAAGGTGCGCTTGGCGGCTGGAACGAAATTGACATTGTTGCCGAAATTGAAGGGCGAGTGGGGGCTCCGACCTACCTTCTTCATGATGTTTCAGCAGCGTGTCTTGCCGAATTATGTTTTGGCATTGGCAAGGACATTCAAAACTTTCTGTATCTTTATGTTGGCAGTTTTGTCGGCGGAGGACTGGTTTTATCGAACCAGTTACAAACCGGTGCCAGAGGAAGCGCAGCCGCCATTGGGTCATTGCCAACTAATCTTTCGGGGGCCAATCTATCTGGGGCGGGTTTTTCTGAATCGATGATGCCACCCCAGCTTATTGAAAAGGCGTCGCTGACCGGATTTGAAGCGCTGGCACGCGCTGCCGGAATTGATGATCCGCATGCTTTTTATTACGGAGAGCAGGATGCCGTGTCGGTTAAAATTTTCTCGCAATGGGCCGGCGGTGCCGCGGATAGTCTTGCCTTTGCGATCAGCGTTGCATCGTCGATACTGGATCTTGACGCGGTTATTCTGGCGGGCGGGCTGCCGCATGATAGCGTGACTGAGCTGGTCGATTTAACGCGTGCCGCGCTAACCGGCTATAACACCAAGGGTATTCATGTGCCGGATGTTTTGCAGGCTGAAATAGGCATTACCGCCCGGGCTATGGGCGGCGCGTTCCTGCCGATTTATACCAATTACTCGCTGGAACGTGATTCCCTATTAATTGATGGATAAGTGGGCTCGAATTTTTTGCAGAAGCTGTTAGGATTGTGGTGAATTTAAGGTTGGGGGCCCACATTCGGTGGGCGAAAAAGGTAAAAGCTGCACATGCATGAATTGCTCACCGAGGAAAGCATCGAGTCCTTTGCGCGCGACGGTGCGGTTCTGATTAAAGGACTGTTTGCCGAGCATGTTGACGCCCTTGCCAAAGGTATTGCCATGAACATGGATGCGCCAAGCGAATTTGGTGCTGAGAACCTAAAGCCCGGCGAGACCGGCAGATTCTTTGATGATTATTGTAACTGGACGCGCATTCCGCCTTTTGAAGAGGTGATCCGCAAATCACCCGCCGCGCAAGTGGCCGCTGATCTGATGCAATCCAACATTGTTCAGTTGTTTCATGATCATGTTTTGGTCAAGGAACCCGGAACGTCAAAACCAACGCCATGGCATCAGGATAGCCCCTATTATTTTGTCGAAGGTCAGCAGACTATCAGCTTTTGGTGTCCAGTTGATCCGGTGGATGAGGCGACGTTGCGCTGCGTTGCCGGATCGCATAAATGGCCGCGCGCGGTAATGCCAACGCGCTGGCTGTCCGAGGATAGTTTTTATCCCGATGAGAGCGCCTATATGCCTGTTCCCGATCCCGATGCTGAGGGGATGAAAATTTTGGAATGGCCAATGCAGCCCGGCGATGCGGTAGCTTTTGATTTTCGTATTCTGCATGGGGCGCGCGGCAATGAAAGCCGCCGCCGTCGCCGCGCTTTCTCGATAAGATTTGTTGGCGATGATGCGCGCTATGTTGACCGGCCAGGGCGGACATCACCGCCCTTTACCGGCCATGGAATGGCGGCAGGCCAGCGTCTTCGCGAAGACTGGTTTCCAGTTATTTTTAATCGTTCAAACGATCGGCAAGCGGCAGGATCGCCAGAAAGATTTTATGATGCGTAAGCAGGTTGTGATAATCGGGGCGGGGCCGGCGGGCTTGCTTCTTGGTCGGCTTCTTGATCTTGCTGGAATTGACAATATTGTTCTGGAACGTGCGTCGCAGGATTATGTTCTGGCGCGGATTAGGGCCGGTATTTTGGAACAGACGACGGTTGATCTGATTCACCGTGCCAAGGCTGGAGATCGGCTGGCAGTTGAAGGCATCCCGCATCATGCGTTGCAATTGGCCTTTGATTATAAGTCTATTGCCGTCGGCCTGTCGGAACATACAAATGGCAAGGTCGTCACCGCGTATGGACAAACCGAAGTCACCCGCGATCTGTGTGAGGCGCGCGATGCGGCAGGCAGCGATACAGTCTATGAGGTAGAAAATGTCCAGCTTCATGATTTCGATACTGCTCGCCCGCGCGTCACCTATGAAAAGGATGGCCTCACTCACCATATAGATTGTGATTTGATTGCAGGATGTGACGGTTATCACGGGGTCAGTCGAAAATCAGTTCCGGAAAAATCGATCACCACATATGAGAAAATTTATCCCTTTGGTTGGCTTGGTTTGCTCTCGGATACAACGCCGGTTGCAGATGAGGTTGTTTACGCCAATACCGAGCGCGGGTTTGCCTTATGCTCGATGCGTTCGATGACGCGTTCGCGCTATTACATCCAATGTGATGTTGATGATAAGGTCGAAAATTGGAGTGACGATGCGTTTTGGGATGAGTTTCGCCGCCGCCTTCCGCCCGAAATGGCTGAAGCGCTGGAGACCGGCCCGTCAATTGAAAAAAGCATCGCCCCGCTTCGCAGCTTTGTGACCGAGCCAATGCGGTTCGGGCGGTTGATGCTGGCAGGGGATGCCGCGCATGTGGTTCCACCGACGGGGGCGAAAGGCCTGAACCTTGCTGCCTCGGACATTCATTATCTGTTTGATGCAATTGAGCAGTTTTACGCGGATTCTGATGAGCGTGCGTTGGATGAATATTCGCGGCGCGCGCTTGACCGGGTTTGGAAAACCGAGCGCTTTTCCTGGTGGCTGACCAATCTGACGCACCGGTTTAATGATGATCCGTTTGAACAGCGGATGAAAGAGGCAGAACTTTCCTACATCACCACATCGGATGTTGGCCGCCAAATGCTGGCTGAAAATTACGTTGGGTTGCCTCTTTGACTACTCGTCAAAAGGGTCTGCCTCTGGGAAGTTCAAATTTTTTGGGGATTTCAAATTTTCGGGCGTGATTCGCTGGCGCGTGGGATCGTGTTCCGGGCGGTATTTGCGGGTAAAGATTCGCCCGCTTTGCAATGTCTGATCTCCCAGCCGGTCGTGCAGGTCATCAATCGCCGCTTCTAGATTATTGCGCTTGGCATCTATTCCATCAGTCAGGTCAAGAAGGCTGGCTCCGGCAGGCAGGCCCAGCGCATCAGCGCCAATTCCCAACAATCGATAGCGTTTGCGCGGACCAAGCTCCTTCGCCAAAAGATCACGCCCTACACTGAACAGCATATGCGCTTTGTCGGTGCGTTCGGGCAACGTTTGGCTTCGTGTCAAAATTTGATGGTCCGGTCGCTTTAACTTTAGCGTCACGCGCCCGCCCGCCAGATTTTGCGCTTTTAGCCGGGCCGATACTTTGTGGCACAGAACTTCAAGCTCGGCCTCGAGAGCCTCGGCATTGCCAAGGTCATTATTAAAGGTTGTTTCGCTGGAAATACTTTTCGCTTCGCGTTCCGGATTGACGGGGCGCGGGTCAATTCCCGCCGCCAGATCACGGATACGTCCGGCGTTACGCCCCAACATTTCGCTCAGGCGCTGCGGGGTGGCAGCCACCAGGTCGCCGCAGGTATTAATCCCGGCAGCCTTTAGGCGTTGAACCGAAGATTTGCCAAGCCCGAACAGCACCGAGGTCGGCTGCGGTGCCAGCCATTTGGCCGCGCCCTTCATCCCGACAACAAAAAAGTCATCGGGTTTATCCATGTCGGAGGCCATTTTTGCGAGCGATTTAGTGCCACTCAACCCGATGGAAACGGTAATACCAATCTCGGCACGAATATCTTTTTGTAGGTGTAACAGGGTTTCGGCGGGGCTACATCCATGCAGCTTTTGCGTTCCTTCCAGATCGAGAAAAGCCTCGTCAATTGACAGGGGCTGAACCAGCGGGGTTAGGGCCAGCATTTTTTCTCGGATGGCATGGCCGGTCTCAACATAAAGGCTCATCCGCGGACTGATAACCACCGCTTCAGGGCATCTTTTCAACGCTTGCCATGTTGGCATGGCAGACCGGATTCCATATTGCCGTGCGATATAACAGGCGGCTGCGACAACGCCGCGTTCACGCCCGCCAACGATCACCGGCTTGTCACGGATTTCAGGATTGTCGCGTTTTTCAACCGCCGCAAAAAAAGCATCACAATCGACATGTGCGATGGTCAGCGAAAACAGCTCGGCGTGGCTGCGCACATCAGCAGAGCCGCAATAGAGGCATCTATCCGGGGGGTGCTTGGCGCCAACAAACCCTGCCTTAAGGCAGGCCCGGCACAGCATGGGGAAAGCGTCATGAGTCATGGCCCAGACCTAACAGCGTGGCAGCCTCAGCAACTCTGGCGGCGTTATCTGGTGCGATCGTGCCATCGGCCATAAAGGATGAATTTTCAAATCCTACACGCAATTTTCCGCCCATAGCTACAGCGCTGGCGATACAGGCGCTCTCTTCTTCACGAAAGGCGCAGACCGCCCAGTCACCAGTGATTCCCGCTGCATCCATTGCGCTTTTGAACGGGGCAATCATGTCAGGATGCGACATCGCGCCGGAATAATGACCGATAACAAACAGGCACCAGACGTTGGTTTTTGGCAAGCTGGCATATTCCAACATCCTGCCAAGAAGGCCCAGATGTTCGGGCAAATAGCAGATATGCTGGACAGCGATACCGGCCTCGGCAAGCCAAGCATAGAATTTTGCATCTTCGGGGGCGGGGGCGCCCGACGGCATCATTTCCACAACCCCAATCGATACCCCTTCAGGCTGGCTGGCGATAGTGACGCGGCGCATATCGGCCGGCGCATACCGGCCAACCGTCTCAGTGGTGATCTGATGATGCATCATCGGTACTTCGCGCCGCAATTCGTCGAGCGCCTCGCGGTATAGTCCCGCATCCAGAATATGCGCGCGATTGGCATCACGGACATGAAAATGTATGGCACCCGCCCCGGCCACGGCACAGCTTTTTGCGGTGGCGACAATTTCGGGAATGGTGACGGGAAGCGCCGGATGATCATCCCCCGTCAGCCGCGCGCCATTCGGGGCAACCATCAAGGTGGGTAGAGCGCTACCGGATTTGGAAATAGATGCGGACATATGATATGGCCTTTTTTAGAGTCGGATGCGGCTGCATTTGCCGATACGCCGAATGGACAAACCCAAAAAATGGCTTTTATCACTGGGCGCCGGCGGCAATCATTCATAAAACTGTAACATTGATGACAAGATTCTGTAATGGTTGAGGTGCAAAAGAGACGGGAATTCAAATCTCATCAGGAGTTTACAATGCGTTTCACTTATGCCCTTGCCGGTGTTGTTGTTATCGCCAGCATTTCAGCTTCAGCTAATGCCCGTGACTATATTAGTATAGCCGGTTCTTCAACTGTTCTGCCATTCGCAACCATCGTGGCCGAACAGTTCGGCAACAATCCATCATTCAAAACACCCGTCGTTGAATCAGGTGGGTCATCAGTTGGCAAAAAAGGTGTCTGTGAAGGTATCGGAACCGAGTTTATCGACATCGGCAATGCCTCGTCTCGCATGAAGGTAAAAGAGCTGGAATATTGTGCGTCAAACGGCGTTACCCTTACCGAGATCAAAGCCGGTTATGACGGCATCGTTATCGCCAACGCCAAAGGCGGTGAGCCGCTGATAATTTCCAAAGCAGACGTTGGCAAAGCGCTAACAGCCAAAGTTCCAGCCGGTGAAATTCGTGATACCAACGTCAATGAAATGATCGATAACCCGTTCCAGAAATGGTCGGACATCAACCCGGATTACCCGGATCTTGCCATTCGTGTGTATGGACCGCCAACCACGTCTGGCACCCGGGCATCTTTTGCCGAAATGGTGAATGAAAAGGGCTATTGCAAAAAGGATGCGTTGGCAAAGGCTGCGCTGGCCGCGGCCGGCATCAGTGCAAAGACTTGCCGCGCGATGCGGACCGACGGTGCCTATATCGAAGCAGGTGAACAGGATAATCTGATCGTTCAAAAGCTTCGCGAAGATCCAACCGCATATGGCATTTTTGGTTTTTCGTATCTCGATCAGAACACGGATACGCTGCAAGGCGCCACCATCGACGGCACCAACCCGACCTTTGATGAAATTGCGGATGGCACCTATTCGGTTGCGCGCGCATTATTCTTCTACGTCAAGCACGAACATATCGGTGTTATTCCGGGCTTGGCTGAATTTATGGCCGAGTGGGTTAAGCATTGGGGCGAAGATGGCGAGCTGTCGGATGCGGGAATGATCCCAATGCCAGCTGCAGAGCGTGCCAAGTTTAAAGCTGCGATGGTGGAACTACCAGTTTTGACAGCTGATATGCTTAACTAGAACTAGCCAAAATGCCGATAGCCGGTTAAATAATCGGTTGTCGGCACTTTTTAGGGAGACATAGTTGAACGATTTCGGTCTCGCTATCATGATTCTCCTGGTCAGTGCGGCGTATTTTGTTCTGGGCACCCGCGCCGCCAAAACCAGTAGAAATGCCGGGGCGCGGGCGCACTCACTTCCGCATTATTATGGGCTTTTCGCCGCGCTTGGCGCCGCAATTCCGGCGCTCGCTCTTTTGGTTATTCTGGCCATTGGCGATGATATTGTCTTTCGTTCAATGGCGCTTGATTTCATTCCTGATGATGTTCGGGCGGCGCAAGGCTACAAAGAAATCATTGTGCTGGCGCAAATTACCAATGTTGTTGACGGCATCAATTTTGGTGAGCAACCGGACTGGGTTTATAAAGCCGCCGCCGCTTGGCACGGATGGGATGCTGCCTCGACTACGTTAAAGTCGGTTATTTCTGTAAGCCTGTCACTGTTGGTCGGGCTGTTTGCCTTCCGCAAAATCAATCCATCATTCAGATCGCGCAACGCTGTTGAGCGCATATTGCTGATTGTGCTGGCGGCAAGCTCTGGCATCGCTATTCTGACGACGATGGGGATCGTATTTTCGGTGCTGTTCGAATCGATGCGGTTTTTTGCGCTGGTGCCAATCAGCGAATTTCTGTTTGGTACAACATGGAATCCGCAATTTGAAGGTGCGGAGCGCGCTGGTTCGGGCGGTGGCGATTCGGTCTATGGATCGGTGCCATTATTTGTTGGTACGCTGTTGATATCGGTGATTGCGCTTTGTGTTGCGGTGCCTGTCGGCCTGTTCAGCGCGATTTATCTTTCAGAATACGCATCGCAGCGCACCCGGACAGTGGTGAAACCGCTGATGGAGTTGCTGGCCGGGGTTCCAACGGTTGTTTACGGGTTTTTCGCAGCGCTAACTGTGGCACCTTTTATTCGGGCGTCCGGGATGAGCTTTGGTCTTGATGTAGCGTCTGAATCGGCGCTTGCCGCTGGGCTGGTGATGGGGATCATGATCATTCCGTTTGTCTCTTCCCTTTCAGATGATGTTTTGAACGCGGTCCCGCAATCACTTCGCGATGCGGCATACGGGCTGGGCAGTACCCGCAGCGAGACGACGCGCAACGTTGTTCTTCCGGCGGCACTTCCGGGGGTTGTTGCGGCGGTTCTGCTGGCGGTATCGCGCGCGGTTGGAGAGACCATGATAGTGGTTATGGCGGCGGGTCTCGCCGCCAATCTGTCGCTTAACCCGCTGGATGCTGTGACTACGGTGACGTCGCAGATCGTGACGATTCTGGTTGGTGATCAGGAATTTGAATCGGCCAAAACCCTGTCGGCTTTTGCGCTGGCATTAACTTTGATATTCATCACGCTGTGCTTGAATTTGGTTGCATTGCAGGTGGTCAAGAAATATCGAGAGCAATATGAGTGATCATAATCATCAGATGATCCCCCCGCATCTGGCTGCGCAGCGGGTGATGGCAGGGCTTGCTGGCAGGCGGGCACGCGAAAAGCGATTCCGGATTTATGGCAAGGTTGCTATTGGCATTGCGTTGGCGTTTCTTGTGACGTTGTTTGTCTCGATTTTCGCCAAGGGCATCCCGGGGTTCTTTCAGCATTACGTCACGATTGAAGTCACGCTGGACCGTGAGAAACTGGATCCGGCGGGCGATTTGTCGGTGCAGTCACTTTATGATGGCGATGCGCGCGGTATTATCAGAGCCGCACTCTATGACATTGTCGGCGCATCGGGCCGTTCTGAGCGCAAGGCGGCGGGAAAGCTGATTTCTGCTGGCGCGGAACAGCGCCTTCGCAAAGCGGTCATCAGCAATCCCAATATTTTGAACACCACGCAGTCGATGCGCTTTGCGCTGGATGATGATATCGATAGTTTTCTGCGCGGCTTTATCAAACGCGAGACGCCTGAAGGCGACCGCCGTATCAATGACAAGATGATCGGCTTTATCGACGCGCTGCAAGCCCAAGGACGGATTAGCTATAATTTCAGCGATTATCTGATTTTTGGCAGTGCTTCGCGAAATGCTGAAATGGCCGGGATATTTGGGGCGTTTATCGGGTCTATCCTGACCTTGTCTGTGTGTCTGGTGTTGTCATTTCCGATTGGTGTGGCAACGGCGATTTATCTTGAAGAATTTGCGCCAAAAAACCGCCTTACTGAGATTATCGAAATTAACATCAACAATCTGGCGGCAGTACCGTCGGTGGTGTTTGGCATTTTGGGGTTGGCGATTTTTATTGGTATTTTTGGCCTGCCAAGGTCAATCCCGTTGATTGGCGGGATTGTGCTGGCGCTGATGACGCTGCCAACAATCATCATTTCGTCGCGCGCGGCCATTCGTGCCGTGCCCCCCAGTATTCGTGATGCGGCGTTAGGAGTTGGGGCGTCGCGGGTGCAGACAATGCTACATCATGTAGTGCCGCTGGCACTGCCGGGAATGCTGACGGGAACGATTATTGGAATGGCGCAGGCGCTTGGCGAGACCGCGCCGCTTTTGATGATCGGCATGGTTGCCTTTATTGTTGATGTTCCGGGCAGTATAACCGACCCCGGAACCGTTTTGCCGGTGCAGATTTTTATGTGGGCAGATTTTGCCGAGCGCATGTTCGTGCTAAAAACCAGTGCCGCAATTATGGTGTTGCTGCTGTTTTTGATTGCGATGAATGCCTTTGCCATAATTATTCGCAAAAAACTTGAGCGTAGATGGTAGAGTGATTCCCAACACGGCCCCCAGATGGACATCCAGATGACGAATTTTGCTGAACAGCCACATGATTTTGCGAGCACAGCCATTAGCACTGAAACTGTGGGAAATGTTTATGTCGAAAACCCGCGCATGACGACACGCAATGTGAACGTGTTCTATGGCGATAAATGCGCGATTGATGATGTTACTCTCGATATTGGCGAGAAGCAGGTGATTGCGTTCATCGGCCCGTCAGGGTGCGGCAAGTCAACGTTTCTGCGCTGTTTGAACCGGATGAATGACACCATTGATATCTGCCGCATTGAAGGCGAAATCATGCTGGATGGTCAGAATATCTATTCACCGCATATTGATGTGGTGCCGCTTCGCGCCCGAGTCGGAATGGTGTTTCAAAAGCCGAACCCGTTCCCGAAATCAATTTTTGACAATGTTGCCTATGGTCCGCGCATTCACGGCATTGCTACAAATAAGGCCGAGCTAAATAATGTTGTCGAAGGATCGCTTGCCCGTGCCGGGTTGTGGGATGAGGTCAAGGATCGCCTGCATCAGCCCGGAACCGGTCTATCGGGTGGGCAGCAGCAGCGTCTTTGTATCGCGCGCACCATTGCCGTTAGCCCCGAGATAATCCTGATGGATGAGCCTTGCTCGGCGCTGGACCCGATTGCGACTGCCAGAATCGAAGAGCTGATCCATGAGTTAAGCAACGAATTTACCATTGTGATCGTTACGCATTCGATGCAGCAGGCGGCGCGAGTCTCGCAGCGCACCGCTTATTTTCATCTTGGCAAACTGCTAGAAGTTGGCGATACCAATCAGGTTTTTACTACGCCGCAGCATGAAATGACCAAGAATTATATTACTGGTAGATTTGGATAATAGGGTTTTATCGGATGAAGGGCATTTGCCAATGAGCTATTTTTTTGGGAAATCAGAATGAGTGACGCCATCCATACCAGCAGCGCGTTTGAACAGGATCTTGTCGATCTGAATATGGATATTGTGCGCCTTGGCAAGCTGGCAAGCCGTCAGTTGAATGCCTGTCTTCGGGCGATGTCCGATTTTCAGGTGAACAAGGTTGATCTGCTTATCGAGCAGGATATCGAACTCGATCGGCTAGAGGCGCAAATCAATGACCGGGTGCTGAGCATCATCACGATGCGCGCCCCCCGCGCCGATGATCTTCGCCGTGTATTGGCTGCCGCCAAAACGGCCAATGATCTGGAACGTATCGGCGACTATGCCCGCAATACAGCCAAGCGCACAAAGGCAGTGATGACAGGTGATCCGGTTGAATTGCCTTGGGATATGCTAATCGAAATGGGCACAATGGTTGCCGCGATGATCGATGATGTATTGCTGGCTTATCAGCAGGGCGATATCAAGGCTGCACAGGCGATCCGGAATTCGGATGTACATATTGACAAGTTAAATACCAATTTCCTAACACTCGCCATCGAAAAGATGGATGACAATAACGTTGATTCACTGACCGGAACTCACCTGATTTTTATGGCAAAGAATCTAGAACGTATTGGTGATTTCACCACGGGCATTGCCGAGCAGGTGCATTTCATCGAAACCGGCATTCCAGTTGATGCTGATCGCCCAAAGGCTGATCGTACCAGCTGGATGATTGCTAATCAGTAGCATATGTCGAATTTTGCTGCTCGCACGAGAGCTTGCTCAAGCGCGTTGATCGGCGTTAGCATTGCCTGCTATCAACGACATTCCGTTTCCACGATATGCGCCAAGTCTGAACACCGGCTTTGAGGGTACAAAAATGAACAATGGTGATACGCTGACGAGCGTGAAGTCTGGTCAAAATCCGGCTCAGGAATCTGGTCAAAAATCCAATGACCCACCTGCTCAATTACTGCTGCGTTCGTGTAATGATGACGGCGTTTTGCGTCTGACATTAAATAGTCCACACACACGAAACGCGCTGTCTGAGGCGATGATGACCGCACTTGCCGGCGCGCTTGCGGATGCCAGCACCGATGCAAATGTTCGCGTTATTGTGCTTTGCGCCAATGGTCCGGTTTTTTGCGCTGGACATAATCTAAAGGAAATGACCGCCGCCCGCACCGCTCCCGAAAATGCCGGGGATCGTGGGCGCGCCTATTTCACCCGTGTGATGAAGCAATGCGCGGCATTGATGTCGTCGATCCCGGCCCATCCCAAACCGGTTATCGCTGAGGTTGCGGCTACCGCGATGGCAGCAGGCTGTCAGCTGGTAGCCAGTTGTGATCTGGCAATTGCCGCAGAAGAGGCAAAATTTGGCACGCCCGGGGTTAATATCGGTCTGTTCTGTTCAACCCCGATGGTGGCGATATCGCGCAAGGTGGCGGCAAAACACGCGATGGAATTGTTGCTGACAGGGGACCCCTGTTCGGCCCAGCATGCCGTCGAAATCGGCCTGATCAACCGCGTTGTTCCAACGGCTGAACTTACGGATGAAGTGATGGCAATGGCAACGAAAATTGCCAGCAAATCAACGGCAACGGTAGCGTTTGGTAAGCCGGCTTTTTATGCGCAGGCGGAACGCTCGCTTGCCGATGCATATGATTATGCGGCCGAGGTGATGGTTAATAATATGTTGGCCAATGATGCCGAGGAAGGTATCAACGCCTTTATCGAAAAACGTCATCCAAGCTGGAGCGACAGCTAGACCTGATGGTCGCCAGTTTTTGAACCAGAAGACTCCGAATGCAAAGGGTCCAACTGCACCGGCGCGCCGTGCGGCGTATTTAGATAGGCCGTGCGCCAAGCTTGCATCATCTGCTGAACTTCGGTTCCTGCGGCAATATCGCGGTCCTGAAGCAGGCGTTGCAGCGCGTTCAACCAAGCATTGTAATAATCATCACTGCCGTCTAGATGCCCCGCATTTTCATCCTCACGAAGGGCGGCGGCCAAGGCATCGGCCCACTCCGGCCAGCTGAAAATCCCGCGTTCGTGAAGATGCACGGTCAGCGCAAAGGCCGCCCCATGCCAAGGCGCCGCAAATGGTTTGCGGTTAACCGTTTCATGCCATCTTGTGGTGGGGGTTATCATGCGCCAGCGGAGCCTCGAAATAGGTTTTAGGGGGCCGGCGTCAGATAGCTCTGCCAAAGATCGAGGCAAACTTCATCTTGTGGCGATGTGGATTTCGGATTTGAGCCTGCTTCGGGATGCTGCCAAAGATCGGTAGCGCGAAAACTGACGGTATATAGCTGCTCTGCCGCCTCGCCGTTGAAATGCGCGTTGCTGTCGGGAAAGACATGGGCGCCATGTTGCATAATAATGGTTCCGGTTCGGCCCGCTGCATAGGATGGCAAGCGCGTATGCCCGCCATTAACGGTGGTGTTTTCTGCCATTTCACGCGTTGTAACACGCTGCCCAAGGGCGAAGGCCGGGGCGTCATCGGTGTTTCGCTTTGACGGTCCGCCGCCGCGCAACACCGCCTCGACACGCGTTGCCAATAACGCGCGGTCTACCAGCATAGGGTCACCCGGTTCAATCATCCGGCCAGTGGTAATTTCGTCGGTGCTGATGATGCCATGCTCAACCATCAGATTGGCAAGCGCTCCAATCCATTTTTCATAATAACCAAACCGCGCATAATCCTTTGGTGGTAGGCGTTCGCGGCTATGGCGTGAGGCGTCAATATTCCATTTGCCAAGGGCACCGACTGCTAGCGTCAGTGCCAGTGCGCGGGCATGCCAGTTAGATTCAAAAACTTTGCTCTCATCGTCACCGCGCGGAATTGGACCGTCGCCAAATCGCCCACCCATATCATGAGACCGCGTCATGACGCGCTGCCTATAACCGCAGTGCCAATCATGGCATCGCGCGTGACCAATTTTGCCAGCTCTGCCTCTGACATTCCGTTGGTCCCGGCAGGACGCATGGGCACCACCAGATAGCGGATTTCGGCGGTTGAATCCCAAACCCTAACTGCGGTTTCATCGCCAAGGCTGACGCCAAATTCGGCCAGCACCGCGCGGGGTTCACGAACCGCCCTGCTGCGATAAGCGTCGGACTTGTACCAGCCCGGCGGAATGCCTAAAAGCGGCCATGGATAACAGCTGCAAAGCGTGCAAACGACCAAATTGTGGGTTTGCGGCGTGTTTTCAACCGCCACCACATGCTCACCCTGACGCCCGCCGTGGCCCAGCTTGTCAATCACGGCATCGGCATTGTCGAAAAGGGCGGCGCGAAATTCTGCATCCAGCCATGCGCGCGCCACCAGACCAGCACCGATTTGCGGTCCAATATCATGTTCGTAAAAATCAATAATTGCATCCAGCGCCGCCGGATCAATCAAGCCTTTTTCGGCAAGAATTGTCTCTAGCGCCTTAACCCGAAGGGCGGGGTCAGACGGTAAAAGACTGTGTGGACTGTCATCATGATGATCGTGTGGCATGGGGTATCATGAATGACAACGTGCTTTTTTGTCTAGCTTGATCACAAAACATACGTCGAAAAAATGATCAAGTGGCCGAAATTTAGCTCTCACTGGTTTAATTTAGCCCCTCTGGTTTAATTTGGCATTGCCTTTTACATTAGCGCTGTTTGAAACTGTTCGACTTGAAGTTTGTCACGAGGATACGAAATGTCTTTGCCTGCACTGTTTGAAAACCGTCTAACTTTACCTGTTGTTGCAGCGCCGATGTTTCTGGCCTCGGGACCTGATCTGGTGCTGGCTTGTTGCCGCGCTGGCATTGTTGGCACTTTTCCGGCGAAGAACCAGCGCACGCTTGCCGGATTTGAGGAGTGGCTGATTATGATAGGTGACGGTCTGGCGGCGATCGAAGAGGAAACCGGCCAACCCGCCCCACCTTACGGCGTTAATTTGATCGTTCACCGCACCAACAAAATTATCGAGGAAGAGCTGGCCCTATGCGTTAAATATAAGGTGCCGCTGGTGATTACTTCGCTTGGCGCGGTTCCTGAACTGGTCAAAGCGGTGCATGGGTATGGGGGCGCGGTGTTTCATGATGTAATTAATCTACGGCATGCTCAAAAGGCGGCCGGTGCGGGGGTGGACGGGCTGATTGCCGTTGCTGCAGGAGCTGGCGGGCATACTGGCGCGGCCAGCCCGTTTGGATTGTTGAATGAAATCCGGGATTTTTATGACGGGGCGGTGCTGTTGTCGGGGGCAATTTCCACGGGATCAGACATCGCGGCGGCGCAAACTATGGGGGCTGATCTTGCCTATCTTGGAACCCGCTTTATCACCACCAAGGAGTGCGCCTCTCCAGATGATTATAAGGACATGATCGTCGAGGCACGCGTTAAGGATATCGTTGCAACGCCGGTGGTCTCAGGGGTCAACGCAAACTTTATCACGGCCAGCTTAGAGCGTGCCGGAATTGATCTTGATCAAGCCGCGGGGCACGCAGGAATGGATATCGACACAGAACTTTCTGAGGCCCTGACCGATCAGGAAAATGGACTCAAAGCATGGCGCGATATCTGGTCTGCCGGGCACGGCGTTGGCAGCATTGATGATATTCCGTCGGTGGCGCATCTGGTCGCCCGTCTGCACGGTGAGTATCTGACGGCATGCGCCGCCCAGCAATCCCGCCTTGCCGAACTTCGTCCGGTGGGGGGCAGTTCATGACCGCGCCCTTTACCTTCAATACGGCAGCATCAATCCGCTTTGGTGACGGTCTTCTTGGCGAGATTGGTACGATTGTGGCGGCGGCTGGACATGCCAATCTGCTGCTGGTTACCGACCCCGGAATGGTGGCAACAGGAATTGTCGATACCGCGCTTGCCAGCCTGAGTAATGCCGATGTTACAGCAACGCTTTATAGCGAAGTTGAGGCTGATCCCCATGAAGCTATTATTTACCGTGCCACCGATCTTGCCCGCAAGGTTAATGCCGAGATGATCATCGGGCTTGGCGGTGGGTCGTCCCTTGATGTGGCAAAGCTTGCGGCGTTACTGGCCCCGGGTATGCAGCCCGTTGATCAGGCACTTGATGCTGCTTATGGAGTTGGCAATGCCACCGGGCCCAGATTGCCGCTGATATTGGTGCCAACCACCGCTGGCACTGGATCAGAGGTCACGCCGATCTCGATTGTCACCACCGGCAAGAGCGAGAAGATGGGGGTTGTCTCGCCGATTATTCTTCCCGATATCGCGCTTCTGGATCCTGAATTGACGCTGTCTGTTCCGCCGCATGTGACCGCGGCGACCGGAATTGATGCGATGGTTCATGCGATTGAGGCTTATGCGTCGGCCTCAGCGAATAACAACCCGATCTCGCGCCAGATGGCAACACAGGCGCTGACTTTGCTGGGCGGTGCGGTTGAAACGGCGGTTCATGAAGGCGGGAACAGACAGGCGCGCGCCGACATGTTACTGGGATCGATGCTCGCGGGTCAGGCATTTGCCAACTCGCCGGTGGCGGCGGTGCATGCGCTAGCCTATCCCATTGGTGGGCATTTCAAGATACCGCATGGTCTATCTAATGCGCTGGTGCTGGCACATGTGCTGCGGTTTAACGCGGTTTCTGCGCCCCGTCCCTATGCCGAGATGGCGCCGTTTGTGTTCCCCGAACAAGGTGCCATGGGCCCCCAAGAAGCAGCTTCTGCCTTTGCTGAAGGGATGGCTGAGCTAGCGGCGCGATGCGGGCTGGAGGCGCGGTTGCGTGATGTGGGCATTCCCAAAGATGCGCTGGATTTACTAGCGCGTGATGCGATGAACCAGACACGACTTCTGGTGAACAACCCGCGCGAAGTGGCCGAAAATGACGCGCGCGCTATCTATGCAGCAGCCTGGTGAAATGAGGATGTCAAAATGAGCCGTCAACCGCCACCATCGCGCGACCACTATCCCGTTTTCACCCAGCTTGCAACGCGTTGGGATGATAATGATATCTATGGCCACCTGAACAATACTGTGCATTACAAGTTGTTTGATACGGCGGTGAATGGATGGCTGTTGACCCAAGGGCTGTTGGACCCGCATAACGGCCAGACGATTTTTTTGGTGGTTGAGACCGGCTGCAGCTTTTTTGCCGAGCTGACCTATCCTGATCCGGTTGAAGTTGGGCTTCGTATTGCGCGGCTTGGGGGATCATCGGTGACATATGATATCGGATTATTTGCCCCCGACGGCGCGGTTGCAGCGGCACGTGGCAGTTTTGTGCATGTGAATGTTGACCGGATTTCGCACCGGCCCGTGCCAATCACCGACACTGCTCGCGCCATCTTTGACGGTTTGATTCTGCCCCAAGAAAATTAATATTTTTTGGATTTTGCTTTATTGATCGACTTTTGTAGCGCTTTCAGCGAGGTCGATAGCGGCGCTGATTTGGTTTGTTGAAAGGCTTCGTGATTGGCCTCAACCACATCCAGATCATACCGATAATTCACCATCAGCCCACCAGCCTGCTCCATTCCTTTTGTCGATTGGTCACCGCCGAAATTAAATTGCTGAAGGATCGCACCATTGCCGAGGTGAAAGCGAGCAACCGGATCATTTGGCCATCCATCGGCGCGCTCCGACACGGTGAAATAACGCAAGGCAGCGGTGGTAAATTCAACTTGCAGCGCGCCTGCTTCGCTCTCCCAGAAAGCCGCATCGCGCCGGGCAAATTTTTCGGCAAGCTCAGGTTCTTTTGCCTGTAGCCAGCGCATCAGGCCCGGCACCGGTGACAGGGTGACAAAATTGTCTAGATTGGGACATTCGGTCTGAAGCTCCTTGGCCACGCGCTTGATCAGAAAATTGCCAAACGAAATTCCAGCTAGCCCGGCCTGACAGTTTGAAATTGAATAGAATACGGCCGTTGAAGCAGCGTCTGCGGGTACCGTGTCACGGTCGATTTGCAGCACTGGCTCGATCGCCGAGGGGGTTTCTTGCATCAGGGCGACTTCGACGAAAATCAGCGGCTCCTCAGGCATTGACGGGTGAAAGAACGCAAAGCAGCGGCGGTCTTCGGGGGCCAGTCTGGCGCGAAGATCATCCCATGATGAAATTGCATGAACAGCCTCATAGGCAATTATTTTTTCCAAGATGCTCGCCGATGTCGACCAGTCTATTGGTTGCAGCACCAGAAACCCGGGATTGAACCATGTCCGCAAAAGAGATTTTAGTCCGCCATCGAGGCGTGCCGCCGCCTGATTGCTGCGGATCATCGGCAGTAGGCGTTCCCGCAGGCGAACCAGACGTACGGTACCGCCAGCGGTGGCATTCAGACGGCGAAATAATTCGATCCAACGCGGCTCAGCAAGATTTGCGATTAGCGCTAGCTGGTCTGCATCTTGCTCCTTGCCATAGCTGGTTGCCGCGCTGATCAGAGTTTCGGTGTCCAGATCGTAATTGCCGGCAATGTGAGTAATCAGTGCCTCAAATTGGGTATCGTTCAATGCCTCAATCTGATTAAGGAAACTTTCTGCATAGACCAGCGATGACACCTCACCCGCGGCTGACAATACTGCCAGCAAAGCTGATTCGGGTTCGTCGGCAACCTTTGGAATCAGGCGATCTCCAAGCCCGCGCATTCGCATCGGCGCGCTAACAAGGGCCGTCAACATTGATTGTAGTAGGCGCATCGTGATCATTCCTATCTGGCGGTCACACCTAAACTATAAATTAACCAAAAAATTTAAGGCATCAACATATGTGATACATAACGATTACTAGCCTTAAATTTTCAATATAGTCTAGGAATTGAAGGTTAGGGGTTCTTTGCGGTCATTTTGCGATAATATATCCCCTAATATAAATTCCATATAATATATCCCATATGAGACATCATTTCCCGCCCCCCGCTAAGCTGGTCCTAAGGTGGGTCACTTTTATCAGGGAAATTTAAGGATGAAGAATATGACCGGTAATTCCAACGGTGACATTCATTGCTGTATTGAGGGCCATGCCGGATGCATCACCTTGAATCGGCCAAAGGCGCTGAATGCGCTGACCCATGATATGTGCCTTGAAATGGAGGCGGCTTTGCTGGCATGGGTTGATGACACCGCCGTAGCGCATGTGATTATCGACGCTGCAGGCGAGCGCGCCTTTTGTGCTGGTGGTGATATCTCGCGTTTATTCGCGGCCGGCAAGGCAGGTGATGATGAATCTGCTCGCCGCTTCTGGCGCGATGAATATCGTTTGAACGCGCTGATTGATGGGTATCCAAAACCCTATATTGCGGTCATGCATGGATTTGTAATGGGCGGCGGGGTTGGTCTCTCGGCGCATGGATCGCACCGGATTGTTACCGACAGCACGCGCATTGCAATGCCGGAATGTGCCATTGGGCTGTTGCCGGATGTAGGCGGGTCTTTGTTGCTGGCACGCGCTCCGGGGCGGCTTGGTGAATGTCTTGGCCTGACCGGTTATCGAATGCGGGCGGCAGATGCTATTTATGCCGGGTTTGCCGATTATTATGTCCCTGAGGCCGCGCTTTCAGAATTGGTTGCGGTATTATGTGAGGCCGATGATATCGAGACAGCAATTAGGACGGCCAGTTCTGATGATGGTGGCTCGGTTCTGGCGGCGAATGCGGCGGCGATTGATACGGTTTTTTCCGGTGACAATGTGGCTGTGATGATCGGTGCGCTTGCCGAACATGATGGTCTAAATGCCGCCTTGCCGCGGTTACTGACTTCGATGCAGACCGCATCACCGCTGGCGATGGCGGCAACTGCGGCGGTTATTGCTGCGGTACGTCTTGCACCAAATATAAAGACTGCGCTGGAAATGGAATTTCGATTTACGTCGCGTAGTATGAAAGATAGTGATTTTCTTGAGGGCATTCGCGCCGCGATAATTGACAAAGACCATGCGCCGAAATGGCGGCATAGCAGTGTTGATGATGTGCCGCCTGAATTGGTTGCAGCGCTGCTTGCGCCCCTCGAATAAGGGGTTGTTGCTGGCGCATGAATGATCGAAAGATGAAATGAGCATGGATATAACGCAGTTTTCATCACCGCACTTTTACCTATCAACTGATCCTGCTACCTTGTCGCGGCGATCAAAAGGCCTGTCCAGAGCAGAGATCAATCCGGACTTGAAGCCGGAGCTAAAAATGGAGAGTTATTTATGTCAGATGCAGCCAATCAGACGGATATCGTAATCGCGGGTGCGGCGCGCACACCGATGGGCGGTTTTGCCGGAGATTTTTCATCTGTTGCATCGCCGCAGCTTGGTGGTGCCGCGATCAAAGCTGCTTTGGAAAATGCAGGCGCTTCACCGGATGCGGTTTCGGAAATTCTGATGGGGTGTGTATTGCCGGCTGGCGTTGGTCAGGCACCAGCGCGCCAAGCCGGTTTTGCGGCGGGGTTGGATGAGTCAATTCCGGCGGCCACTTTGAACAAGGTTTGCGGGTCTGGAATGAAAACCGTGATGATGGCGCATGATTTGATTCGTGCAGGCAGCGCCGCTCTCGTGGTTGCCGGCGGCATGGAAAGCATGACCAATGCGCCATATCTCTCTGGAAAAATGCGAAGCGGGGCGCGTCTTGGCCATGCCAGTTTGCAGGATCATATGTTCCTTGACGGGCTGGAAGACGCTTATGACAAGGGCCGGTTGATGGGAAGCTTTGCCGAAGATTGTGCCTCGCATTATCAGTTTTCACGCGCTGCGCAAGATGAATTTGCCTTGCAATCGCTGGCCAATGCTTGTGCTGCGCAAGAATGCGGAGCCTTTGACGGGGAAATTACCCCGGTCACTGTGACGTCGCGCGCGGGTGATACAATCATAGAAATTGATGAACAGCCCGGCAAAGCGCGTCCGGAAAAAATTCCCCAGCTGAAACCTGCTTTTGCCAAAGACGGCACTGTTACCGCCGCCAATGCATCTTCCATCTCGGACGGGGCGGCGGCATTGGTGGTCACTAGTGCGGGGCAGGCATCCGGCGATGGGTTGCAGGTTCGCGCCCGGATTCTGGCTCATTCCAGCCATGCGCATGCGCCGGGCTGGTTCACCACCGCACCCGTTCCCGCAGCGCAAAAATTGTTGGAAAAGCTGGGTTGGAAGGTGGATGACGTCGATCTTTGGGAGGTCAATGAGGCCTTTGCCGTTGTGCCGATGGCCTTTATGCATGAACTTGGGATTTCACGGGACAAGGTAAATGTGAATGGCGGGGCCTGTGCGTTGGGGCATCCTATCGGGGCTTCGGGAAGCCGTATTATCGTGACCTTGCTAAACGCGCTGGAAAAACGTGGATTGACGCGGGGTATTGCCGCAATTTGTATCGGCGGCGGTGAGGGAACGGCCATTGCTATTGAACGCGTTTGATCGTTCGTATAGCTGAGGAGAAGGAACCGTGGATGAGTTATAGATCACAGGATCGGACTGCGCCGATTGCCGTCATTGACATTGGCTCAAACTCGATCCGGCTGGTTATCTATGGCAGTGGCGGGCGTTATCCATTTCCTTTGTTTAATGAGCGTTCAAACTGCCGCCTTGGCGAAGGGTTGGGCGATACCGAAGAGTTGCAGCCTGACCGGATCAAGGTGGCGTTAGAGGCGATGTCGCGTTTCGCCAGCATCATGAAAAGCATGGGCGTTGTGACAATTCATGCAGTGGCGACAGCAGCCGTTCGGCGGGCAGTCAATTCGGATGATTTTATTGGCGCGGCAGAGGTTATTATTGGCCATCCGATTACCATCCTCACCCAGCAGGAAGAAGCGCATTATGTTTCGCGCGGGCTAACACTCAACCTTCCCGATGCAACGGGATTTGTTGCTGATCTTGGCGGCGGTAGTCTGGAAGTTGTTGATCTTGAAAAAGGTGTTATTCGCCAATCAACCAGTTTTAATTTTGGGCATTTGTCATCACTTGATGCGGATGAAATTAACGCTGCCTTTGATCTCCATCCCTGGCTGGCCGAAGGGTTTCACGACCGGATTTACGGGGTTGGTGGATCGTTTCGTGCGCTGGGACTTGCTTATATCGAACAGTCTGGATATCCGCTTACCGTCCTTCATGGACTGCGGATTCCCGGGCGTGATGCGAAAAATCTTCTGGGCGCATTTTCCCGTGAAACTCCTGACTTTTCGGGTGTACCCCTTGGCCGTCAAAAAACCATGCCGATGGCTGCCCTGATCATGCGCGAATTGCTGGCGCGAACCGGGTGCAGTAAGATTGCCATCAGCGGAACGAGTATCCGCGATGGTCTGCTTGCCGATAAGGAACTTCGCGATAGTGAAAAGGCCGATTTTCTGCAGGCGATCTGTCAGGAAATTTCACGCACATCACACCGGTTCTCGGACGTACCGCGCGCATTGTTTGAGTTGCTTTGCCCGCTTTTCACACCTTCACCCGACACCGCAGATGATGCCGATGGCGCCAATAAACCGGCTGGCAATAAGGCTAAGGACAAACAAATAAACCGCGCCAAATTTGACCGGCTGTTAGAGGCGGCGTGCAACCTGTCTGATTTATGCTGGAACGAGCATGAGGATGTGCGTGGTGATCTGGGCGCACGCCGGGTGTTGGGTCTGCCAGTGAACTGTATCACCCATAAAGAGCGCATCTGGCTGGCCACAGCCATTTATCACCGTTATGTTGGCCGCAAGACAAACAAGGCACGCCCCCCTGAGTTGGGCTTTATTTTAAGTCGCCGCCGCCGCGCTCAAGCGACAACCATTGGCCTTGGTTTGCGATTTGCGCTGACCTTTTCAGGCGGAACCGCGCATGGGCTGGATGGATTGCGGCTTACCAATGAAGACGGGGTTTTGACGCTTGATGTTGACCCTAGCTGTGCGGCGTTGTTGGATAATCATGCTCGTCGCCGTTTTCAACAGCTTGCACAAAGTGCCAATCTGATTGCCAATATCAAAGAAGCCTGACCGCGGCTGCAAACCGGAAAGAGGATCGAGGTTGCCATGACAACCCCTCAAAAAAAGCCTTCAGACGCCACCATAGATGTTGACGCTGAAGTTGGCGTTGAAACTGGTCTTCTTAGCGAACTTGGCTGGATGCTGGATGATGGCCTGATCGTTGCTGATAAGCAGGGGGTAATTTTATCGGTCAATGCTGCCGCTGTCCGGTTTCTTGGTGACGGCGTGTCTGGAAAATCACTGATAGGCCAGCCGCTGGCCGAGGTGATCAAGGCAGACGAGGTCGCCGATGTGGTTTCAGGGGCAGGCTTGGAGAGCTCGGCGATTTACAGGCCGCAATCGCGTGTGTCGATGGAATTCAATATCCGGATCAAACGCATGAATGACGGGCTGATCATGGTACTGGTTCTGGATATGACTTTGCAGCGCAATCTGGAAAAAGTGCGACGAGATTTTGTTGCCAATGTCAGCCATGAATTGCGATCACCGTTGACTAGTCTTGCTGGTTTTATCGAAACAATTTTGGTCAATGAGGTTCAGGATTGGCCAACTCAGCAAAGATTTTTACGTATTATGGAAGAGGAATCCGGGCGCATGTCGCGGTTGATTGATGATCTTCTTTCATTGTCGCGCGTTGAGGTTGACGAGCATATTGTTCCTGATGAGACCGTGCCCTTGATGGAGGTGTTGAAATCGGTGGTGGCCAGCCTTGAAAGCCGTGCTGAACGCCGCAAGATGCGCATCCTTTTGAATGACGCGCGACCGGTTGATGTTGGCCGGTTGCTGATGAACGGGTTTGCCGACGAGATCAACGAAGTGTTTCATAATTTGATTGAGAACGCGTTGAAATACGGGTTTGAGGAGAGCGATATCTCCCTTGATGTGGTCTTGCAAGGCACCGACACCGTTAAAATTGCGGTCTCGAACTTTGGCGAGCCGATTGCCGAGAAACATCTCGGCCGCCTAACCGAAAGATTTTACCGTGTTGATAAAGCGCGCTCCCGTCAGATTGGTGGCACCGGTCTCGGCCTTGCTATTGTAAAGCACATTGTAAATAGACATCGCGGGGTGATGAATGTTTCCAGCTCCAATGCTGGCATTACGCGCTTTGAGGTTACGCTGCCGGTTATTTCTAATACCCAAGATTGACGCAGTAACAGGCGTTTCACAAAACTGTAATGTAGCTGTGGCACATGCTGATTTACACAATTGCTGGATGCCTTAGGAGAAGAGAGGATTATTGCTAATGTCGATCCGGATTCTTGTCGCTGATGATGAGCCTAACCAGCTTGAACTGCTGACATTTAATCTCCTTCAGGCTGGCTTTGAGGTAATTCGCGCACAAGACGGGCAGCAGGCGCTGGAGATGGTCGAAGAACATCACCCCGATCTGGCAATTGTTGACTGGATGATGCCGCAAATGTCGGGCATTGATGTGTGCCGCACCCTGCGTGCGCGCAGTGATACAAAGCGCCTTCCCATTATTATTTTGAGCGCGCGTGGTGAAGAGGGTGATCGCACGCTGGGCCTTGATATTGGCGCTGATGACTACATTACAAAGCCATTTTCCCCGCGTGAGATGGTCAGCCGTGTACGGGCGCTTTTGAGACGGGCGCATCCGGCACTTTCTGATGATATCCTCGAATTTCACGATTTGCATTTTAATCAGACGACGATGGAAATCTCGCGGGGTGGTCAGCCGGTTTCGCTTGGTCCAAAGGAAAGTCGTCTTCTATCAATTCTGATGGAACACCCTGGCCGGGTATTCAGCCGCACTCAGCTTCTCGATTTGGTTTGGGGGCACGGGGTTTTTGTTGAAGAACGCACCGTTGATGTGCATATCTCTCGCCTTCGCAAGGCCATAAATTCGCCGATGCCTGATGGCACGCAAACCGCCAATATAATCCATTCGGTTCGCGGAAGTGGCTATGCGCTTCGTGCCCCGGCTAAACTATAGCTGGCCAGGCGATAGATTGCGGCGTTAAAACCTGTCAAACTCTTTATCATCATTCTTAAAATTGGAGACGTGACTATGACCGGTGCGCAATCAGAAGACGCCGCGCATTTTGTGCCGCTATCGGTTCTGATGTCTGATTATAAGGGCAGGCTTGCGGTATATATGCGAACAAGTGGCAGCCGAGATGTCGCCGTGACAATGCCGGTAAAAATGGATGTTGCGCGAACGAAAAATCAGAAATTTTTTGTCGCCGTTGCCGTCACTTGGAATTTTGAGGATGCCGAGGCGCTTCAAGATGCAGCGATGCAGGAATGTCCAAAGGGGCATCGATGTGTTTTCGCGTGGGTTCCGGCGCATCGGTTTGGCAAGGATGATTTTGGCATTTATATTGAGGATATAGGCGTCGGGGAAACACTGCAAAACGGAATGGTTGCCGAAATTATCGAAAAGGCAGAAATCGAAGAGGCTGTGCAGTCGCTATCAGCAATCTGACGGATCGAGATTGAACGATCACGGGTTGATCCTGCTTTTCTGACCGCTGCAGCGTTTTGAGCAATAGCGGACATTTTCCCAGTCGCGTTCCCATTTTTTGCGCCAGCTAAAGGGCAGGCCGCAGCTTGCACAAATCTTTGTTGGTAAATCGCGTTTTTGTATCTTTTTTGCCATGGTATTACTGTACCCATAAAGTCTGGGTCGATGAAGGCTGGTTGCTGGCCCCTCTCAAACTGAACATTTCTAAATGTACCCGTTTCATTTTTTCACCTCTAAGTCGCTCAATGCAGATAAGTGATGGTCTTTGTGCCGGATTCCAAGCCCCCTAGAGGCCAAGCTGGAAATTCATTAATCGCAAACAGATGACAAGTTCGAGATGAGGCTCTAATATCCAGCAACATATGGAGACTAGCGTGACGCAAAAACCAGCAAATTCCCCCGGGCATATGTCAACATCTTTGCCTGCCCGTGATACCGCGCAGACTTATGATAAGGCAGCGATCGCCCGGTCGGTTGCGCGGATGCTTCTTGAGATCAAGGCGGTTTTGTTCCGCGCTGATGAACCGTTCACCCTGACGTCAGGGATGAAGAGCCCGGTTTATATTGATTGCCGCAAGATTATTGCCTTTCCACGTGCGCGGGCTCAGATGATGGATTATGGCAAAACTGTCATTATGAATGAGATCGGTTATGAAAGTCTGGATGCGATGGCGGGCGGCGAGACTGCCGGAATTCCGTTTGCCGCATGGCTGGCCGAGCGGACCGCGCTGCCGATGCATTATGTTCGCAAAAAGCCGAAAGGGTTTGGCCGTGATGCGCGCATCGAAGGGGATATCCATGAAGGCCAGCGGGTTCTTCTGGTTGAAGATCTGACGACTGATGGTGGCAGCAAGCTCAGCTTTGTTGAAGCGCTGCGCACCGCCGGGGCCGAGGTCGCGCACACCTTCGTCATTTTTTATTATGATATTTTCAAGGACACCCCCGAAAAACTGGCTGCCGAGGGGATCAGCCTTCATTATCTTTCGACTTGGTGGGATGTGCTTGCCGCCAGCCGTGAGACGGGCGCCTTTGATGCGGTCACGCTGCAAGCGGTTGAGGATTTTCTGAATGATCCGCGCGGCTGGTCAAAAGCACATGGTGGAGCCTGATCGGGACCCTAGAACGCCCAATAGATAAAATACCAATAGATAAAATACCAATGGATAAAATACCAATAGATAAAATACTATAAATCACAAAGAGCAAAGGGGCCTAATGATGATGATCGACTTTGCGGTATTTACGCCGTTTGCATCATTGATTGGTGGCGTGATGATTGGCACGGCAGCCTTTTTGCTGTTGTTGATGCATGGCCGGGTTTTGGGTGTTAGCGGTATTCTGGGCGGCATCATCCCCTTTTTAAACCAAAAATCCGGACGCGATGAGCGAAGTTGGCGATGGTTTTTTCTGGCCGGAGTGGTTCTGGGGCCGATTATCGTGATCTATGGCTTTTCGCGACCGGTTGAAATTCTGCCGGCAGCCTCGGGGTTGGCACTTCCCATTGCCGGATTTCTGGTTGGGATTGGCACCGCGATCGGGTCGGGGTGCACTTCGGGTCATGGAATTTGCGGATTGGCGCGGTTGTCGGTGCGCTCGATGACCGCGGTTGGCGTTTTTATGCTGACCGGGGTGATTACCGTCTTTCTTATTCGTCACATCTTTTAACGGTTAGAGATATGATTCCAGCGATTTCACTTCTTTGCATTGGTATGGTTTTTGGCGCCGGTCTTGCTATTTCAGGCATGCTGAACCCGACCAAAGTTACCGGATTTCTTGATCTGTTTGGTGCATGGGATCCTTCGCTTGCGTTTGTTATGGGCGGCGGTGTTGTGGTGAACTTCATTGGCTATAGGATTGTCACCAGCCGGTCTGGTTCGGTTTTTGGCAATAAATTTTCTTTGCCGACCATCGCCAGCATTGATCTGCGCCTTATTGGTGGCGCGGCGTTGTTTGGCATCGGCTGGGGGCTGGGCGGCCTATGCCCCGGTCCTGCTGTCGCCTCACTTTTGGTCAGGCCGGGTGAGGTTGGGCTGTTTTTTGTGATGATGTTAGTCGGTCTTTTTGTTGGCCGTCAGCTTTATAGCAAGCCATAAGGACCGCAAGATTCACAGCATGGCAATCGCACCCAATTTTGATATTGATATGGCAGCCTTCGCAAAGGATCCCTATCCGATTCTGGAACGTCTTCAGCGTCAGGCTCCGGTAGCGTTTGTGCCCCAGCTTGACGGCATCGTGATGACGCGGCGTGATGACATCGACACATGGGAAAAGCGGGTCGATGTTTTCAGTTCCGAGCAGCCCGGCGGCCTGATGACCCGTTTGATGGGCGAGAACATGATGCGCCGCGACGGTGATGGGCATCAATCCCAGCGCGGCCAGATGCGGCCCGCGGTTTCGCCGCGCGCAGTGGCGCATTTCTGGCGCGGTGCGTTTCGCCATGCTGCTGCGGATATTTTGGCCGATCTTGCTCGGAAAAAGGGTGCGAATTTATGTGTTGATTACGCGATGTTACTATCGGGTGAGGCGCTGCGATTGATCACCGGTCTCAGCAATGTGTCCGCGCGTGAGATGGATGCGCATTCGCAGGCGATCATTGACGGTATTTCCAATTATAGCGGTGATCCTGATGTTGAAGCGCGCTGCATTGCCGCTGTTACAGCGCTAGACAATGCTATCGATGACCGTATTGCCGCCTTCAGCGCTGCACCGCCTGACGCGGAATCGCTGGAGGGATGTTCGATCATCGCTGTTTTGCTGCGCTGCGCTGCGCCGTTGCATCAGCTTCATGCCAACATAAAATTGGCGATCAGCGGCGGCCAGAACGAGCCGCGTGACGCCATTGCCGGGGCTATCTGGGCGATGTTGACACATCCGGGTCAGTTGGCGAGTGTTCTTGACGGATCGGTCCGTTGGGATCAGGTTTTTGAGGAATATGTAAGGTGGATGTCGCCGATTGGAATGTCGCCGCGCCGCATTGCCAGCGATGCCTGTGTTCGCGGAATTGATATAAAGGCTGGCGGGCGCGCCTTTTTCATGTTCAGCGCTGCCAACCGTGATCCGGAGCATTTTGATGATCCCGGCAGTTTCAATATTCACCGTGACACAAGAAAACACATCGCCTTTGGGGCCGGCCCGCATTTTTGTGCGGGGGCATTTGTATCGCGCGCGCTGGTTGCTGATGTTGCCTTGCCAATGATTTTTGATCATCTTCCCGGGCTTCGTCTTGATCCGGATCATCCCGCCGAATTTCGCGGCTGGGCCTTTCGCGGCCCCCTAACCATGCATGCCTTGTGGAATTAGGAGTGACGCTGGTGAAATCTGACTGGTTTTGCGCGATCGTATATGGCATCGTTTGCCCGCTTATTCTTCAGACCAAAGCTATATTTTTTTAACAAAGTTTGACTGCAACCGGTGTGATCATGACCAACTCAAAAAATGCTGACCAGAATCCAGACCGGCGCCAGACTCTTGTTCGGCGGTCGGCCATTCCTCAATCCGCCAGTCATCCGGTAGCAACGCCGCTGTTTCCGTCAGTTGTGTACTCATCACCGTCGGCTGACGCGCTGGATGCGCAGTATGAAGGAACGCTTCCGGGCTATACATATGCGCGTGAGGCGCATCCCAATGCCGATATTCTGGCCGAGAAAATTGACTGGATGGAGGGCGCGCAAAACGGCCTGATCACCAGTTCCGGAATGGCCGCAATTTCCGCGATGTTTCTGGGGTTGCTAGAGGCGGGGGATCACATTCTGGCGGGGGATCAGCTTTATGGTCGCTCGCTACGAATGTTGACAAAGGACTTGCCGCGCCTTGGCTTTGAGTGTGATTTTGCCGATGCCAGCACTGCCAGCACCTTGGCGGCGGCAATCCGTCCCAACACCCGGATGATCATCCTTGAGGTGGTATCGAACCCGACCTTGCGGGTTGCAGATGTTGCCGGAATTGCAGCGTTGGCAAAAAAGCATAACCTGTTACTGGTTGTCGATAATACTTTTACCACACCGGCGGTCTTTCGGCCGTTCGAGCATGGTGCGGATATCGTTATTCATTCGGTGACCAAATTTTTGGCTGGGCATTCGGACGTTACACTGGGGTATCTGGCGGCGCGTAATCCGGATCACGCGGCGGCCATTCGTGATGCTGCGGTAACGTGGGGGTTGACCCCCAGCCCGTTTGATTGCTGGCTGGCTGAGCGCGGCCTGCATAGTTTTGATGTGAGATTTGCGCACGCACAAGCAAACGCGGCAAAGATTGCCGATGGACTGGCCAATACACCCGGTATGCGGCAAGTTCTTTATCCGGGGCGCGAGGATCACCCGGATCATGCATTGGCGCATAGCCTGTTTAACGGTAATTTTGGCAATATGGTCAGTTTTGAAATTGACGGTGCCCGCGATGCGGTAAACCGCTTTATCGCGGCAGCGGGGGCTATTCCTTTTGCCCCGACTCTTGGTGATATTGGCACCACCTTATCGCATCCCGCCTCATCATCACACCGCGCGTTGAGCGTTGAAGAGAGGGCAGCACTTGGCATCAGCGAAGGGTTTTTCCGTCTATCGGTCGGGGTTGAAGCAGCTGAGTTGCTATTATCCGAATTGCAGGCCGCTTTGGCAGCTGTCACGGCCGAATAATGTCCAGCCGGGCGATAGGTGCTGGAGACTGACATGCAGGAATTTGACTATATCATCGTGGGCGGTGGATCTGCCGGTTGTGTTCTAGCCAATAAGCTAACCGCATGCGGGCGGCATCAGGTGCTTTTGCTAGAGGCCGGACCGTCCGACCGGCGGCTCTGGGTCAAGGTTCCTATTGGTTATGGCATTTTGTTTCATCAAGCAAAGGTGAACTGGATGTATAGCACCCAGCCTGAGGCCGAACTTAATGGACGGCGCGAGTATACCCCCCGCGGCAAGCTTCTTGGCGGATCAAGTTCGATTAATGCTCTGGTTTATCATCGCGGTCAGGCAGGTGATTATGATGACTGGGCCGCTGCTGGAAATCCGGGCTGGAATTACACAAATGTTGCAAAGATCTATGACAGTTTTGAAGGTCCGGCTGCGGATAACCCCTCAGCCCCCCATATGTCGATTCGCGATAATACCGCTGATTGTCACCCCATCAGCGCTGACTTTATGGCAATTTGCCAGCAAGGCCAACTGCCATTTAGCGAAGATCCGGTGCGCGAAGGTGCCGGTGTGGGCAGCTATTTGACGACAACGCGAAACGGCACCCGATGTTCCAGCGCCACGGCGTTTTTACGGCCTGCCATGAAACGCACGAACCTGACCGTTGTTACCGGTGCGCAGGTTGACCGGATTGGCTTTGACGGGCGCCGCGCTATCAGCATTTCCTATTATCATAAGGGCCGCCGGAATGTGGTTCGCGCTTGCCGTGAAATTCTGCTGACTGCGGGCGCTGTGGGCTCGCCGCACTTATTACAGCTATCGGGCGTTGGTAGCGGCAAGACGCTTCGGGGCCTTGGAATTGATGTTGTCCATGACGCGCCGCATGTTGGCCAGCATTTGCAGGATCATTTTGGTATTAATTATATCTTTAAGGCCAATCGCCCCACGCTGAATGATGTTTTTGGTAGTATGACAGGGCGGATTTTTGCCGGACTTGATTATATCTTCCGGCGGCGCGGGCCGCTGGCGCTTAGCGTTAATCAGTTTGGCGGGCTGGTAAAATCCACCGCCGGGCTAGACCGCCCCGATACTCAGCTTTATTTGAATCCCCTCAGCTATCGCAGCTTTCACAAAGGCCGACGTAAATTGATGCGTCCCGATAAATTTTCGGGCTTTATCATCGGGTTCAACAGTTGCCGTCCAAAAAGTGAGGGCACAATTGAAATTACCTCAGCGGATGTTAACGAAATGCCATCCATAAGCCCGCGATATCTCAGCCATGAACGTGACATTGCCGACGCCGTGCGCATGGCAAGACTAATTGAACAGTTGACGGCAACGCCAGCGCTACAAGCGCTACTTGCCGATAAACCGCTAACCCCGCTTGACGAAATGAGCGACGATGCGGTGGTACAGGATTTGCGTGAGCGCGGGGGCACTGTTTTTCATCTATCCGGCACCTGCCGAATGGGCCCCGATGCCAATAGCTCTGTCGTTGATTCACAGTTGCGCGTGCATGGGCTGGATGGCATCAGAGTATGTGATGCTTCGGTTTTCCCCAACATTACTTCGGCGAATACGAACGCACCGACTTTGATGCTGGCGCATAAGGCCGCCAGCATGATCCTAGCCGACGCCAGATAGGTTTGATAACAATAGTTTAGCTGCGGTTCTGAAGCCACAGGTAAATTGGGGAAATGACTCACTCGATGGCGCGAAGTATCCTTGTTTTAAGGTATTATGGAGACTATATACTTCCAAGCGCGGTGAAAGCGGTGCATCTCATTCACAGCCCGGGACTTGATCGATGAAATTCAAACCCTCTTATATCCTTGCGATTTTGATTGCAGTTGGCGTTGCGGGTTGGATGTTGTCCGGGAATTTTATGGGTCAACCCGAAATAGTATCGACCGCTGATGGCAAAAATGTTGATGCCAAAGAATCGGCCGTATCAAACGCAGCAGGAACGGCGCCGGATGAGGTGAAAACAGGTCCTGCAAAACCAACAATTTCAGCTGTCATCGTTGAAAATGCCGCCGTACGTCGTTCCGTTCGCGCCAGTGGTATCACTCAGCCGGTGGCGGTGGTGACCATCTCATCCGAGGTTGCCGGCACGATCACCAAAATTCCAGCACGCGAAGGAAGCGCTGTTAAGGCTGGTGACATTCTGGTCGTTATGGATACCGGTACGCTGCCAATGCGCATTGCTGCGGCGAAGGCCGAGATTGTTGCGGCTGAGGCTGCTTACAATTCCGCGGTACAACAGTCTGCTGGAACCTATGCTGAAGAATACGCGGCCGCCAAGGCCAATCTTGAAGTGGCAAGTCAGCGCATGAAAATTGGCGAAAAGCTGGTGACTCAGAACTTCACCGCGCCCGTTGAACTGGCGCAGCTAAAAGCGAATTACGAAAATTCCCGTATGGCGCTTGCCAAGATTGAACTGGCACAGAATTTCAGCGCAGAGCTAGTGATTACACAGAATAACGCCCGCCTTGCGAACGCTAAGTCTACGCTTGATATGTTGCAGGACCAGAATAAAAAATCAATAATCCGTGCTCCGAGTAGCGGCTGGCTAGAGACCCTTCATGTCGATGTTGGCGAACAGATGGGCAGCGGCATGGTAGCCGCGACTATTCTGAAAATGGATACGCTGAAAATCGTTGTTGCCGTTCCGCAGACGAACATCAGCCAGATTTCGCTTGGCGATCCGGTCAGCATTGATGTCGCCGGTGTAGGGCGGCGTGAAGGTCAAGTTTCCAAGATTGCGTCGATTTCCAGTTCGGCAACACGAACTTTTGATGTTGAAATCAGCGTGCCGAATACGGACCGCAGCCTTCGCGCCGGAATGACTGTTGAGGCGTCGATTGACATTGGCTATCAGCCGGCCTTTGGCATGTCACCGGCGCATCTGTCGGTGGCTGGTGATGGGTCACTAACAGCAAAGATTGATGATGGTGGCATTGTCCGCGTTGTTGGCGTGGAACTGGTACGTTCAGGTGTTGAGCAGGTGTTTGTGTCCGGGCTCAGCGATGGCGACAGGTTGCTGACTTTTGGCCAGGCATTTGTTGAGGCTGGCGAGGATGTCCGCGTTGCTTTGGAGCCAACATCATGAACGCTCTGATCAGCGCTGCTTTTTCGCGGACTGGCGCGGTCATAATCGGGCTTCTGGTGATGTCAGCTTTTGGCGTGATTTCCTATTTGGAAATTCCCAAAGAAGCGGCACCCGACGTTGATATTCCGGTTGCCTATGTGTCGGTCGGATATGAGGGTATCTCGCCTGAGGATTCCGAACGTTTGCTGGTCAAACCGTTGGAGAAACATCTTCGGTCCGTTGAGGGCTTGGATGCAATGTCGTCAGTTGCGTCTGAGGGATACGGCGCGGTAACGCTGGAATTTGATGCGGGTGAGGATATTGATAAGGCGCTGGCCGATGTGCGCCAAGCGGTTGACGATGCCAAGCCGGACCTTCCCGCCGAGGCGGATGAAGCCAAGGTTTTTGAGGTTAGCCTGTCGTTGTTTCCGATCCTGACAGCGGCGCTATATGGCCCGGTATCTGAGCGCGAATTGGTTGTCGCGGCGCGTGATATCAAAGATAAACTGGAAGCAATCCCGGGTGTTCTGGAAGTTGAGATTGGCGGCGACCGCAAGGAAATTCTGGAAATCCTGCTGGATGCTGCCGCGATTGAGGCTTACGGCATTGATCCATCGGCGGTGATGCGTCTTGTCAGTGGCAACAATCAGTTGGTGACGGCAGGTGCGATTGATGATGGCGGCGGGCGGCTGTTGGTAAAAGTGCCGGGCGTCATCGAATCTGTCGATGATTTGATAAATATGCCGGTGCAGGCGCGCGGCGGAACAACAATTACCTTTGGTGACATTGCGGTTGTCCGGCGGTCGTTTGTTCAGGCCGAAGGATGGTCACGCGTGAATGGTGAGCCTGCACTGGTGCTGGATGTTCGCAAACGCGTGGGTGCCAACATCATTAATATCGTGGCTGCGGCGCGCGCTGTAATTAATGAAGAAACCCCCAAAATTGGTAAAGGCGTTAAGGTCAGCTATCTGTTTGATGATTCCGAAGATGTTCGCGGATTGCTTAGTGATCTCGGTAATAATGTCGGTGCAGCGGTGATCATCGTGATGGTTGTTGTGCTGGCATTTTTAGGGGTACGCAACGCGACGCTGGTTGGTCTTGCTATTCCCGGGTCATTTTTTATCGGTATCAGTGTATTAAATCTGATGGGTATAACGATGAACATCATCGTGCTGTTTTCGCTGATTCTGGTAGCTGGCATGCTGGTCGATGGGGTTATTGTTACGACCGAATATGCTGACCGGCGAATTGGGCTTGGAGCCAATCGGCGTGAGGCCTACAAGGCTGGCGCCCAACGTATGGCATGGCCGATTATTTCGTCTACCTTGACGACGTTGATGGTTTTTACACCGCTGTTATTCTGGCCGGGGATTGTTGGCCAGTTCATGAAATATCTGCCTATAACGGTGATGTGCGTTTTGATAGCGTCGCTTTTTATGGCGCTGATTTTCATTCCGGTTCTTGGCGGAATGATTGGTAAAAAATCAGTTCCAACGGGCACTATTGCTGCCTCAGCGCCCCGCATATATCGCTGGTTGTTGAAAAGGGCGGTGGGCTATCCGGTCTTGGCGATGACGGCGGTAATGGCCATTATCATTGGTAGTTTTGTGGGATATGGCAGCGCTGGTCTTGGCGTATCATTCTTCCCTGATATTGAACCCGATCAGGCACAAGTACAGATTCTGGCGCGCGGTGATCTGTCTGCCAAAGAACGTGACTCGTTGGTCAGCAATGCTGAGGCCGCTATCCTGCCAGTGGCGGGTGTACAGGATTTTTATGCAAAATCTTTCCGTCCGGGCGGCGGCGGCAATCAGACGCCGCGGGATTCGGTTGGCACAATCCGCACCGTTTTTGGCGAATGGAACGAACGTGAAAAAGCCGCGACCTTGATGGACCGTATGCGTGAGTTAATCTCTGGTCTTGCGGGCGCAGATTTCACCATTACCCAACAGCAGGAAGGCCCTGGTGGTGCGTTGCCGATCCGCGTTGAAATCATGGGCGAGGATATGAAGAAAATTGCCGCCGCGACTGATGAGATGGTTGCGCGGATGGTCCAGCTAGGCGGTTTTGTTGATGTTGCCGACAGCCGCCCGTTGCCCGGGCTTGAATGGACGCTGGTGACCGACCGTGAGGCGGCCAGTCGTCATGGTGTCTCGATTGCCAGCCTTGGCACGATGATCAAATTGCTGACGCGCGGTGTGCGAATTTCTGATTTCCGTCCCGATGACAGCGAGGATGAACTCGATATCGTCATGCGCTTTATGGGTGATCAGCGTAATCTTGATCGTCTTCGTGAACTTCGCATTCCGGCGGCGGATGGCTCCTATGTGCCGCTTTCGGTTTTTGCCAAATTGCAACCGCGTGAAAAAGGCGGCGATATCGAGCGTAAAGACGGCACGCGCTATATGTATATCAACGCCGGGGTTGAGGCGGGCGTTCTGGCGGCTGAGCGGATTGAAAAGCTGAAAGCGTCGATTGCCGATACCCCCCTGCCGCATAATGTGATGGTGAAGTTTGGCGGCGAGGATGAAGACATTGCCGAAACCCAGAATTTTTTGAGCCAGTCCTTTATGCTGTCGTTAACGCTGATGCTGATTGTGCTGATGTTGCAGTTCAATTCAGGCTGGCAGGCCTTTGTTATTATGTCGGCGATTGTGCTATCGACCGGGGGAGTGGTGCTTGGCCTGTGGGCGACCAACCAGCCGTTTGGTATCGTGATGTGCGGACTGGGTGTGATTGCGCTTGCCGGTATTGTGGTGAACAACAATATCGTTCTGATCGATACTTATAATGAATATCGTGGGCGCGGATATTCGGCTAGACACGCGGCTTTTCGGGCTGGGCTGGTGCGTTTCCGTCCGGTTGTACTGACCGCAGTAACAACCATTTTAGGTTTGTTGCCGATGGTGTTCCAACTAACAATCAAGATTCTGGACCGTGAAATTCTGGTTGGTGCGCCCTCATCACAATGGTGGACGCAGCTGTCCAGCACGATCGCTGGCGGGCTGACTTTTGCGACAATCCTTACGTTGGTTGCAACCCCGGCAATGTTGGTGATCGGGGGACGGTTTGAGCGCGGAAAGAACCCGGCACGTCCAACGCTGCTGCGCAGGTTGATTAATGCGGTGGGCGCAATGCGAGGCCGCCGCCAAATAACCCCTGCCGAATAATTCTTTTTTCAATCGTAGCGGGGCCTATTTCCGTTTAGCTGCGCGCGCGTTAGTCGTGAAGGCTAATGCTGGCTTCGGCACCGGCTGCGATCGCCAGCAAACGGCGATCATGGCCGCGTGTTCCCATCAATGATAGCCCAACGGGTGCGGTGCCCTGAGCGTGACACGGCAGGGTGATGGTTGGCCGGTCCAGATAGTTGGACAGCGCGGTATTGCGAAGCGCACGCGCGCTGGCTGCTAGGCGCTTTTCAGTTGCTGCTGATTCCGTACCTTCCAAATCATCCAGCGCCATTGCAATGGCCGGGCTGGTTGGCAGAACCAACGCATCAAACGGCCGGGTGATTGCGGCAACCTCACCAGCGATTCGGGTGCGCTGGTCGTGCATGGCAATATAGTCGGCAGCCAGAACCTGACCGCCAGCCAAAATACGCGCGCCTACGTCAGGGTCATATTTTTCAGGATTGCTGGTGATCATCGATCGGTGAATTGCAAAGGCCTCGGCAGCCGCGATGCTGTTTGGCCGGTTGGCTGGCCGTAAGTCTTCCAGAACATCAATGGTGATATCGCTGATAATCGCCCCCGCCGCCGACAGCCGGTCAATCGCCGCATCGAAATCACGCGCAACCTCAACGTCCAGTGTCTCAAAAAGATAGCCGCGCGGAAGTGCTAACCGTAATCCCTGAACTCCAAAGGGGGTCTCGCAATGACCTGAATTACCGCCGGCCATGATGCTATCAAGAAGGGCGCAGCATTCAACGCTGCTTCCCATCGGGCCGGCTGCATCCAGACTGGTCGAAAGGGGATAGACGCCCTTTGCAGGCATCCGGCGGGTGCTTGGTTTCATCCCGACAATTCCACAGAACGCCGCCGGCACCCGGGTTGACCCGCCAGTATCGGTGCCAATAGTGGCCGCGGCCATGCCGTCGGCGATGGACACCGCACTTCCCGATGAGGACCCTCCGGCAATGCGCCCCTTGCCATTATGGCGTTCAAACGGGCTTCGTGGGTTGCCGTAATGCGCATTCATGCCCAATCCCGAATAGGCAAACTCGGTCATATTGGTGCGCCCGATAATGTTAAATCCGGCGGCACGCAGCCGGTGAACAACGACGGCATCGCTGGTGGCGGCAGGGGCATCATTTAAGATGATAGATCCGGCGCGGGTGACCTGACCGGCAATATCAAACAAATCTTTGACGGATAAAGTAACGCCGGCAAAGCGCGGTAGGACCGCCCCCTGTGCCCGCATTAAATCAATATGATCGGCGGTAAGACGCGCGGTATCTTTATTCATGGAAATAAAGGCGAGGCGGCCATCTTTGCTGTCGGCTGCCTCAAGACATCTCTCCAGATGATCACGCGCGCTAAGAGTGCCGGCGCCAAGCTGATCGGCTATTTCTGAAATTTTAATCACTGTCTAGCTTCCCATCAATGGCACGGTACCCGCTAACTATGGCGCGGTGGGGTTTAAAAATCATCCCCCATTTTCACTTCGCCTCCTGCTTAATATTTGCACTCTTGACGCGGTCTGGCCAGCCTTTGATAGTGACGTCATGACTGGCAACTATGATTATATAATTATCGGGTCCGGATCGGCGGGTAGCGCGCTTGCTTACCGGCTTGGTGAGGATGGCAGATCGCGGGTATTGGTGCTGGAATTTGGCGGCACCGATGCAGGTCCGCTGGTGCAGATGCCGGCCGCGCTGTCTTATCCGATGAACATGAAACGTTATGATTGGGGATATCAGGCCGAGGCCGAACCGGGGCTGGGTGGACGTTGTCTTGTATGCCCGCGCGGCAAGGTAATTGGCGGGTCATCATCGATCAACGGGATGATTTATGTCCGTGGTCATGCCGGGGATTATGCGCATTGGGAACAGGCCGGGGCCGCCGGATGGGGCTATGCTGATGTGCTGCCATATTTCAGGCGTATGGAACATTCGCATGGCGGTCAGGCCCCGTGGCGCGGCAGGGATGGCCCGCTTCATATAACCCGCGGCCCGCGTGATAATCCCCTGCATGATGCGTTTGTAGCGGCGGCTACCGATGCCGGATATGCAGCCACTCCTGATTATAACGGATATCGCCAAGAAGGGTTTGGTCCGGCTGATATGACGGTCTGGAAAGGGCGGCGCTGGTCGGCAGCGAATGCCTATCTTCGTCCAGCGATGGCACGGGGCAATGTGCGACTGGAAACCGGAGCGTTAGTAACCCGGATTATTTTTGAAGGCAAACGCGCGGTTGGCGTTGACTATATGCGCGGTAATAAACGCTGCCGGGCCATGGCGAATGCCGAAATTGTGCTGGCGGCTGGTGCGATAGGGTCTCCCGCAATTTTGCAACGTTCAGGCATTGGCCCGGGCGTCGTTTTGCAGGCGGCGGGAATTGATGTGTTGGCAGAACGCGCCGGTGTTGGGGGCAATCTTCAGGATCATCTTGAGGTCTATTTTCAGATCGCCTGCCTGCAACCGATTACGCTGTATAAGCATCTGGGATTACTGGCCAAGGCGCGAATTGGCGCTGAGTGGTTGTTCTTCAAAACCGGTCTTGGTGCATCGAACCAGTTTGAAACTCTGGGGTTTATCCGGTCGCGTGAGGGTGTTGAATATCCAGATATTCAGTATCACTTCCTTCCGGTGGCAATCAGCTATGACGGGCGCGCTCCGGCAGAGGGGCATGGGTTTCAGTTACATGTCGGCCCGATGCGATCAAAGTCGCGCGGGTATGTTCATATTCGTGATAATCACCCCGGAACCGCGCCCGAAATCCGCTTTAATTATATGAGCCATGAAGATGATTGGCGTGAGTTTAGGCGCTGTTTAAGGCTGTCACGCGAAATTATCAGCCGTCCGCCATTAGACCCTTACCGCGGCGCAGAAATTCAGCCCGGCGACAATGCTACATCGGATGACCAGCTTGACGCCTTTATCCGTGATCATGCCGAAAGCGCGTATCATCCGTGTGGAACAGCCCGTATGGGCGCACCGGATGATCCGGGCAGCGTTGTTGATCCGCAATGCCGGGTTATTGGTGTGGAGAATTTGCGCGTTGCGGATTCATCAATTTTTCCTCGAATTACGAACGGCAATCTGAATGCACCATCGATCATGACGGGTGAAAAGGCAGCTGATCTTATTCTGGGGCGCACGCCGCTGGCACGGGCCAACGATACTCCGTTTTTTCACCCCGACTGGGCCGATAAACAACGCTAGCGCACCAAGCCGGAAATCTCAATCTGTCTTGTGCATAGCCGGTCAGCATGCCATCCTGCCTCCAGAGTTTAATTTATGTCGGCCAGCATCACGTTGCGATAAGGCGGACGTTTGAGGGAGGAAAACTCATGAAAACACGTGCAGCAGTCGCGTTGGCCGCTGGCCAGCCGCTGGAAATTATGGAAGTTGATCTTGACGGTCCGCGCGCCGGCGAAGTGTTGGTTGAAATTATGGCAACAGGAATTTGCCACACCGACGCCTTTACCCTTTCCGGCGCCGATCCTGAGGGAATGTTTCCAGCCATTCTAGGGCATGAGGGCGCTGGAATCGTCAGGGAAGTTGGCCCGGGTGTTACCAGCGTTGCTGCAGGCGATCATGTGATCCCGCTTTACACGCCCGAATGCCGTGAATGTGAATATTGTCTTCATCCGAAAACCAACCTGTGTCAGGCAATTCGCGCAACACAAGGCGCGGGTGTAATGCCCGATGGCACCAGCCGGTTTTCGCTCAAAGGTGAACCGATTCTGCATTATATGGGAACCTCAACCTTTTCCAATTTTACCGTCCTTCCTGAGATTGCGCTGGCCAAGGTCAACAAGGCGGCGGCGTTCGATAAGATTTGTTATATCGGATGCGGCGTGACCACGGGCATTGGCGCGGTGATCAATACGGCCAAGGCTGAACCCGGCTGCACTGCGGTGGTCTTCGGGCTTGGCGGGATTGGACTGAATGTCATTCAGGGTCTGCGGATGATTGGCGCTAATATGATTGTCGGCGTTGATCTGAATAATTCAAAAAAGGAGTGGGGAGAGCGCTTTGGCATGACCCATTTTGTCAATCCTAGCGAGCATGGTGACAATCTGGTTGGACATCTGGTTGAACTGACTGGCGGCGGGGCTGACTATTCATTTGAATGTATTGGCAACACCACCGTCATGCGTCAGGCGCTAGAATGCACGCATAAGGGATGGGGCGAGTCCATCATCATCGGCGTTGCTGGTGCGGGTCAGGAAATCACGACGCGTCCGTTTCAACTTGTGACTGGTCGCAGTTGGCGCGGCACGGCATTTGGAGGCGCACGCGGGCGCACCGATGTTCCAAAAATCGTTGACTGGTATCTGGATAAAAAAATCGAAATTGACCCGATGATCACCCACTCGCTACCGCTTGAAGATATCAATAAGGGCTTTGATCTGATGCATGATGGCGAGTCTATCCGCGCTGTTGTGGTGTTTTAATCCCCTCGTAATATCAGGCCCAAAAGTAAGCTTCTGCCGGAGACTGTCAGACATGGAAACTCTATCCACCGAAAAATCATTCGGCGGCGTTCAAGGTGTTTATCGCCATGCGTCCGATACAACCGGGTGCGAAATGACTTTTGCGGTGTTCATGCCGCCTCAGGCTGAAGAGGGGCCGGTCCCGGTGATGTGGTATTTGTCGGGCCTGACTTGCACGCATGCCAATGTGATGGAGAAGGGGGAGTATCGCCGCGCCGCTGCAGAATTGGGAATTGCCATTATTTGTCCCGATACCAGCCCGCGTGGGGATGATGTTCCTGATGATGAGGATTGGCGGTTCGGGTCTGGCGCCGGATTTTATCTGGATGCGACGGTTGCGCCCTATGCTGCCAATTATCAGATGTACAGTTATATCCGGGATGAGCTTCCCGCTTTGATTGCCGAAAATTTTGCAGTTGATTTAGGCCGTCAGGGAATTTTTGGTCATTCGATGGGTGGGCATGGCGCCTTGATCATGGCGCTACGGAACCCTGACCGGTTTGCCAGCGCGTCGGCCTTTGCGCCAATCGTCAATCCGTCGACGGCGGATTGGACGATTTCGGCATTTACTCGTTATCTGGGCGAAGATAGTGCCAATTGGCGTGCTTATGATGCGGTGGCGCTGGTGGAAGATGGCGCGCGTTTTCCTCTATTTTTGATTGATCAGGGAGACGCCGACAGCTTTTTGAATAGCGGGCTTCGGCCATGGTTGTTTGAGGCTGCTTGTGAGAAAGCCTCGATTGATTTGACGGTGCGGATGCAGCCCGGATACGGCCATTCCTATTATTTCATCTCCAGCTTTATGGAAGATCATCTACGCTGGCATGCGGCGCGGCTATGAGGCTGTGACCCCTAAATAGAATGGCAAGATAATGAGTGAAAATAATTCAGGCTTTCCGCAACCGCTTGGCGGCAATGACATGCCGCGATTCGCCGGCCCGGGAACGATGATGCGACTTCCGGCAGTTGACAGTGCAGCCGCGCTGGATGCTGTGTTTATCGGCATTCCGATGGATATTGGTACGTCCAACAGGCCCGGAACCCGCTTTGGCCCAAAGCAGATTAGGGCCGAGTCTGTGATGTTGCGACCCTACAATATGTGGACAGGTGCAGCTCCGTTTGACCAGCTTCGTGTTGGCGATCTTGGCGATGTACCGATTAACACCTTTGATCTAAAGGATTCGGTGCGCCGGATTACTGAATTTTATAACGGGGTACTACAGCATAATGTGATCCCGTTAACCCTTGGGGGCGATCACACGCTCAGCCTGCCTGTTTTGCGCGCGATTGCTGCCAAGCATGGCCCCGTCGGGTTGATCCATGTTGATGCGCATGCTGATGTAAATGATCACATGTTTGGCGAGCAAATCGCCCATGGTACTCCGTTTCGCCGTGCGCTGGAGGAGGAATTGATTGATCCGCACCGCACCTATCAGATAGGGCTTCGCGGCACCGGTTATACGGCGGAGGATTTTGACTGGGCGCGCGCGCGCGGCTTCACTGTCGTTCAGGCTGAAGAATTATGGCACCGTTCAGCAACGCCGCTGATTGACCAGATCAGGGACGAGCTTGGCGAAGGACCAGTTTATCTGAGCTTTGATATAGACTCGCTTGATCCGGGGTTTGCGCCCGGAACCGGAACGCAGGAGATCGGCGGACTTACCCCCATTCAGGCGTTGGAAATTATCCGGGGGTGTCGCGGGCTGAACCTCGTCGGCGCAGACCTTGTTGAGGTCTCACCGCCCTATGACCAGAACGGCGCTACGGCATTACTGGCGGCAAATCTGTTATATGAAATGCTGTGCGTTCTGCCCGGCGTGGCTTATCGTGAAAAGGGGTGAGTTTTGATCTATTCTGGCCGCAAAGAGTTTGATGTGAGTCATATATTCATTTTGACGCATTCCGTTTAGGTATGCAGCTTCGCCATATTTTAATCGCGCTTTTGGTGCCGTTGACTTGGGGCTTTGGGTTTGCCCTTGCCAAGGCCGGGCTGAATCATTTTCCGCCATTGCTATTGATGGGAATGCGCTTTGTTATCGCGGCGATGGTGCTGATCTGGTTTGTTCCGATGCCGCGCGGATATTTCTGGCAGTTGACGTTGATCGCGCTGGTGTCTGCCACATTGCAGTACGGGCTGACGTTTTCTGGTCTGGCGCGCATTGATGCAACGCCGGCCATTTTGCTGGTCCAGTCGGAAGTTGTGTTTGGAACGGTGATTGCGGCGTTGATGCTGAAGGAACGCCCGACTTGGCGGCAGGTTGGTGGCACTGCGATTTCGCTTGCCGGAGTTCTGACCATCGTTGGCGCGCCATCGTTAACCGGTCAGATGGTCGGGGTTTTGCTGATTTTAGCGGGATGTTTATTCTGGTCATTTGGGCAGGTTTTGGTGCGCCGTTTAGGGTCGGCAGTCAGCGGATTTCAACTAACAGCATGGATTGGCGCCATTGCCGGGCCTCAAATGTTGGTCGCGTCTCTTATTATTGAGGGCGATCCTTTGCCGGTTCTGGCAGCTGCTCCTCTGTCCGCTTGGGGCACGGTTTTATATTTGGCGGTGGTGATGACGGTAGTCGGCTATTCGGCATGGTTCTATGTGCTAGCACGTTATCCGGTGCCGATGGTGATGCCGATTTTGTTGCTATTGCCGGTTTCAACAATTTTGGGAGCCGTGACCTTTTTGGGTGAACGCCCTGACCCCCATGTTCTGTTTGGAGGTGCGCTCGTCATCACAGGGGTGGCGGCAGTGATTATCGACATAAAGCTGATGAAATTGATTTTTCGCCGGGCAAAAGATTAGTGATTTTTGCCGCTGATGTGATCAACATCACAAACGATGCCGGCCGCAATCAGGGCGTCAAACTGGGTGTCATCCATCCCCAGAACCTCACCTAGAACCTCGCGGCTATGCGCGCCAAGTGTCGGTGGTGGCAGATCAGTCTGCGGCGGAGTCGCGCCAAGGCGCAGGGGGCTGGCAACTGTCGGGATGTTACCATAGCGATCATCGGCAATCGTACTTCCCAGCCCGCGATGTCGGGCCTGCGGTTCGGCAAGAGCGGTATCTACCGCGTTAATAGGGCCAGCTGGAACCCCAGCGGTGCCAAGCTGATCTAGCCACCATTCTGTAGAGTGCGTTTTCATCGCCGCCGCAACTTGCGGCACCAGCGCGTCCCGGTTCATCACCCGCGATTTATTGCTGGCATATTGGGGGTCCACCGCCAGATCATCAAGGCTGGCTATAGTGCAGAATTTCTGGAATTGGCTGTCATTGCCAACGGCCAGAATGATATGCCCGTCTGACGTTTCAAACGCCTCATAGGGAACAATGTTGGGGTGAGAATTGCCAAGGCGTCCGGGCGCAGTTCCCGAAACCATGTAGTTCAGTGCCTGATTGGCCAGACTGGCAACACCGACATCAAACAGACTCATGTCAATATGCTGGCCTTTTCCCGTACGCTCGGCATGGATCAGCGCTGCCAGAATGGCGGTAGCGGCGTTGGTTCCGGTCAGCACATCAACAAGGGCAACGCCAATTTTCATTGGCATTCCATCGGTCTCGCCGGTGACGCTCATCAGCCCGCTCATCCCCTGAATCATGAAATCATAACCGGCGCGGTGTGCGTCCGGACCGGTTTGCCCGAACCCGGTGATTGAGCAATAGACCAACTTTGGATTGATCGCGCTAAGTGAGGCAAAATCCAAACCATATTTGGCAAGTCCATCGACTTTGAAATTTTCAACTAGAACATCTGATTTTGCGGCTAGCCCACGAATCACATCGGCGCCGTCTTTGCTGGTGATATCGATGGCAAGCGAGCGTTTGTTGCGATTAACCGAACAGAAATACGCCGAGCGCGCCGCCGCATCAGTGCCGGCATCACCTATCATCTCATCAACAAAGGGCGGGCCCCAGCTTCGCGTATCATCGCCAGTGCCCGGGCGTTCAACCTTGATAATATCTGCCCCTAAATCCCCAAGCATTTGCGTAGACCAGGGGCCGGCCAGAATGCGCGACAGGTCGAGAACCCGGATATGGGACAAGGCCTCATTTTTTTCATCCATCTGACCTATCGCTCGCTTTTCTAGCCGCGCTGATGGCGGTATCAACCGGTAAAGGATTGTAATCCGGTGATGGCCCGTCCCAGAATCAACGCGTGAACATCATGCGTTCCTTCATAGGTGTTGACCGTTTCCAGATTCATCATATGGCGCATGATGTGATATTCCTCGGCAATGCCGTTGCCGCCATGCATATCGCGCGATGTACGGGCAATGGATAGCGCTTTACCGCAGCTGTTGCGCTTAATTGTCGAGATGTTTTCAGGTGGGCAATTGCCCTCATCCAGCAACCGGCCAACCCGGAGACAGGCTTGCAGGCCGATGCTGATCTCGGTGTGCATATCGGCCAGTTTTAGCTGGATCAGCTGATTGGCAGCCAGCGGACGGTTAAACTGTTTGCGATCTAGAACATAGGTGCGGGCTGCATCATAACAGAATTGCGCCGCGCCAAGTGTACCCCACGCAATGCCAAAGCGGGCCTTGTTAAGACACGAAAACGGGCCTTTCAGACCAGTAACCTCGGGAAAGATATTATCATCGCTGACAAAGGCATTATCCATCTGGATTGATCCGGTAATCGACGCGCGAAGCGACAACTTGCCTTCGATTTTAGGGGTGGTAAAGCCCGGGCCAGCGGTCTCGCGCTCAATCACAAATCCCCGAATAACCCCGTCCAGTTTTGCCCAGACAACGGCAATATCGGCTATTGGCGCGTTTGAAATCCACATCTTGGCGCCGCTCAAATGATAGCCGCCATCAACTTTTTCAGCACGGGTAATCATACCGCCCGGATCGGACCCGTAATCGGGCTCGGTCAATCCGAAACATCCAATCAGCTCAGCGGTGGCCAGACGCGGCAGAAACTTCTGCTTCTGCTCCTCGGTGCCAAAAGCATGAATTGGGTGCATGACCAGCGACGATTGCACCGACATGGCCGAGCGATATCCGGAATCAATCGCCTCAATCTCATGCGCGGCAAGGCCGTAGGCAACGTGGTTGACACCAGCACCGCCATAAGTCTCGGGGATAGTCGGACCCAAAAGACCAAGGCTGCCCATCTGGCGCATCACATCGACATCAAAGCTTTCCTCACGGTAGTCCTTTATCACCCGTGGCAACAAAACATCATGCGCGAACTGGCGCGCGGTATCCCGAACCATGCGCTCATCATCGCTGAGCTGTTGATCAAGAAAAAAGGGGTCTTCCCACGCAAATACGGGTTTTGAAGCCATTGGATTCTAGTCCTTTCAATTAATATTCTATGTATAAACTAATTCTATAAAAATACTATGCCCCGATTGGGGAAAATCAATTCTGGCTGCGAGATGAATTGCCGCATGACTTGTATTTTCCGAGACGGCAGTTTATCACCAAGGCTAGCGTGATAGCTGGGAGTTATGACGTTCGGCGTCAAGGAGAACACATGAAAAACGGTCTCATTATCGCTCCTTCAATTTTGGCTTCAGATTTCAGCCGTCTTGGAGATGAGGTGGCTGCGGTTGACCGGGCTGGTGCCGACTGGATTCATCTTGATGTTATGGATGGGCATTTTGTTCCGAATCTGACCTTTGGCCCGCCTGTTATCAAGGCTCTGCGGCATTCCACTGATAAAGTTTTTGATGCGCATCTGATGGTCTCGAACCCGGATGCGTTGCTTGACAGCTATGCTGCTGCCGGGGCCGAAATTATCACCGTTCATGCCGAGGCTTGTCCACATCTTGATCGCACCTTGACGCGAATTCGTGAACTTGGGTGCAAGGCGGGTGTGTCGTTGAATCCGCATAGTCCTGCCAGCCTGCTGGCGCATGTTCTGGACCGGCTTGATCTTATTCTGGTGATGACGGTGAATCCGGGTTTTGGTGGCCAGTCATTTATTGAGGAAATGGTGACGAAAATTGCAACGCTTAGCGAGATGGCTGCGGGGCGTGATATCGTGATTGAGGTTGATGGCGGGATAACTGCTGATACGGCTGGCGCGGTTTTTGCGGCTGGTGCGCGGGCGTTGGTAGCTGGATCTGCGATCTTTAATGGCGGCGGCGAGGCAGCTTACCGCGCCAATATTGATGCCATTCGTGCGGCCTGTGTTGAATAAACTAAAGATAAATTAAAGTTTAAGAGTTGGGCTAATCACTCGCTTTATCATTTGTCTTATTGGCGGCTCTAGAATTGGTCTTTTTGGCCAAATGATCGCGCGCCGCCGTTCCAAGATGCGCCTCGCCCCGAGACTGGGCCAGAGCCATTTGTTTCTGACGCTCAACAAACCGTTGCCGCCGTTCGGGTTTTTGACTGGTATGGCAATGGGGACAACTGATGCCAGCCTCAAAATGTGGATGTAGCTGTTCTTCGGGCGAAAGGGGCATCCGGCAGGCATGGCACATTCCATACTGGCCCGGTGCTAGATCATGATCGACGGCAACGCGGCCATCAAAGACAAAACATTCGCCCTGCCAGCTACTGGATTTGGCCGGAATCTCCTCGAGATATTTTAAAATACCGCCTTGAAGGTGATAAACCTCGTCAAACCCGATAGTCTGCATCAGCGCGCTGGCTTTCTCGCACCGGATGCCACCGGTGCAAAACATCGCCAGCTTTTTCGGACGTTGGTCAGGCGCCATCGCTGCTAGCTTTTCGGCCCATTCGGGGAAGTCACGGAAATTATCTGTCGCCGGGTCAACCGCGCCGCGAAAACTGCCGATTGCCGTCTCATACCGGTTGCGCGTGTCAATCACCATCACGTCCGGATCATCGATCAGCGCGTCCCAATCTTTGGGTGTGACATAGGTTCCGGTGGCCTCGGCTGGCCGAATTTCCGGGCGACCCATGGTCACGATCTCGCGCTTTAGCCGGACCTTCATGCGCAGAAACGCCTGTTCAGGCGCAATTGAAAATTTCAGTGAAAGCCCTGCCATGCGCGGCTCGGCCTGAATCCAGTTTAAGACATTTTTCATGCCCGGTTTTGGGGCGCAGATGGTGCCGTTAATGCCCTCTTCGGCCAGCAGAACGGTGCCCTGAACCGCGTTTTCATCGCAAAGCTTTTGCACCGCATGTTGCAAGTCCTGATAGTCTGGAAGCGCGACAAATTTATATAAAGCGGCGATCACGAACATCGCGTCGCCAGACATATCTTCCCCGCTTTGTGACGCGGAAAACTGGGCACGCAAAATCGCGCTGTTCATGTCATCAATGAGATTTGTCATACGGCGCAAGATACCATTGCCGCCCGCTATTTCCAATAGGTCGGCGTTTTCCCAGAGACGACTATTTCACGATCAAATTGACAATCAAATTTTGGGCTCTTGTGAGGCGGTGATCTCAAAGCTATTCTGCCTGAGGGAGGAGATCAATCATGCTGAAAAATCTAAGTCTTGGGGAGCGCGCTCTAACCGTGGCAATCAATGGCGGAGATGCGACGAGTTTTGATTATTTCTGGCTTCGCGACAATGCCCGTGATCCGCATAGTTTTGACTCCCGGAGCCATCAGCGTGAGCTCTTTACCGCAGCTGTTGACCCCGATATCCGGCCAGTTTCAGCGCATCTTGCGGGCGATGGCGGCGCGCTGGTCCTTGACTGGCCTGATCTTGATGGCCTCGTGCAGTATGACGCGGCGTTTCTGGATGAGTTTTCCATGATCAATGACAGCATTGCGATGCCCGTAGCACGAGGTTGGGATCATGCATCACTGGATCAACAAGAGGTACGAGTGGCCTACGGCGAAATTACCGGGGATCAGGGAATAAAGCCGCTGATGGAGCGGGTGTTAACGCATGGGTTTGCCGTTGTTACCGGCACGCCGCGCAATCTGGATGCGGTGGAGAGGGTAACGAACGCCATTGGGTATGTTCGTCATTCGATCTTTGGCGGGCTGTTTGAATTTGAGGCGAATCAGGATATGGCTGATTCTGCCTATACGCCCAAAGAGCTTCGCCCGCATACTGACGGCACCTACAGCCACGATGCACCTGGCCTTCAATTGTTACTTTGTGTTGATTATGACGCCACTGGCGGCGAGTCCATTATGGTTGACGGCGCGCGCATTGCCGAACAGCTGAAAGCCACTTCGCCAAAGGTTTATGATGATCTGACGCGCATTGGTGTCACTGGAATTTACAAAGGTGACGGGGCAATTCTACGCGCACGGCGGCCCATTTTTCGCACCGATGCCGACGGGCATCTGGTGCAGGTCACTTTTAATAATTATGACCGCGATACGGTGCGTATGCACGATGATGATATGCGCGCGCTTTATGATGGCATCCGGCAGTTTGATCAGATTGCTAATGATCCGGCATTTCAATGGCGCTATACCCTGACGCCAGGCGATATGCTGGTATTTGATAATTGGCGAGTGCTGCATGGGCGCGGCGCGTTTGCGGGACGGCGGAAAATGGCCGGGGCATATCTGAACCATGAGGATTTTGAGAGCCGGGTTAGAAGCTGCGGTCTCGTCTGAAAATCTGACGCCTTGGATGCGTCCTTTGTGTTGTTAATGTTGGAGTTAGGCCAATTCGGGATCGGCTGCCCAGACTTCGGCAAGCCATGTTTTCATCAATCGCGGGCCGCCAAGGTTCAGCGCCAGATCGCGGAAATGCGCGGCCGGTCCTGAAAGCGACATGACCCGGCCCGAAATATCAGCTTTTTGAACAATCCGCGATACTGCACCGGCCCGGTCCCGTGCATGTCCAGCAAAGGCTGTTTCTACTTCAACATTATGGTGTAGATGGTGCAATAGCGACGCCGCATCTTGAAGGCTTTGTCCTGCCCCTTGTGCCAAATGCGGCGGCATGCTGTGGGCGGCGTCCCCGGCTAACACAACGCGCCCCCGCCGCCAGCATTGTGCAGCAAAGGCTTGCGGCAAGGTGGTTTGCGTCCAGCTGATTGATGGTGCGGCCAATGCCGCCAGCGGTGAGTTGCTTTTGATAAGATTTTCCTGCCAGCCTTCACTTACATTTTTTGCCGGCAAAGTCACCACCACATTCAGCTCGTTATCGATTGGGTAATGGACAATATGCGATCCGCGCCCCAGCCACAGATTGCTTCCAGCAAAGGCAAAATGCGGCGGCAATTCTGCAAGGGGCACTTGGGCGCGCATCGCAATTTTGACGATACGGGAAGTACCCATCGCACCTGAGGTTACGTAATGCTGGCCGGGCCCGTTTTGGCCATCGGCTGCGATCAGTCCGTCAACTTCATGCCGGTCACCCTTGTGCCCCGCTTTGGCCTCGGTGATCAGCGTGACGGTGCCGGATTTCTGGTGGATATGCTGCAGATTATCGGCGATACGGTTGACGTTTGGCGTCGCTGCCAATGCCTCATCAAACAATCCGGTAAGGCTGGCCCGACTAAAGCTTGCATAAGGTTCAAGCAGTGGAAGGCGGATCAATGTTGCGCCGCTGTCAAGCGCGCGAACGGTGATGTCATTTAGCCGGATAGAAATGGGTCGTGCCTGATCGCCAAGCCCCAGTGCCTCGAGTGCTGCCCAGCCATTCGGGGCAATTTGCATTCCGCCCGCAAGCGTGCCAGTTGATGGTTTTGCAAATAGGGTTACCGAATGTCCAGCACGCGCAGCTGCCAAGGCAGCCGCCATACCCGCAATCCCGCCGCCGCTGACGCCAAGTATGGCCATATATATGCTCCGCCCCAATAGAATTTGGACCAATGGAAACCGGTGTTACACCATTCGGTTTTCCATAAACCCGATTTTTCTAATATATGGGAACCCTACATCATTTCGTCGAGCGTCTTACGGAATTTATCGACTATTTCATCGATATGTTTGCGTTCGGCAACAAAGGCTGGCGCGATAATGGCATTATCGCCGGTCCATTTCACATGAAGACCGTTCCAGAACATCTTTTTCTGCATTTCGTTGCCGCGAAGCCCGGGCGCACCTTTTGCATGCACCTCAATACCGGCCATCATGCCGATGCCTCTGATGTCGGCAACCATCGGGTGATCTTGAAGGGTGAACATGGCGTCGAGGAAATAATCTTCCAGATTCGCCGCATTTTCGAACATGCCCTCGGATTCATACAGTTTTTGTGTGGCAAGGCCAGCAGCACAGGCAGCCGGATGCGCCGAATAGGTATAGCCATGGAAAAATTCGATAGCGCCTTCGGGTGAGGCATTTGTCACTGTGTCATAAATTTCATCGGTGACCGCAACGCCGCCCATCGGGATGGCCCCATTGGTGATTGCTTTTGCCATGGTGATGATGTCCGGACGAACGTTGAATTTATGCGTCGCAAAGGGGGTGCCCATCCGGCCAAAGCCTGTGATCACCTCATCAAACACCAGCAGCATGCCGTGCTTGTCGCAAATTTCGCGAACCTTTTCCAGATAACCCACCGGCGGTACCAGCGTTCCCGTTGATCCGGCCACAGGTTCAATAAAGACCGCTGCCAAGGTGCTGCCACCAAGGTTTTCAGCGATGCGTTCCAGATCCATTGCCATTTCGGCGCCGGTCAGCGGCTGGCCTCGCGTAAAGCGCTGCTCTTCGGTCCATGTATGGCGGATCATTGAGATATTTGGCAGGGTCAGCCCAAAGGTCTCGCGATTGCGAACCATACCGGCCAGCGAAACGCCTCCCATATTCACCCCGTGATAGGCGCGCTCGCGGCTGATCAGCCTGTTGCGCTGCGCATGTCCACGCGCGCGTTGATAGGCAAGGATTACTTTGATAGCCGTATCGATGGATTCTGATCCGGAATTGGTAAAGAAGATGTGATTGAAATCGTCGGGCAACATGCGGCAAATCCGCTCTGCCAGCTCAAACGATCCCGGATGGCCAAGCTGAAAATGCGGTGCATAATCATTATTCAGCATCTGGTTATAAACAGCCTCGGCAATTTCGCGCCGTCCATGTCCGGCAGGCGTGCAAAACAGTGCTGATGAGCCGTCAATGACTTGGCCGCCCTTATAATCCCACATATACATGCCTTCGGATTTAACGACCATTCGCGGGTTCTGTTTGAAATCACGATTGGCAGTAAAGGGCATCCAGTGTGCTTCAAGCGAATTCACATCATAAGACATTGCGGTCTCCTTCAAATGACTTGGGGCCGTGTTTTTGAAATGGCATTTTATAATCTTCACGCTAGACACGCTTATCGGGCTTCTATAGAACCAGATCAGTCCGATATTGGTACCAGAATGCGGCCAGCATACCGACAGCTGGATGCATTGAGTGCGATGTTTTTTGGAAGGCGCGATGCTTGATCATCTGATTATCAACCTTGATCCTGAAGCAGATACCAGTCTTCAGGCGCAGATTAGAGAATCGGTTGTCGAGGCAATTCTGGCGCGCGCCATTCTGCCGGGAGATAAATTGCCCTCCAGCCGGGCGCTAGCAAAACAGCTTGGGGTGGCGCGTAACACCGTGGTGCTTGCCTATCAGGCATTGATTGATATCGGGTTCATTCAACCGCGTGAGCGTAGCGGCTACGTGGTCAGTGATGATGCTCCGGTAGCGCGCCTGACCGTCCCAATGTCCACGGGCCCAATGTCCACGGGCTCAATGTCTACAGGCCCAACACCCACAGAAGATGTAGCGCAGACAACCGACAATGTTGATTGGCAGAGCAAGCTTATCGGCTCGTCGATTGATATCAGGCCGGTCAAAAAACCGTTGAACTGGCGCGAATATCCTTATCCGTTTGTTTATGGGCAGGTTGACGACGAGTTGTTTTCTCTGACGGCATGGCGTGATTGCGCGCGGCAAGCGTTTGGCATGCGTAATTTTGGCCAGATGGTTGGTGATTTTGGGCTGAATGATGATCCAATGCTGGTCAATTACATCTGTTCGCGTAGCCTGCCACGCCGAGGAATAAAGGCGCGTCCAGAACAGATTCTTGTCACGATGGGGGCACAGAATGCGTTATATCTGGTTGCCCAACTGCTGGTTGCCCCGGATCGCCGTGTCGTGATCGAAGACCCGGCCTATCCTGATCTTCGCGATATCCTGCAACAGCGCACCAAGCAGATTACCGAATTGCCAGTGGATAATGGTGGGCTGGTTCTAGATGAGGCTGTGCTAGCCAACAGCGATGCGGTTTTTATCACGCCCAGTCACCAATGCCCGACAACGCATACAATGCCGGCAGACCGGCGGCGTGCGCTTTTGGCATTGGCCCACCAGCATGATTTTATCATTGTCGAAGACGATTATGAGTTTGAGATGAATTTTCTGGAATCCGCGACCCCTGCGCTTAAATCGCAGGATACTGATGGGCGTGTGATTTATGTCGGCAGTCTATCAAAATCGGTTTTTCCGGGGCTACGACTTGGTTATCTGGTTGCCCCGGAACATCTGATTGATCAGGCGCGCGCGCTTCGCCATCTGATCTTGCGGCATCCTCCCGGTCATGCCCAACGCACGCTTGCCTATTTCATGGCACTGGGTCATTACGATGCCCAAATACGTCATTTGCGGCGGCACTTGGCCGGACGGCGAAGCGTGATGCAGAGCGCCCTTGATGCGCATCAGTTTTTCAGTCAGACAGCCTCACATTTTGGCGGGACAAGTTTTTGGGTGCAAGGTCCAGATTGGCTGGATTCGCGGGAGCTTGCCGAACGCGCCGCCGCAAACGGTGTGTTGATTGAGCCAGGCGATGTGTTTTTCCCGCCCGAACGACCGCAGTTGAACTATTTTCGTCTGGCCTATTCATCAATTTCCGAGGCGCATATTCCCGAAGGTATCGCCCGATTGGCGGCGGCGGTTGATGAGCTGAAGGCCGAGGCCGGAGTTTAAGAATGCAGGCGATGATTGACAGGCTTTGATGATTGACAGGCTTTGATGATTGGCAGACTTTAATGACAGAAGGGCTTTAAGGGCAGATGGGCCTTCGAGGATAACCAGTGAATTCAACAGATAATGAAAAGACCAAAGCGCAACATTATGAGGCGGCAGAGGGTTTAGGCGAAAATCTTGCCAGTCCTTTTCTAACGCCGTCGGACGGGCCGTGCCCGGATGATTTTTTAGCATTGGTTGGCAAGATTGAACCGCGTCCTATAGGGTTTGTCCGCGCGGTTGGCAGTGCCATTTTGGAAACCGCGCGTGATGCGGCGGCGGCCGGGCTGTGTGTGCCGGTTCTGGTGGGAGAGGCCGATCAGATTGAGGTTGATGCTGCGGCAATTGGCTGGGACATATCCGGCGTTGAAATTATCGATACAAAAGGTGAGCACGGCGCGATCGAAGCCGCAGTGGAGCTGGTTAAGGCCGGGCATCTTAAAGGGCTGATTAAGGGCCAGTTGCACACCGATGTGTTCATGGGGGCGATTGTCCGGCGCGCATCAGGCATTCGCACCGAAAAGCGTCTTCTTCATATTTTCGCGATGGTTCCCCCAAAAGGCGGCAGGCCGTTATTAATCAGCGATGCGGCGGTTAATATCTCACCCGACATAAAAAGCCGGGTAGAGGCGGCGCTGCAAATGGCCAGCTTAGTGCGTAAAATGGGTGCTAAGATGCCGCGCATTGCCATTTTATCTGCTACCGAAATTGTTCTTCCGGCGATGCTGTCCAGCGGTGAAGCGGCAGAAATTGCCAGTGCCGCGCGCGCCCTAGATCGCCAAGCCATTTATGCTGGTCCACTGTCTTTTGATCTGGCAATCTCTCCCGCTTCGGCCGCGATCAAAGCTATTGATCCTGCAACCCCCGAAGGCATGGTTGCCGGGTTTGCTGACGCGGTGGTTGTTCCCGACATTGTATCGGGTAATATTTTATTTAAATCATTGGCCTATTGTGCTGGCGGACTGGCTGGCGGGTTGGTGGTTGGTGGTAATGTGCCTATAATGCTAACCAGCCGGTCAGACCCACCGGCGGCGCGATTGGCGTCACTTGCATTGGCCGCGATTGCGGGCCGAAAGGAACAGGAATGAGCGTGGAACCTGTGATCAATATATCCCCCGAAATCAGCGATGATGTTCGCAAAACCACTTGCTATATGTGCGCGTGTAGATGCGGTATTGATGTGCATTTTCGTGATGGTAAAATCCGGTATATCGAGGGCAATCGTGATCACCCGGTTAATAAGGGCGTGCTGTGTGCCAAAGGCTCGGCTGGTATCATGCAGCATTACTCGCCCGCCCGCCTGCATTCCCCGATGCGGCGCGTTGGCCCGCGCGGATCAGGTGAGTTTGAGCCGATTAGCTGGGAAGAGGCGCTGGAAACCGCTACCGGATGGCTGGCCCCGGTTCGTGAAAAAGATCCGAAAAAGCTGGCTTTTTTTACCGGACGTGATCAATCGCAAGCGCTGACCGGATGGTGGGCGCAACAGTTTGGCACCCCCAATTTTGCCGCGCACTTATCAATTCCTGATAGAAGAATAATAAAACCGGATGTGGGTATATCTTAACGGTCAAATACTAAAGGAAGACGAGGCAAGAATTTCTCCCTTAGACAGAGGATTTAC
>CALLKZ010000059.1:0-7984 GCA_938082345.1 uncultured Alphaproteobacteria bacterium
CACCCATTGAGCGATGAGGGAATGAAAAATGCCAAATCCAGAGGCGCCCAACCCCAAGATAAATGACCCCAAGATAAATGATCCTGAAGTAACTGACCCTAAAGTAACTGGCTCAAAACCTATAGAGTTGGAGCATGTGAATTTGACGGTTCGCGATTCGAGGCAAACCGCAGAGATGCTCACAACCTTATTCGGCTGGAAAATTCGGTGGCAGGGCGCTGTATTGGGCGGCGCCGGATGGACCGTTCATGTGGGAACGATGGATACCTATCTTGCGGTATATTCCCCCAACACGCCTCCCGGCCAGACAGATCGCCCAGTTCCCTTGCCAGAGAGACCGCGTTCCGCAGATGCTCTAAATCATATCGGCGTGGTTGTGGATAATCTTGAAACAGTTCAGGCCCGCGTTAAGGCGATGGGGTTTACAACGGGGCCGATTGAGGATTATGAGCCCGGAAGGCGCTTTTATTTTGACGATACAAATGGCATCGAATTTGAAGTTGTGTGCTATCAATAGCCTGATGGATTGATTATGGCCAAGAATTCTGACCCCTATCTAAGGCTGAAAATTGTATCTAAGGCTGAAAATTGTCAAAATTATTTGAAGAGCTAGATTATCAGCAAACCCCACTTGGCGCGTTGATACTGCGCCGCCGCCGCCAGTTGAAACTTGACAAAGATGTTGTCGAAGTCATTTTGAATGACGAGCATCTGATGTCGGATATGTTCACCGCTTCGGAAATTGCGCTTGCTGATATTCCGCTGGGCATGATCGCGGCACCGGCGCCGGATATTCTAGTTGGCGGTCTGGGGCTGGGATACACCGCTGCAGCGGCTTTAGCGTACCCGCATGTAAGATCGCTCACCGTTATTGAATATCTATCCCCGGTGATCCAATGGCATCGCCGCGGGTTATTGCCCATGGGAACGGCGCTGTTTGACGATCAACGGTGCCTTATTATTGAGGCAGATTTTTTCGCAGCCGCAGCTAGGTCAATTACAGAAGGGTTCGATCCGGATCGACCGGGCAGAAAATTCGACGGTATTTTTCTGGATATAGATCACACACCGGATTTTCATCTAAGCCCGGAGCATGCCGCTTTTTATGCGCCGGACGGCCTCGCGCACCTTGCTGGCAATCTCAACCCCGGCGGCATTTTTGCCCTCTGGTCAAATGATCGCGCTGATGATGATTTCTGCGCCCGCCTTACATCGGTGTTTACAGATGCCAGTGCCCACGATGTGGTGTTTTTCAATCCTCTGCAGGAAGCCGACACCCACCAGACCGTATATATAGCCCAAAAATAACAACCGGTCTTGGCGGGCCGCCCGGTATCCTAGTAGATTTCGCTGGAATATTTGACTGTCAGGAACGCGTCCAGCCCCTCGGTTCCCCCTTCAGAGCCGTATCCGCTGTGTTTTACACCGCCAAATGGTGTCTCAACTGAATGCACATGCATCGAGTTGATCGCCAGCATTCCTGTCTCAATCTCGGATTTCAACGCAGCCACAGTTTTAGGATTGGTGCTAAAACCGTAAGCAGCCAAGCCAAAGGGCAGGCTATTGGCGCGTTCAATCACCTCATCGAGGCTCTTGAATGTTGCTGTCGGGGCGACGGGCCCGAACGGCTCCTCGGTCATGATCTTGGCAGTCACCGGAACATCACGGAGCAAGGTTGGCGCAAAAAACGAGCCGGGGCTCTGGATGCCCGCACCGCCCGTGACCAACGTTGCACCCTGTGATATCGCGTCATTCACAAAATCATTCATCACATCGATACGGCGTTCGGCCACTAGCGGCCCCATATTCACGCCTTTATCCAGACCATTGCCTACCTGAAGGGCTTCTACCGCGCGTTTGAAGGCCGCAACAAAGGCATCATGCGCGCCTTCTTGAACCATGAAACGTGTTGGCGAGATACAAACCTGCCCGGCATTACGAAACTTTCCGGCAACGCAATGCATAGCGGCCTGTTCGATATCCGCATCCTCAAACACCATAACCGGCGAATGCCCGCCAAGTTCCATCGTGCAGCGAATCATGTTCCTCGCGGCAAGCTGTTGCAGATGAATGCCAACCGGAACACTGCCGGTAAAGCTGAGCTTGCGCGGAATTGGTGATCCAAGAAGATGCTCCGACACATCGGACGGTACACCAAAAACAATATTCAGCGCGCCGGCGGGAAGGCCGGCATCAACCAAGGCCTTGCCAATGGCAATCGCTGTGGCGGGGGTTTCTTCACTTGGCTTTATCGTGATCGAACATCCGGTGGCCAGCGCGCCCGCTACTTTGCGCATGACATTGGTTGCCGGAAAATTCCACGCTACAAACGCCACAACCGGACCGATGGGAAATTTTTGAACTTCATGCCTCATGCCGGGGATGCGCGATGGAATGGTGCGTCCATATAAACGCTTTCCCTCTTCGCCGTACCAGCGCAGCAGGTCTATCGCAACCCGAAGCTCAATACCTGCTTCGCCAACCGGCTTGCCCATTTCCCGCGTTAGGTTTGCTGCAATCATATCAAAGCGTTCATCCAGCAGACTGGCCGCTTTCTCGAATATTACCTGGCGTTGAAGCGCGGTCATTTTGCGCCAAACATCAAACCCTGCCTTGCTGCTGGCAAGCGCATCATCAAGATCGGCAGCGCTGGCGTGCGGTAGCTGGCCAAGTTCCGATCCATCAGCAGGACAAATTACAGGCTCGGACTTGCCCGATGTTCCTTTGGTCCACTCACCAGCAATCAGCATGTTCAATTCAGGATATGACATAGTTGCTTCCAATCTATTTATGTATGGCACGATCTATCTAAAGCCCGTTTATATGTGTGAATTACATCGATTAATATTGAAATTTGACTTTGATCATGTCTCAGACATAATCATATCTGCCCCCTTTTCGGCAATCATATAAGTAGGGGCATTGGTATTGGCTGAGGTGATCAACGGCATAATTGAGGCATCAACTACCCGAAGCCGGTCCACCCCACGCACGCGCAAGGTAGGATCCACAACCGCGTCCTTATCGCTGCCCATACGGCAGGTTCCAACACAATGATAGACCGTACCACCGCCGCTACGTGCAGCATTCAGCAAGTCATCATCACTGGTGCAATCGGCCCCCGGAGTGACTTCCTCATCCCACAGATTGCGAAAACTATCCTGCTTGTAAATGTCTCTAAGCATTTTTATTCCGGCAACAATGGTCTTTTGATCAAGGTCATCTTCAAGGTAATTAGGAATAATTTTCGGATCGGCATGCGGGTCAGCTGAGGTGATGTCAATGCGTCCCCGTGATTCTGGATGGCACTGCCAAACCGCAGCGGTAAATCCGGAATATCGGTGTAGCGGATCCCCGGGTTTATCAACTGATAGCGGCATCACGTTGAACTGAATATCGGGTGCTGAGGTTGGCGCATGCTGGGTTCGCGCAGCGCCGCCGACCTGCCCCGCTCCAACGGTGAGCGCGCCGCGACCCTGAAGCGCCCATTGAAGCCCCATCTGGACCAGCTTTAAGGGGTTGCGAACATCGTCATTCAACGATTTACGGTGACGCAACTGCACTATGCTACGCATTTGATAATGGTCCTGCAGATTGCCGCCAACGGCCGGCCTGTCCACCGCGACATCAATCCCCAGCTCTTGCAACAAGCCACCCGGCCCAATCCCGGATAGCTGCAACAGTTGCGGCGATTGAATGGCTCCCGCGCTTAAAATGGTCTCAGCACTGGCTAGAACATCAATAGGTTGGCTGGCGGACTGGCCGGCAGTTTGGCTGGCGGACTGGCCGCCTTGACGCAGGCGAATGCCGATTGCTGCACCATCTTTGATCAGCACCTTTTCAACCAGAACACCGGTGGCAACGGTCACGTTACTGCGCGCCATTGCAGGCCGCAGAAACGCCGTCGCCGAACTGCTACGCCACCGTTTACCAATTGACAGATGATAGGATCCGACGCCCAAACTGGTGCCGCCATTAAAATCATCATTTACCGGCAAACCATATTCCTGAGCAGCCTTCAACCAAGCCCCACAATGGGCGTGGTTGTTGCGAAGCTGCGAGACTTGAAGCTCACCATAATTACCGTGAAATTGTGACATTGGACCGGCAAAATTCTCAAACTTCCGGAAATAAGGCAGCACATCATCATAGGACCAACCTTGGTTTCCCAACGCCGCCCAGCTGTCAAAATTTTCGCGCTGACCGCGAATGAAAATCAGGCCATTGATGCTGCTGGAGCCGCCAACAACCCGCCCTCGCGGCCAATCGATTGACCGGCCGGCCGTGCCCTCACCCGGCGTGGTTGCAAAATGCCGTGACGCCTTGGGATTATGGATTGATTTGAAATATCCCACCGGAAGCTTGACCCAGAAATCATGATCCCAGTCTCCCGCCTCAACGATAAGGATTTTATTTTCAGGGCGCAAAGATAGCCGGTTTGCCAAAAGGCATCCCGCCGATCCTGCACCAACTATTATATGGGTGAATGACGCACCCGATAAATCAGCGGTGGACGGATTCATCACCTTAAATTTTCCTTAACATGCTAAAAATGGTATGTTAGGTCTTTTATTGTGAAGAGGGCGTATTTGCAAGCTCACAATAATCGTAAGACTAATAAAAAAGGCCCTCCAGATCAAAGGCGCCCAGCATCACACCTCACTTAAGCATCACACCTCACTTAAGATGGTAATCCCAGATTTGGAAACAGCTCCGAATGCAACCCAAAAATACAGATGAAATCCCGGGTCGAACATCGGGGCAAAATTTCGGGCCGAGCCGTCAGCAACCGATGCCGCTATATTTTCAAGTCTATGAGACATTGCGGCGGCAGATTACCGATGGCGTTTGGAGAAAGGGTGATCTGATACCGGCAATTCCGGTGCTAACCCGCCAGTTCAAGGTGGCTGCAATTACCGTTCGCCAAGCGATCCGTCTGTTGCAGGATGATGGGCTTGTTCTTTCGGAGCGCGGACGCGGAACGACGGTAATAGCCGATATCAGTGCGCAAAAGCCGCTTTATCTGGAATCCAGCGTTAGCCACCTTTTGGATATTTACGCCGGTGATACGCCCGAACTGATGACGTTTGACGAAGGGGTGGCAGCACCGCCCCTTTATCCGCACGACATGAAACTGGCCAGCAGTTATTATTTTCTGACGCGCGCCCATATTCGTGATGACATGCGCTATTGCCTGATCACGATGTATATAGAAGAGACAATTTTTCGAGCCAACGAAGCGGCCTTTCGCGAAAAGCTGGCACTTCCCGTTTTGTGCGGTATGCAGGATGAAATCATGGCAAGGGCATGGCAGACGTTGCGCATCGAAAAAGCCGATCTCTCGCTTGCCGCACATCTGAAAATTCCGCATGGTGAGCCGATTGCCCGCGTTCAACGCTTTATTACCGATGCCCGGGATCGTCTGATTTATTTTGCTGATATAAGCTATCGCTCTGACTGCGTTCAATATTCCATGGAATTGAAAATATGATCCGCATAGTTGATGTCGAAACCTCGGTTTACAGGTATCCGCTGGCAACACCGGTCCAAACCTCGTTTGGTATCATGAATGACCGGCCAATGATTGTAACTCGCCTGACCAGCGCTGAAGGCATTACCGGCTGGGGCGAGATTTGGTGCAATTTCCCCAATGTAGGGGCCGAACATCGTGCCCGTCTGGTGCAGCATGTTTTAGCGCCTTTGCTGATGTCCGGGCAGCATGAGAATGCCGAAGCAGGGTTTGATCACCTGACACGGGCCACATGGGTTTTAGGGTTGCAAACCGGTGAGCAAGGTCCTTTAGCACAATCAATCGCCGGTCTTGAAATTGCCCTTGCCGACATTGAAGGAAAATTAAAAAACCTGCCCATATGGAAGCTGTTCGGTGGCACAACCAACGCCGTGCCGGCCTATGCCAGCGGCATTAATCCAACAAATCCGCAAGCCACAGTTGAACGGGCAATTCGTGAGGGGTTTGATGCGTTCAAGCTGAAGATCGGATTTGGCAGTGATCGTGATCTTGAAAATCTGCGAAGTCTGCGCGACCTTATCGGCCCTGACAGCGATTTGATGGTCGATGCTAATCAGGCCTGGAATATCGAACAGGCGCACCAGATGCTAGCCCCCTTGGCAGCGTTCAATCTGCAATGGCTGGAAGAACCAATTGCCGCCGATAGGCCGCAAGAAGAATGGCAGCGATTGCGCAAGATGGCATCAATGCCTCTGGCGGCGGGAGAGAATATTTACCGGCAGGATCAGTTTGATGCCGTTATGGATGCTGATATTCTAGGCGTTGTGCAACCTGACCTCGCCAAATGGGGCGGGCTGAGCAAGACCATCCCGCTGGCACGTGCGATACGCGCTTCGGGAAAACGCTATTGTCCCCATTATCTCGGCGGCGGCATCGGCTTGGTTGCCTCAGCTCACGCGTTGGCGGCGGCGGGCGGCGATGGCATGCTGGAAGTTGATATCAACCCGAATCCGTTACGCACGGAATTTGCCGGTGAGCTGTTCTCCCATCAAAGCGATGAAAAGGACAATACTGGCCCTAAAATGGCCTATCTCGGCGATGATGCCGGCCTTGGCTATACACCCAACCTTGACGCACTTGCCGAATTTAAGGTGCAATTTTAGCCAGCCACAAACTGCCTTGACAGGCAGAAAGATATTAATCAAATTGTTAGTACAAATTTCGATTTAGGTCGAACTGCCACTGTTTTTTGAGGGAATGTTTCAGCTGTTATTTGTTTTAATCTGCCCTACGAGGGAATCAAAAAAGACCTGGGCGGGTTGAAATTATCACCATACTAGCTGAATATTTTTGGCAGGAAATTGCTCTGGCTCTGATTATAACAGCCAGTGCAGGAAGGGCTGCATAGATTGTGCAGTTCTCTATATAAAAAAGGGAGGTCTTATGTATAAATTTCTTAAATCAGCGACTGTGGTTGCAGCGCTGGCCTTTGCGCCAGCATCATATGCAGACACAGCCGATGGCAAAGCTGTCCTGGGAATGTCCTGGGATCAGGTTGTCGAAACTGCCCGTGGGGGCGAGGTCAACTGGTTCCTCTGGGGCGGTTCAGACAATATCAACAGATACGTAACTGAATTTGTTGGCGGTATCCTGAAAGACCAATATGGCATCACATTGAACCGGGTAGGCCTGTCTGACACGGTAGCTGCCGTCAATATTGTTCTTGGCGAAAAAGAAAGCGGCGTTATGGATGCCGGATCAGTAGACATGATTTGGATCAATGGTGAGAATTTCCGCACCATGAAGCAGGGTGGTCTGGCTTTTTGTGGCTATACCGAAATGCTGCCAAACAACAAGAATGTTGACTGGAGCAACCCGGCGATTGCGAATGATTTTGGTGTTCCCGTTGATGGCTGTGAGGTTCCATGGTCAAAGGCTCAGTTTGCCTTCGCACATGATACAGCGCGCACCGCGAACCCGCCAAAATCTATTGGTGAGCTTATCGAGTGGATCAAGGGTAACCCTGGCCAGTTTACTTATCCTGCTCCGCCAGACTTTAACGGATCAGTGTTCGTACGGCACGTCTTCTATCACGCTGCTGGCGGTGTAGAAAATCTTCTCGGCCCCTTTGATCAGGCTAAATATGATGAAGTCGCAGCAAAGACGTGGCAGATTTTGAACGATCTGGAGCCGTATCTGTGGCGTAAGGGTGAAACCTATCCAACTTCAATCAAGGCGCTTGAGCAGCTTTATGCCAACTCCGAAGTTGATCTGGTGTTCAATTATGAGCCATCTTCGGTTGGCGTAAACATCGAAGCTGGCACATTCCCACCAACCACCAAAGGCTATGGCCTGACAGACGGTACGATCGGTAATACCAACTACACAATCATCCCGTTCAACTCGCCAAACAAAGCAGCTGCCTTGGTATTGCAGAATGTTCTGCTGTCCGGTGAGGCTCAGTATCAAAAGGCTCTGCCAACAGTTTGGGGTGCAAAGCCTGCGATCGAAATG
>CALLKZ010000060.1:0-6018 GCA_938082345.1 uncultured Alphaproteobacteria bacterium
CTCGGTTCTCTTTTCTGGTGTCGGATTTAGAAAATGGACGAATCACAGTTTACGAAAGCTCGAAAAATTATGGTCGACAGCCAGATCAGGCCCAATAAGGTGACCGATCTTCGCGTGCTGGAGGCCTTTGGCGAAGTGCCGCGTGAGGCGTTCGTTGGCAAGCATCAGCGCGCTATCGCCTATATCGACGAAGATTTATCTTTGCCGGGCGGGCGCTACATTATGGAGCCGATGATCTCGGCGCGGATCATTCAGGCGCTGCATATTCGCCCCAGTGATAATGTGCTGGTTGTTGGCGGTGGTACTGGTTACGGGGCGGCCATTCTGGCACGGCTTGCGGCATCGGTGATTATTGTTGAATCGCGTGCCCAACTAGTTGAAAAATGTCAGGAAACGTTGGTTGCTGTCGGCCTCGATAATGCCGTTGCCGTGAAAAGCCGTCTTGCGGATGGTTTTGCGAAAGAGGCACCTTATGATAGGATCTTGATAGAAGGCGCGGTTGAGAGCGTGCCGGATGGGCTTTTGCAGCAATTATCGGCGGATGGACTGCTGGCGGCGATCTGGCGACCTCAGGATAGTCCGGTTGGCCTTGCAAGTCTGTGGAGCCGTGCCGGTTCCGGTTTTTCCCGAAAGTCCCTTTTTGACGCGCAGGTTCCGCTTCTGGATGAATTTCGGTCCAAGCGTGAATTTGTTTTTTAAATTGATCGTCGGCCGCACCGTGCTGCCAGCCATCTTGAACTGAGGTTTAGAGCTCATGCGCCTAACATTTCGATCGTTTTTATTCAGTACCGTTACGGTTTCAACCATGCTGGTCCCCGGGTTGTCGGCCAATGCCCTGTCGTTTGATGACTCGCTTCGCGCCGCGCTTGGCAACAGTCTGACTTTGAAATCCAGCCGCAGCAGTTGGCTCTCGGCGCAGGAAAACATTGGAACAGCGGAGTCAACGTCGGAATGGCGGGCCACCGGTTCTCTGGTCGGCACGCATAACAAGACCGATGCAAAACGCGCCAGAAAATCTGGGTTTCTTGACGCGCAGAGTGCTAGCGCCACCGTCAGCCTGACGAAAAATCTGTATGATGGTGGGCAGACGGATGAAAATACGCGCTTGCGGGAAATCCAGCGCGATCTTGCTGCGGCGCGGTATCGGGTTGCCGAACAGCAGGTCATTCTCAGCACGGTTGAGACCTATCTTAATCTGATTAAAACCCGGCGCGAAGTATCGTTAAACGAGGCAAATCTGGCGCGGCTTGGTGAACATGTTGAGGCCGCACAGGCGCGTCTTGACGCCGGTGCAGGCACCCAAACTCAGGTCGCACAGGCCGAAGCACGCCAGTCACGAGCGCAAACCGCGCTGATCTCGGCTGTTACCGCAATGCGGAATGCCGAGGATGGTTTCATCACATTGACAGGCCAGATGCCGGGCGATCTGGATAGCGTTGTTAATCAGGGTAATCTTCCGGCCAGCTTGATTGAGGCTGATAAACTGGGTCGTGACATGCATCCGAATGTGACGGTAGCAAAGCTTTCTGTAATTGCCGCCGAGCAAGAGCTTAATTCGCTGATTGCCGCGCTGCGTCCGAACCTTGCCTTTTCCTTGAGTGCTGCCGAATCAATGGCCGAAGGTATATTGTCGGATAAAACCGAATTTTCCGCGCGGATGACGTTGTCAACGCCGTTGATGCCGAGCTTATCATCGCGTGCCAAGTCGCGCAGCCTTTCAGCGGCATTGGAATCTGCAAAACTTAGCCGCGATAGCACGCTTCGCGATATCAGCCTGAATGTCCGCAATAATTTCCGAAATATGGAAACATCCCGCGCCCAGAGCGCTGCCGTTGAAGCCGAACTAAAGGCATCACGGCTGGTTGCTGAGGGAATCAATAATGAATTCCAGTTTGGTCAGAAAACCGTGCTTGATCTTCTGGATGCCGAACAGGATGTAATCGACGCCGAGCTTCGCGAGGTGAGTGCCGAGCATGCTATCTTGCTGGCCATTTTCCGTCTTCACGCTGCAACCGGCCAGTTGACCTCTGATGCGCTTGGGATGAGTGATGTTCTGGGCCCTCTTGAAGAAACAGAAGCGCGCAAAGTAAGGTTTAAAACCTGGCTGCCGCTGCAAATTGAGTGGGAAGACGAAGCAGACAAAGCCAAGGACGGCTCTACCGACACCTCATCGGCCGACTTGATTGAGAATAAGGCCAAGGCCAAGGACAAGGACAAAGTAGCTGCACTTCCGATCAAACCCGCCATGCCGGTTGAATCCGAAAACCCGGTCACCTCGCCTGTTCTGGTTGGTGTGGTGACAGACGCCGCCGGGCGGTTAAGTGCTGGCGATATCGACAGCACTGTGCGGCCCGTTAAGGTTGCTGCGGTTGCTGACGAAGAAGGCGTTGTGATCTGGAATATTCAGACCGCAATTCAACCCTGATCTTTCTAGGCCAGCAGCAAGTGCCGATAAAAGGTGAAACGCTTGAGCGAGCAACGTGATCCAAAAAATAAGGCACCCGAAAATGGTTTGCCCAAAAATGGTTTGCCAGAAAATGGTTTGCCAGAAAATGGTGAGACGGGTGACGAAGCGGCCATTGAAGCGATCCGCCAGCTGGTTGAGGACAATCAAGAAACATTGAGAGCGCCTGAAGATAAGGTTCTGCTTTTGAAAGATATTGTATGGCGAAGCCCCGCACGCCAAGTGATCGATCCGACAGATATTATCAGCCGACTAGCAGAAGAGGCCGACAAGGTTGCACGCGGTATTGAAGGCCCGCCTTCAGCGGCAATTATGCACCCTAGGCGGCCGGGAACTGGCACGTCACAACAGCAATCTGCAGGCATGCAGTTTGAGCCGCGTGATCTGTCCGGCTCCGGCGAGCCCAACACCCAGAACGAAGGTCAACTCAAAGCTGATACAACCCCACCCCAGCCAATTATCAAAGATCAGCCAAATATCAAAAATCAGCCAAATATCAAAAATCAGGCTAAAATCAAAAATTTGCCTGATGATGAGGACCTGACCGACGAAATGTTGGCAGCGGCTGAAGATCGCATCAGAAAGCAGGTCATGGACCAGCTCGATGAGCAGGGTAAGCTGGACGCGTATCGCAATCCGTTAATCTCGGATAATGAGCTTCGGTCCATCGTTCGTGACCATATTGATGCGTGGCTTGCCAGCCAAAACTCCAAATAACGCCGAGATTAGTTGCGCCCGGGCACACAAGTCCGTAAAAACACGGGACCAAAGCTATTTAGCCCCCGTAAACCGAAGCGCAGTATCAAAAATGTCAGACACAGAACTTCCTAAAACCTACGATCCCAAAACCATCGAAGCCCCTTGGTATGACCGCTGGGAGTCGAGTGGTGATTTTGCCTGTGATCCTTCATCATCATCGCAGCCCTATACAATTATGATGCCCCCACCCAACGTGACCGGCAGCTTGCATATGGGGCATGCTCTGACTTTCACGCTGCAGGATTTGTTGATTCGTTTTCATCGGATGAAAGGGCGCGATACGTTGTGGCAGCCCGGTCAGGATCATGCTGGTATCGCAACCCAGATGGTTGTTGAACGCAAACTTGCCGAGCAGAATATTAACCGCCACGATTTGGGCCGTGACGCATTTGTTGAACGGATGTGGGAATGGAAGGCCGAATCCGGAGGCACTATCCAGCGCCAGATGCGCCGGCTAGGGGCATCGCCCGACTGGCAGCGCAATCGCTTTACCCTCGATGACGGGTTGTCGCGTGCCGTTGTCAAAGTGTTCGTCAAAATGCACCGCGAGGGGTTGATCTATCGCGACAAGCGTTTGGTGAACTGGGATCCAAAGCTGCTAACCGCAATCTCCGATCTGGAAGTTGAACAGCATGAACAAGAAAGCTCGATGTGGCATCTGAAATACCGGCTTGAAGGATCGACGGACGAATTTATTTCCATCGCAACAACGCGCCCTGAAACCATGCTTGGTGATGGCGCGGTCGCGGTTCACCCCGATGATGAGCGTTATAAGCATCTGGTCGGGCGTATGGCCATTTTACCGCTGTCAAACCGCCCTATTCCGATTATTGCCGATCAACATCCCGATCCGGAAAAAGGGTCAGGAGCTGTGAAAATCACTCCGGCCCATGATTTCAACGACTTTGAAGTGGGACGTCGCCATGACCTGCCTTTGATCAATCTGATGACCGAAACGGCAGCAATGGCAAGCATTCCAGAGATTCCGGAAAAATATCAGGGGCTGGACCGGTATGAAGCCCGCCGGTTAATCCTCGCCGATTTGGACGCCGAAGGATTGGTAGAGCGTGAAGAAAAAGTTTTGAATGCGGTGCCGCATGGCGACCGGTCAGGCGTAGTGATTGAACCTTGGTTGATGGATCAATGGTATGTGGATGCTGGTGAGTTGGCTAAACCGGCTATCAAAGCTGTTGAAGAGGGATCAACCCGCTTTGTGCCCGAACGCTGGTCAAAGACCTATTTTGACTGGATGCGAAACATTCAGCCATGGTGTATTTCTCGCCAGCTTTGGTGGGGGCACCGTATCCCGGCTTGGTACGGTCCTGATGAGCATATCTTTGTCGAGGAAAGCGAAGAGGCGGCATTGGCCGCGGCGGCATTGCATTATGGCAAGCCAGTAGAACTGCGCCGCGATGAAGATGTGCTGGATACTTGGTTTTCCAGTGGGTTATGGCCGTTTTCAACCCTTGGATGGCCCGATGAAACGGATGAAATCAAGCATGATCTTGATCGCTATTATCCGGGCGATGTGCTGGTGACAGGCTTTGACATTATCTTTTTCTGGGTTGCCCGCATGATGATGATGGGGATCTATACAATGGACGGCAAAGTGCCGTTCCGTGAGGTTTATATCCATGCGCTGGTCCGTGATGAAAAGGGCCAAAAAATGTCAAAATCCAAGGGAAATGTATTGGACCCTCTGGATTTGATTGACCAGTACGGGGCGGACCCGTTGCGCTTTACTTTGGCGGCGATGGCGGCGCAGGGCCGTGATATCAAAATGTCGTCAACGCGATTGGAAAGCTATCGTAATTTTGCCACGAAAATCTGGAATGCCTGCCGTTTTCTTGGCGTTAACGGGGCCACCAACCGCGACGCTTCTTTTGACCTTTCCAGCGTTAAAGAACCGGTAGGCCGCTGGATTGTTGCCGAATATAATCAGGCAATTTCCCGCACCACAACCGCCATCGAGAATTACCGCTTTAACGAAGCAGCCGATGCGCTTTATAGCTTCATCTGGAATTCCTATTGCGATTGGTATGTTGAATTGATCAAACCGCAGCTTGCCGGAGATGCGATAGAAACAAGGGCCACAGCCGCCGCAGTTCTTGAGGGGGCCTTGCGGCTTCTTCACCCGTTCATGCCGTATCTGACCGAAGAGCTGAACGAAAAGATTTTTGGCAATGATACCATGATGATCAGCTCTGCATGGCCGGTTGAAGTTGGCCTGCCAGTATCTGATGCCCCGAATGAAATCCGCTATCTGATTAACCTGATCACCGAAATCCGCTACATCCGGTCCGAAATGAATGTGCCGCTATCGGCCAAGCCCGAATTGCAGGTCCGTAATGCGTCCCCCTTGCAACAGCGGGCTATGGATACCAACTCCGCCGCCCTTTTAAGGCTTGCCAGGCTGGGCGGTGTCGCGGCGGTTGATGGATTTGGCGACGGCAGCGCACGCGGCACCGTTGACGGCGTTGATATCGGACTGCCATTGGCTGAAATTCTGGATTTGGACGCTGAACGCGCGCGTTTGGAAAAGGCAATCACCGGCGTTGATGGTGAAATCAACAAGATTTCGCGCAAGCTCGATAACCCGGGATTTATCGCCAAAGCTCCGGATACGGTAATCGAAGAAAACCGCCGCAGACTGGACGAAGAATCGGGGCGAAAATCAGCACTTGAAGCCGCCCTTGCAAGATTGGGCTAATTCCCTTTTTGCGTATTTTTCATTTTGCAGCAGGGCGGCATCCTAGTTTAAGATGCGTCGCAGCTGTTACCTATTATTTTGACTC
>CALLKZ010000061.1:0-4213 GCA_938082345.1 uncultured Alphaproteobacteria bacterium
ATTGTGCCAGCAAAGCGGCGATTATCTCACTGACCCAATCGGCCGGCTTGAACTTGATCCAGCATGGCATCAATGTGAATGCAATAGCGCCCGGTGTTGTTGACGGAGAACATTGGGACGGCGTTGACGCCTTTTTTGCGAAGTATGAGAACAAGCAGCCCGGGCAAAAAAAGAGTGAGGTCGGTGCTGGCGTGCCCTTCGGTAGGATGGGACGCGCCGAAGATTTGGCTGGTATGGCAATATTTCTGGCGAGTGATGAGGCCGACTACATCGTTGCCCAGACCTACAATGTGGATGGTGGACAATGGATGAGTTAATGGCCGTTTCTGGCCGTGAAAGCAGCGCTACTGCACTCAGCAACGCCACCTTGAGTGATTTGCCAAAGAATGTGACGCTGCCAGAATATGACCGGAGCGAGATGACACCGGGCATCGTGCATATTGGTGTGGGGAATTTTCATCGTGCCCATCTTGCCTGGTACGTTCATCGTCTCATGCAGATTGGCGGTGCGGCGGATTGGGCCATCATCGGTGCTGGCGTTCGCGAGAATGACATTGCAACGCGCGAAAAGCTACAGCAACAGGATTATCTTTCTACCCTGATCGAGCTTGATCCCCTTGGCGGACAGGCGACTGAAATCATTGGGGCGATGCTGGAGTTCCTACCCGTTGAGGCAGACAATAAATCACTCATTCAGGCGATGGCTGATCCGCGTATAAGAATTGTCTCAACAACAGTTACCGAGGGCGGATATTATCTTGATCCTGAAACTAGGGGGCTGGATATAACCCACCCCGACATCCTTCATGACGCGGAAAACCCTCTGCATCCCCGTACAGCATTTGGCGCCATGGTTGCGGCGCTGCGCGTGCGGCGTGATAAGGGCTTTGGCCCATTTACCGGTTTGTGCTGCGACAATCTGCAAGGCAATGGCGCCATTCTGCGGCAAAGTGTTACTGACCTTGCAAGGCTCAGTGACCAGCGTCTGGCAAACTGGATTGATCAGCATTGTTCGTTTCCAAACTCGATGGTTGATTGCATTGTGCCAGCCACTGGCCCGGTTGAACGGGACCTCGCCAAAAGCCTTGGCATTGATGATGCGGTGCCGGTGACACATGAAAATTTCCGGCAATGGGTGGTGGAAGATATTTTTTGCGCTGGTCGACCCGACTGGGATCTTGTTGGGGTTGAATTCTCAGACTGCGTTCACCAACATGAGACCCAGAAAATCCGAATGTTGAATGGCGGTCATCAGATTATCGCAAATGTTGCCGAAATATTAGGGTTTGATACTATTTCCCAGTCGATATCCGACCCGTTGATTCATGCACTTTTCTCCAAGGTGCAAAAGCAGGAGATTATTCCACATGTTGCCGCTTTACCGGGCATGACGGTTCTGGAATATCTTGATCTGATTGACCGCCGATTTTCCAATGATGCCATAATCGATACCATTCGGCGTGTTGCGTTTGACGGCTCGGCGCGGCATGTCGGCTTTATTCTGCCGTCCGTGCGCGATGGGCTGGCAACAGGCGATTGCGTTGAGGGGCTAGCCCTTGTCGAAGCCGCGTGGGCGCGTATGTGTGAGGGAACACGCGAAAATGGCAGCCGTATTAAACCTAATGATCCAATCTGGGAAACGCTTAACGAGGCAGCGATAGCCGCGCGGAAAACGCCATCAGCATGGCTGGAAATGCATCATATTTATGGTGACCTTGCCGCCCACGACCGCTTTGCGTCAGCCTTTGAAAAATGGCTTGTGAGCATTTACAAAGACGGCACCGAGGCAACAATTCGGCGTTATCTTGAGCAAAGCTGAAAATAATCTACATGCCCTACCTGTTGCCACAGAACCGGGATCCAGATCGCTGGGCTTTGCCGACGAGGGCGGCTACTATTTTTGGCTTTCCTCCTCTAGCTCCTTAGCACATTGGATATAATAGTGCCGTGCAGGGCAATTGATTTGATCCACGGCACGGTCTCTGAGGATTTCTGCTTTCAGCTTTTTCGAAACTTCAACCTCGTGATCCACATTCAACAGCCTATCCACCAGCTGTAGCGCCCATTGAAGATCGCCTTGCGCACGCGCCTTATGCACAGCGTCTAAAACGGCACTTGCGCCCCCTGCTATCTCAATGAGGCGCGCCGCTTCATCCTTTGGCGAAAGTGGTTCAAGCGACGTTGGATTGCCATCGAACCACCCCATCGTTCCAACAAAATACGCGCGCACAGAAAAGTCTACACGGCCATAATACTCACGCAGGTAGGGCTTTTCCGCCAAATGATCCGGCAATTTCACGCTATGCGCCAACTCGTCAATCGTAAGCCCTGCATCCATGCCATTGCGGGTTTCATCGACAATATGGCGAATGGCATTGCGGTAATCTGTCAGGGTTTCCCGGATACTGTCCGCACCGAACAGCGCCTTTGTATGCCCTGGCGCCAGCACCTCAGGCTCGAACCCCATCAAAAGATCCATCGTATCAGCCCAGGTATCGAAATCGCGATATGCGGTGCCGCGGATCGCATAAAGATTTGGAAACGAGTGGTAAAAGTTATCACCGCTGATCAGCACCTTCTTATCGTGATACCAAACGACAATATGATCAGGGGTTTCGCCCGGCGCTCTGACAAGTTCCAGATCAATGCCATGCAAGCGCAGCTTTTCACCGTCATCTCCAATGCGCCGCGTGGGCGACAAAGCCCCTGCCCCCATGCCCTTCAAAGGACGTGCCCCGGGACCAACGCCTATTCCGACGATCTCATCCGGATAGGAAAGCCCTATACCAAACTGACGCTTCGTGCGCACCTGCATCGCTTTCACTGGTTGCGGATGATCCGAGGCCACGAAAAGTGAATCCTCAGAAAAACGCGTGCTGGCGATGATCTCGGGACTTCCGCCTTCTGCAAAGACACTCGCACCCGAAACATGATCGCGATGTGAGTGGGTGAGGATAATCGTCTTTATCGGCAACCCCGAGATTTTACGGAATTCAGCCAGAATGTTTTCGGCGGCCGCTGTCGTCTCAGAGGTATCAACGATGATCAGACCATCCTCGCCGATGATCATATAGACGTTGGAAGCGGCGAAGCCGAACGCCTGATAGACGTTGTCCGCTAGTTGGACGATCTCTTTTTGAAAATACTCTGGATGGGCTTTTAATTCCGGGTGCATGTTCGGGCGTCCTTTCGGGTTTTACCCGAACAGTCGCTTTCGGGCGGCATAGCGGGCACTAATTGGCAGCGGGCACGAAATAAAGGCGCGCTACGAGAAGGTCCGCGACGAGAGATTGCATTTCAGGTCAATTAACGCTCTTCGGGATCCTAAAATCAAGTCAAACTGGGTCCAAAATGCTAAATATCTGCAAATATTCCTTGGAATGGGATCCTAAACTATGCAATTCTATAACAATAGAGGGACTGCTTAGCAATTTTTTGACTCTCAACCAGTATTCGGGATCCCAATTTGTGCCATCACCCTGTGAAAATCGGGAGGACATCATGAATTTTCGTCAGATTAGCCTGGGGGTAACCCTGTCTGCCGCATTAGGACTATTTGCCCAAACCGCCTTTAGTGAGGAGCTGAGCGTTGCGACGTTCTTGCCACCACAGCACCACACCAACACCGGCATGTTCACTTGGTTCGCTGAAGAGATCGACAAACGCTCCGGCGGAACGCTGACTATGAAGCTCTACCCTGCTGGCCAGCTCGGCGCGGGTCCTGTTCAGCAATATAAGCGCGCTGTCGAAGGCGTTGGCGACATCACCTTTGGTGTTTCGGCCTACACACCCGCTCTCTTCCCGAAAACGATGATTGCCATTCTGCCTGGCACGTCTGAGAATGCAGATCAATCCACGCGCGCGATCTGGAATATTTTCGATAAGCATCTTGCGGATGAATACGAGGACGTGAAGGTTCTTGCTGTTGGCACCGTCGCTGGCAATCTCCTGGCCGCCACACGCGATGTGTCGACAATGAAAGGCCTTCAGGGCGCAAAGATCGTTCCATTTGCCGCCATGACAACACCAATTGTCAAAGCGCTGGGCGCTGTGCCGATACAAATGCCGGTGACAGAAATGTACACCGGGCTGTCGACAGGTACCATTGATGCTACAACATCATCCTATAACAATATCACCCCGCCATGGAACTTCTGGGACGTGTCGACGCACATTGTAGAGAATGTTCCAACAACCTTTGCCGTGACTTACG
>CALLKZ010000062.1:0-5880 GCA_938082345.1 uncultured Alphaproteobacteria bacterium
CGTTACCCACATGCTGTCCACATATTTGGCGGTCGCTTCAATACTCCAGATGGCCGTCCAGCTAGATGCCTAATAGGCACGAATACCCGAGCAATAATTTTGCAATTGTCATGCCATTCGCGATGAGGCGCGACTAGTTTGACAGCCGATCAGTATATGATGCAATCTGTGCCTCACATAAAAGACTGCACTCCTCACCACGTAGATGTTTTATGTACCAATCCACGGTAAGATCAATGCTCTCATTGATTGGCATCAGCGCCTTCCAGCCAAGATGCGTGCCAGCTTTACTGCTGTCCAGACTCAGCAAAAGCTTTTCGGGAAGCGCGGACTGTTCCTGTCTGGGACAATTATACGCAACGCCCAGCGGCCCACAAATTGCCTGAACAATCCGGCGAACAGACCGGCTTTCGGCTGCGTCCGGACCAAAGTTCCAGCCCCCATTATACCTCGCGCCATCGGTGTATAATGCCTGCGCAAGAACCAGATACCCATGCAAGGCGTCAAGAACATGTTGCCAAGGCCGCGTTGCATCCGGGTATCGAACATCGATGGATTGCCCCGACTGCACGGCGCGCATGATGTCAGGGATAAGGCGATTTTCACCCCAATCACCGCCGCCAATCACATTTCCAGCCCGTGCGGTGGCAATGCCGACGGGGCCGGATGCATAGGCCGGATTAGTGAAAAAAGATTCAACATAGCTGTGTGTCGCAAGCTCAGCACAGGCCTTGCTAGCACTATAGGGATCGTCCCCGCCAAGCCGATCCGTCTCTAAAAACGGCCTCCCCTTAGCGTCATTCTGATAGCATTTATCAGTGGTCACTATCACCGCGGATTTAATCGAAGGGGTTGCCCGAACCGCCTCCAACACGTTGACCGTTCCCATCACATTGGTTGAAAATGATTGAACAGGGGACTGGTACGACGCGCGAACGGTAGATTGCGCGGCAAGGTGGAACAAAACATCGGGGCGGGCGGCGGCAATGCTATCCTGCACATGTGATGCATCGGTAATATCGCCCATAAATGATGTATCTATAAGCGCCAGCCCACTATCGGCAAAACGTTGCTGGTGCGGCGTTGCTGGCAGGGAAAATCCGGAAATGGTGGCGCCCAATTTGTGTAACCAATGGACAAGCCAAGTTCCCTTAAACCCGGTATGACCGGTCACAAATACATGTTTATCTTTCCAAAAATCGGGTGACACTTGCTTACCTGCCCAGAGCCTGTCTGATCGTGCCTGCCACAAAGGTCAGCATTTCTTCGTTGAGTGCCGGATGAACCCCGACCCAAAAAGTATCATGCATGATGGTATCGGTATTCTCCAATGTGCCGGACACCCGGTAGGCGACGCCTTGCATCGATGGCTGGCGCGTCAGATTTCCCGCAAATAAAAGGCGTGTGCCAATCTTGGCGTTATCAAGGGCGGCAATCAGCTCAAATCGGGAAAGGGGTGCGGAGCGTTTCAAGGTAATCGGAAACCCAAACCAAGAAGGGTCGCTGTCTGGCAGACATTCGGGAAAGATCAAAATATCCTGCATGTCCGAGAGAAGATCATAGAGAAAGGTAAAATTATGTTTTCTCGCCGCAACGAAACTATCCAGTTTTTGCAACTGCGCCCAACCGCAAGCCGCCTGCATATCAGTGATCTTTAAGTTATACCCAATATGACTGTAAGTGTATTTGTGATCATAGCCGTGCGGCAGATCGCCAAGTTGCCAGTCAAAACGCTTTTGGCAGGTATTATCTTTCCCCGGCAGGCAATAGCAATCCCGCCCCCAATCGCGGAAACTCTCGGCATAGACCTTCAGCTCGTCATTGTTGGTAAAAACACATCCCCCCTCACCCATGGTGATGTGATGCGCCGGATAAAAGCTCAAAGTGCCGACATCCCCGAAACTGCCAACGCGCTTGCCAGCATAAGTGCTGCCCAACGCATCGCAGCTATCTTCAACCAGCCACAAATTATATCTGGCGCATAAATCCTTGATCGTCGCCAGGTCGAAAGGGTTCCCAAGCGTGTGGGCAAGCATAATCGCCTTGGTCCTGGGAGTGATCGCTTCTTCAATTTTCGCGGGGTCTATATTGTATTGACCCACTTGGATATCAACAAAAACAGGTACGGCGCCAAACTGGATAATGGGATTGACGGTTGTTGGAAACCCGGCAGCAACGGTAATGACTTCATCGCCAGCCCGGATCGCACGCGCGCCCAGCTTTGGCGTCGTCAAACAGGAAAAGGCAATCAGATTGGCAGATGACCCCGAATTCACCGTCAGCGCGTGTTTGACATTCAAATAACGCCCAAGCTGCTTTTCAAACTGCATATTATATTTGCCAGCGGTCAGCCACCCATCAAGGGCCGAATCTACGATAGCTTCGATTTCTTCATGCCCAATAAGCTTTCCCGAAGGTGGAATGGCCGTTTTGCCCGGCTCAAAAGGACGCGACTGCTTAAATTTTTGGGTGTAGTCACGAACCAACCTGAAAATCTGCTCGCGATGCTCTTTTTCATCCGCAAAAGTCATAAAAACTCCCAGTCGGACCAACGGGTCCACCGCATCTCAAAAAATACTACCCCATCAAAAATCGGGATTCGGTCTCAAATAGGCTCTAGATGCTCGTAGTGCAATAAACTTGCCAGTGTGTGTGTGTGTTGGAATTAGACAAATATTTCCGTGTCGTCATGCAGGGGATTTACCGCAAAAACGCCAATATTGTATCATAGCCAAACCTCAACATGAGTTTGATTTTACTCTGGCAAGGATACCGTCAGTGACTGAAAATTACCAGTCAGGCAATCAGGATCGTTCCAAATCAGCAATGCGCGACTGCAATGACAGGTAGAGATTGAACAGGTCAGCCTCGCTGACAACCCCCAGCATCTGGCCCGTTTCGCGATTGATCACCGGAATGCTCTCACCAACAAAATTACTGGCAACCTCAATCGCCTGCTGCAATGACGCGTCATCTTTGATCGACAGGGGGGCGGTATCCGCGATAGAGATAATCTTGTCTCCGGCAGGCGCGGCTAACGCGGTATGCAGCGCTATCTTGCCTTCAAACAGACCTTGATCATTCACAATATAGCCTTCGCTCATCCCCTTGCTAGCCAGCAGCTTTATCGCTTTTGACATGGTGTAGTCAGCATCAACTTTCACAAAATCGTCTGACACAATATGCGCAACATCAGTTTCCATCATCTCGATATGCCCGCGCCCCTGAGTGACATCAATACCGCGATCAAGAAGTTGGCGATCAAAGAAAGATTGCCCGAATAAAAGATTGCTGACCATGATACTGACCACAACGCTGAGCATGGCTGCCAGCGCGAATTCATAGTTCATCGTCAATTCCAGAATGATAATGACACCGGCAACCGGCGCCCCGATAACCGCACTGGCAACTGCCGCCATGCCGCAAATTGGCAATGCGGATGCAACGCCGACCCCGGCAATACCGCTAATTAATCGCCCGCCAATAGCCCCAGCCGCCGCGCCAATGAACAAGGCCGGTGAGAACATCCCGCCAAACAAGCCAAAGCCTATGCACAACGCGGTCAACACCACCTTAAAAACCAGCAAAGTAACCAGAAAGGACGTGTCAAACCCGCCGCCCAACATGGTCGAAAGCGGCCCGGTGCCAAGGCCCAGCGCCTCGGGGACAAACATTCCGGCGATCCCAGTGATCGTTGCTGCGGTGAAAACAAGCCTTGTCGGCGACCAACCTGACCGCGCCGCAAAAGCCGCACTCCGGCGAGTTGCAACCATGAACAGTACCGCGATCAGGCCAAATAATGGCCCGGCGATAAGCGCCGATGGCAATAAGCGCGACATGTCGGGATCAAACAGCGACAGATCAAATGCTGTGGATAATCCAAAAAGATGATCAGAAAACCACGATGAACTGATGCTGGCAACAGCGATTGGGGCGATTGCCCGCATCGAAAAATGCCGCAAAACGGCTTCATGGGCAAAAACAACACCGGCGATAGGTGCATTGAACCCAGCAGCAATGGCGCCCGCAACTCCGCACCCGATAAACACGTCCGTGGTCAAAACGCCGCCAGTTATGCGGCGCAAAAGACTGCCCATGATCGCACCAAAATGTACCAGCGGGCCATATTGCCCCACCGACGCACCGCCGCTAGCAGATACAAAAGCCGCCAATGTTGAGCCCAATCCCGACCGGACATCCAGCTCATTGTCGGTTCGGTGCGCTGCGTGAATACTATCGGCTGGACCGTGCCAACGGGTAATACCAAAGGCCCTGCGGATCACAATAATCAGCGCCGCTGCAACCAATAGGCATAGCAAGGGCGCCAAAGTAATCTGCAAACCATCAAGGTAAAGCGCTGCCGCCAACTGGGTCTCGCGCAGATTGGTAAACCAGCGAACAGCAATGACAAAGCCGTTCGAGACAAGCGACATGACCAGCCCAAATAACAGTCCGACTAACACACCAACCACGATCTGTTTTACAGCGGCTTTATGCGTTTCGATATCAAATGCACCAATCAAACTAAACAAAATGCCTAAAAAACCTAATCCAACCACTCTGCTGTCACAAAATTAGAAGATTATGATTTGGCGGCAATACCTCATATCACCAAAATTTGTATATGACCCTATTCTAATAAATGGGCGACTGGAATATTTTTTTGCAAAACGGCATATAACTTGCAGATATGCGTCGTTAATTCTGGTGTGCCGAAGGTCAACCTTTCGATCCTGATACAGGACCGATGAGCCGATGGTGCGCCAAATAAGGGAACGCCCAAAACGAACGCCACAAAGAACGGTCTCGACACGATGTCATCAGAATATATTCAAGCGCTAAAAATTGGATCCGGCCTTGATACCAACAACATTGTTGATGCCATTATCGATGCGCGGCGCGTGACAAAAGAAACGCAGCTGAACGATCGTATCGAGGAACGTGAGGTTAAGATTTCCACGTTTGGCGAAATCAAAAGCTCTTTAAGCTCACTAGAAACCAATCTGGGCCTTTATGATGGCATTACCGGCCTGAAAATTGACCAAAACGGAACTTCGTTTACCGCCTCAATCACCGATCAGGGTGCTGCCAGCAATTTCTCCCACTCCCTTGAAGTTAGCTCGCTTGCTACCTCACAAACACTTGTTTTCGACGGTTATTCCAGCGCTGATACCGCGCTTGGTACTGGATCACTGGCAATTGCGTTCGGCACTTGGAGCGGCAGTAGTTTTACCGCCAACGGAACATCCAGCACGGTAGCAATCACCAGCGGCAATGATACGCTCGAAGGCATTGCCGCAAAGGTGAATGACGCGGCTATAGGTGTGACAGCTTCGGTGGTGATGAAAAGCACGGGCAACTACGCACTTGTCTTTCAGGCGACGACAGGCGCAAGCAATGCGATGCAGATCACCGTTACCGAGGACAATTCTTCCAGCAGTTTGGATGGCCTAAATTACACCACATACAGCGCAACAACCCAAACAGTGGCCGGGGCTGACGCGGCGTTGACTATCGATGGTGTTGGAATTACCCGTACCAGCAACACAATTACTGACCTAATTGATGGTGTGACGTTGTCACTCACATCAAAAACAACCAGTGCCGAGACAGTAAGCGCAGTCTTTGACCAAGACACAGCGATGGTTGCCGCACAGGGTTTCGTTGCCGAACTAAACGCTGTTATATCCTCGCTTAACACACAATATTCAAGGGGAACAGGTGTCGGTGACGGCGGTAATTTGCCAGGTGATCCGTTGGTGCGATCAATGATCAGCCAGATCAGATCCATCATCACCACAGGCATTACAGGGTTCGGAGCGAGCGATATCTACCTTGCAAATTTAGGTGTGATGACCAACCGAGATGGCAGCATCAGCC